>JANOZF010000150.1:0-2213 GCA_031429255.1 Rubrivivax sp.
CCACACGGAGAAGACCAGCCCGCAGCACACGGTGGTGGCCTACGACGACAACGCCGCCGTGATGGAGGGTCACGCCGTGCAGCGCTGGCTGCCACAAGGCTTCACCAACGCGCCCCAGTACGGCCTGCGCGAAGACACGGCGCATGTGCTGATGAAGGTGGAGACGCACAACCACCCCACGGCCATCAGCCCGCACCCGGGCGCCAGCACGGGCGCCGGCGGTGAAATCCGCGACGAAGGCGCCACCGGCCGCGGCGCGCGGCCCAAGGCGGGCGTGACGGGCTTCAGCGTCAGCAACCTGCACCTGCCCGGCACGTCGGAGCCCTGGGAGCGCAAGCCCATCGGCAAGCCCGAGCACATTGCCAGCGCGCTGCAGATCATGACCGAAGGCCCGCTGGGTGGGGCCGCCTTCAACAACGAGTTCGGCCGGCCCAACCTGGGCGGCTACTTTCGCGTCTTCGAGCAGGACGTGGCGGGCGTGCGCCGCGGTTATCACAAGCCCATCATGATTGCCGGCGGGCTGGGCAGCATCAGCGCAGGCCAGGTGAAGAAGCTGCCCTTCGGCGCCGGCACCTTGCTGGTGCAACTGGGCGGGCCGGGCATGCGCATCGGCATGGGCGGTGGCGCGGCCAGCAGCATGGCCGCGGGCACCAACACCGCGGCTTTGGACTTCGACAGCGTGCAGCGCGGCAACCCCGAGATCCAGCGCCGGGCGCAGGAGGTCATCAACCACTGCTGGAGCCTGGCCGAGATAAACCCGGTGCTGGCGATCCACGACGTGGGCGCTGGCGGCATCAGCAACGCTTTCCCGGAACTCGTTGATGGCGCGGGCAAGGGCGCCACCTTCGACCTGAACAAGGTGCCGCTGGAAGAAAGCGGCCTGGCGCCGAAAGAGATCTGGTGCAACGAAAGCCAGGAACGGTATGTGCTGGCCGTCAACCCCGAGCTGATGCCGCTGTTCGTGCAGATGTGCGAGCGCGAGCGCTGCCCCTACGCGGTGGTGGGCGTGGCCACCGACGACCGCGAACTGGTGCTGGAAGACGGGCCCGGCGTTGATGGAAAAAGGCAGCGCGTGATCGACATGCCGATGGACGTGCTGCTGGGCAAGCCGCCGAAGACCCAGCGCAACGTGCAGCGCGTGGCGCGCACCGAAGCGCCGCTGGAGCTGACCGGCGTGAAACTGGAGCAGGTGGCGCTGGACGTGTTGCGCCACCCCACCGTGGCCAGCAAGCGTTTCCTGGTCACCATCGGCGACCGCACCGTCGGGGGCTTGAACCACCGCGACCAGATGGTGGGCCCGTGGCAGGTGCCGGTGGCCGATTGCGCCGTCACGCTGGCCGACTACCTGGGCTTTGCGGGTGAGGCCATGGCGATGGGCGAGCGCACGCCGCTGGCGGCGCTGAATGCCCCGGCCAGCGGCCGCATGGCGGTGGCCGAGGCCATCACCAACCTGCTGGCCGCACCCATCGAGCTGAGCCGGGTCAAGCTCAGCGCCAACTGGATGGCCGCCTGCGGCGAACCGGGCGAAGACGCGGCGCTGTTCGACACCGTGAAGGCCGTGGGGCTGGAGCTGTGCCCGCAGCTGGGCGTGGGCATCCCGGTGGGCAAGGATTCGTTGTCGATGCGCACGCGCTGGGACGCGCACCAGGTGACCGCGCCGGTGTCGTTGATCGTCACCGCCTTTGCGTCGATTGCCGACGTGCGCGGTACGCTCACGCCCCAACTGCGGGCCGTCGACGCGGCGGCGGGCGGGCCCGCCTGCGGCGACACCACGCTGGTGCTGATCGACCTGGGCAACGGCAAAAGACGCATGGCCGGCAGCATGCTGGCGCAGGTGCTGGGGCAGTTCGGCGACGAAGTGCCCGACCTGGACGACCCGCAAGACCTGGTGAACCTGGTCGATGCGATCAACGCGCTGCGGGCGCAGGGCCACCTGTTGGCTTATCACGACCGCAGCGACGGCGGGCTGTTCGCCACCGTGTGTGAAATGGCTTTTGCCGGCAACGTTGGCGTGTCGCTCAACATCGACATGCTGCTGGTCGAGGGCGACGGCATCACCGATAGCCGCATGGATACCGGCGACAGCAAAAACTGGGCATCACAAGTCGGCGCGCGCCGTGACGAGCTCACGTTAAAGGCGCTGTTCAATGAGGAAATCGGTGCCGTGATTCAGGTGCGAACTGACGTTCGCAACGAGGTCATGCAAACCCTGC
>JANOZF010000151.1:0-2159 GCA_031429255.1 Rubrivivax sp.
GGCTGCGGGCTGGCGCAGTGCGGCGCCTGCACCGTGCATGTGGACGGGCGCGCGGTGCGCAGCTGCGTCACGCCGGCGTCGGCCGCGGCGGGGCGCGACGTGACCACGCTCGACGGGCTGGCCGAGCAATGGCGGCGCCGCCGGCGCATCGCCGACGAGCAGGTGCTGCACCCGGTGCAGCAGGCCTTCATTGACGAGCAGGCCGCGCAGTGCGGCTACTGCATCAACGGCTGGATCATGACCGCCGCGGCACTGCTGGCCGAGAAGCCCCGCGCCACCGACGCCGAGCTCAAGCAGGGCCTGTCGGGCCTGAAGTGCCGCTGCGGCACCCAGGTCAGCGTGCTGCGCGCCGTCAAGCGGGCGGCCAAACAAATGCTGGCGGCGAGGGCCTCGGTATGAGCGGCCCACAGTCCACGGACACCGTCAGCGGCATCGACCGCCGCGCCTTTCTGGCTGCGGGCGGCGGCCTGCTGGTCAGCTTCGGTGCTGCCGTGCATGGGCAGAATCCGCCGCGCGAACGTGCAGCGGGCAGCGCCGATGCCGGCGAAGACGCCGGGCCGCGCACCGGCAGCAATGGCCTGCCACCGAACGAGCTCGATGCCTGGCTGGCCATCGACGCGCAGGGCCGTGTCACGGCCTCAGTGGGCAAGATCGACGCGGGCTTGGGCCTGCCGACGGCGCTGGCGCAGATCGTTGCCGACGAACTCGATGTCGCGCTGTCGGTGGTAACGATTCGCATGGGCGATACCGCCACGACCGTGGACCAGCGCGGCACCGGGTCGAGCAACGGCATCACCGACGGCGGGCAGGCGCTGCGCTTGGCCGGGGCGCAGGCACGCGCCTTCCTGGTGGCACGCGCGGCCGAGCGGCTGGCGCTGCCCGCGGCACAACTCAGCGTCGAAGGCGGTACGGTGCATGTCACCGCCGACCCGTCGCGTCGGCTGAGCTATGCCGAACTGTTGCAGGGCGGCCGATTCGAGTTGCCGCTGGACCCGAAGGTGCAGCCCAAACCCGCAGCGCAGTACCGCTGGGTGGGCCGGCCGGTGCAGCGCGTGGACATTCCGCCCAAGGTGACCGGGCGCTACGAATGGCTGGTCGACCTGAAGCTGCCAGGCATGGTGCACGCCCGCGTGCTGCGCCCGCCCACCGCCGGCGCCCAATTTTTGGGGGTGCAGGCGCTGCCTGACACACCGGGCTTCGTGCGCCTGGTGCAGCTGGGCAACTTCGTGGCCGTGGCGGCCGAACGCGAGGAACAGGCCGTCGCCGCCGCCGCGCGCACGCGCCTGAACTGGTCCGAGCCGACGCTGCGCTATCCGCGCGACAGCGAAGCGCTTTACACGATGCTGCGCACGGCCCCGGCCACCGGCCGAAAGGTGGACCGGTCCAACGGCGACGTCGACGCCGCGCTGGCAGCTGCCACGCGCACCGTCGAGGCGCGGTACGAGTACCCGTTCCAGAGCCACGCCAGCATGGGCCCGGCCTGTGCCTTGGCGCAGGTGTTGCCCGAAGGTGTGACGGTGTGGATGGGCGGGCAGAAGCCCTACCCGCTGCGCCGTGCGGTGTCCGAGCTGCTGGGCCGTCCGGCAGCCGATGTGCGCGTGATCTGGCTACCCGGGCCGGGCTCATACGGCATGAACGACGCCGACGACGCGGCCATCGACGCCGTGATCGTGGCCCGAGCGGTGGGGCGCCCGGTGCGCCTGCAGTACGCAAGGGCAGACGCAACCGCCTGGGACCCCAAGGGGCCGCCCGGCGTGTTCCACCTGCGCGGCGGGCTGAACGCAGCCGGCGAGGTCAAGGCATTTGACTACCACTCACGCGGCTTGTCCGGACGCACACGGCCTTCTGGCACGCAGCGCTTCTCCGACAGCCTGGCCTCCCAGCTGATCGGCGGCCATGTCACGCGAAGCGAAGACCTGTTCCAGGTGTCGGCCGAGTCTTACCGGTTTGAGCACAAGCGCGTCTGGGGAGAACTCATCGACTGGCGCGCGTCGCTGCCCACAGGGTTGCGCACCGCTCACTTGCGCGACCCCGATGGCATGGCCACCTGCTTTGCGAGCGAGAGTTTCATCGATGAACTGGCGCTGGCCGCCGCGCTGGACCCGGTGGCCTTCCGCCTGAAGCACCTGGCCGAGCCGCGCCACGCGGCCGTGGTGCGC
>JANOZF010000152.1:0-48956 GCA_031429255.1 Rubrivivax sp.
ACGAAGGACGGCGTGGTCAACGTCAACTTCGAAGACGACGCCATCCGCGGCCTGACCGTCATCAAGGACGGCGAGGTGACCTGGCCCGCGCCGCCCATCAAGATGCCGGCCGCGCCGCCCAAGGCGGCGGCTGCACCGGCGGCTGCCAAGGCAAAAGGCCACGGGCACGGCGCCGCCGAGCCGATGTCGGCCCAGACGCTGGCCATCGTGTTTGCGGTGGGCGCGGGGCTGTTCGCGCTGGTGGGCGCCTACGCACCGGCGTCGTTCCTGGCGCACTTCACGGTGTTCGTGCTGGCCTGCTTCGTGGGTTACATGGTGGTGTGGAACGTCACGCCCAGCCTGCACACGCCGTTGATGAGCGTGACCAACGCCATCAGCTCCATCATCGCCATCGGCGCGCTGGTGCAGGTGGCGCCGCCGCTGGACGCCGCGGGTGCAGCCAGCCGGCCCAACACGCTGATCCTGGTGTGCGCGGTCGTGGCGCTGGTGCTGACGGCCATCAACATGTTCGGCGGCTTCGCGGTCACGCGGCGCATGCTGGCCATGTTCCGCAAATGAACTGAAGGCAGACAACAACATGAGCGAAAGCCTCGCCACCGTCGCGTACATCGGCGCGACCATCCTTTTCATCCTCAGCCTGGGCGGCCTGTCCAACCCCGAGACAGCGCGCCGCGGCAACCTGTTCGGCATGGTGGGCATGGCCATTGCGGTGCTGGCCACGGTGCTGGGCCCGCGGGTGACCGCTGGCGGCATCCCGTGGATCGTGGGCGCCCTGGTGGTGGGCGGGGGCTTAGGCCTCTTCGCCGCCAAGAAGGTGCAGATGACGCAGATGCCCGAGCTGGTGGCGCTGATGCACAGCCTGGTGGGCCTGGCGGCCTGTCTGGTGGGCTTCGCGAGCTACGTGGACACCTCCACCGTATTTCCCACCGCGACCGAGAAGACGATCCACGAGGTCGAGATCTACATCGGCATCCTGATCGGCGCCATCACCTTCTCGGGCTCACTCATCGCCTTCGGCAAGTTGTCAGGGCGCATCGGTGGCAAGCCGCTGCTGCTGCCGGGGCGCCACTGGATGAACCTGGCAGGGCTGCTGGTCGTCATCTGGTTCGGCCGCGTGTTCCTGCAGGCGCATGACATGAACGCCGGCCTGCTGCCGCTGCTGGTGATGACGGTGGTGGCGCTGGCCTTCGGCGTGCACATGGTGATGGCCATCGGCGGCGCCGACATGCCGGTGGTGGTGAGCATGCTCAACAGCTACTCGGGCTGGGCCGCAGCGGCCACCGGCTTCATGCTCAGCAACGACCTGCTGATCGTGATCGGTGCGCTGGTGGGCAGCTCGGGCGCCATCCTGAGCTACATCATGTGCCGCGCGATGAACCGCAACTTCATCAGCGTCATCGCCGGTGGGTTTGGTGGCGGTGCACCCGCACCGGCGGCCGCCGGTGGTGCGGCGCAGCCGGCAGGCGAGGTGGTTCCGGTGAACGCGGCCGAGACGGCCGAACTGCTGAAGGAATCCAAGAGCGTGATCATCGTGCCGGGTTACGGCATGGCAGTGGCGCAGGCGCAGCACACGGTGTTTGAGATCACCAAGTTGTTGCGCGCCAAGGGCGTGAACGTGCGCTTCGGCATCCACCCCGTGGCCGGTCGCATGCCCGGCCACATGAACGTGCTGCTGGCCGAGGCCAAGGTGCCCTACGACATCGTGCTGGAGATGGACGAGATCAACGACGACTTCCCGGCGACGGACGTCACGATGGTCATCGGCGCCAACGACATCGTGAACCCCGCTGCACAAGACGACCCCACCAGCCCCATCGCCGGCATGCCGGTGCTGGAGGTGTGGAAGTCCCGCACCAGCATCGTGATGAAGCGCAGCATGGCCAGCGGCTATGCGGGCGTGGACAACCCGCTGTTCTACAAAGAGAACAACCGCATGCTGTTTGGCGACGCGAAGAAGATGCTGGACGAGGTGCTGGCGGCGTTGAGGGCCTGAAGCCAGGCTCCCCCATAAGACCGAAGCCGGCCCAGCGCCGGCTTCTATCATTGGTGAGCTGCGGGCCGCACCGAATGAACGCAGGTCACCCTTTTCTTTAACAAGCACATCCGGTCGGGGCCATGCACGTGCGACACGAAGCAATGCTGTCGTCGCAGATCGAGGGCACGCTCCGTTGGCAACGCCCAGAAGGTGGTGGAGGGCATGGTGAAGGCCATCGAGTAGCGGCCCACAAAGCGCCACCCAGACGACAAGAGGCCGGGCAAGCCCGGCTGGTTTGCTTTTCGGCCAGCGCCCGCTCTCAACGCTGCGCAGGCCCTGCCCGCACCAGCCGGTCGTGCCGCGCCAGCGTGGGAAACAGCAGCACCCACAGCAGTACCACACCGACGGTACCCACACCGCCCCAGACCACCGAAGCCACCGGCCCCAGCCAGGCCGCCGTGGCGCCTGACTCGAATTCACCCAGCTGGTTGGACGCGCCGATGAACACCGAGTTGACGGCGCTCACGCGGCCGCGCATCTCGTCGGGCGTGGCCAGTTGCACCAGCGTCTGGCGGATGACGACACTGACCATGTCGGCCGCGCCCGACACCACCAGCGCCGCCATCGACAGCGCCAGGCTGGTGGACCATCCAAACACCACCATCGAGCCGCCAAACACCGCCACCGCACCCAGCAGCCAGGCGCCGCTGCGCCGCTGCACCGGCCAGCGCGCCAGCACCAGCGACATGCCCAGCGCACCCACCGCGGGCGCGCTGCGCAGCAGGCCCAGGCATGACGGGCCGCACTGCAGGATGTCGCGCGCAAAGATGGGCAGCAGCGCCACCGCGCCGCCCAGCAACACCGCAAACAGGTCCAGCGAGATGGCACCCAACACCAGCGGCCGATGGGCGATGAAACGCAGGCCGGCCAGCAGCGTGGACCAGGTGGCGGGCTCGCGCACACGTGGCGCTTCACGCAGGTGCAGCCGCCACACACAAAGCGTGGCCACGGCATAGGCCAGCGCCGCCAGGCCGTACACCGCTGCAACGCCGCCCGCATAGGCAAAACCGGCCGCGGCCGGGCCGGCGATGATGGCGCCCTGCAGCGCCGATGCCGACAGCGCCAGCGCACGCGGCAGCATCGCGGGCGGCACCAGCAGCGGCAGCAGCGCCTGTGACGCCGGCATCTGCCAGGCACGCAGCGCGCCCAGCAGCACTGAAACCGACAGCAGCGCGCCGCGGCCCATCCAGCCGGTGGCCGTGGCGGTGGCCAGCAGCACCGCCACCAAGAGCTGCAACGCCAGCACCGCGGCCAGCACGCGGCGGCGGTTGCTGCGGTCCACATGCGCGCCGGCGGGCAGTGCCAACAGCAGCGCGGGCACAAACTGCGCCAGGCCCACCAGCCCCAGGTCCCAGGCACTGCCGGTCAGGTCGTACATCTGCCAGCCCAGCGCCACCATCAGCATCTGGCCGCCCGCCGCGCCGGTGACGCGCGACAGCGCGTAACGGCGGAAGTCGGCGTCGTGCAGCAGGCTCATGGCGACCGACGGTTGCGCATCTGCACAGCGCTCGGCATCCGAATGCGGGCCCCAGCGCTGGCGCATCGCTGCGCGACCAGCCCTGCACGCGGGTGCCCGTGGCGCAAGCGGACGTTCACCTATTCAGGACTGGCGGATGTCGGTGATGGTCTGGGTGCCGAAATCGGCTCTGTCCAGCAGTGCCAGCACGCGGGCCGCGCAGGCCGCCGGGGTGAGCAGTTGGCCCTGTGTCTGCAGCGCGACAAAACGGGCGCGCTCGGGAAACAGCGCGGCGTCGCTGGCGCGCAGTTCAGCCTGCATGTCGGTGTCGATCACACCTGGCGCCATCGACACCACCAACGCCGGGTTGGGCTGCACGGCCTGCTCCAGCGCCACGGCGCGTGTGCAGTGGTCCATCCCGGCTTTGGCGGCGCAGTAGGCCGCACTGCCGGCCATGGCCTGGCGGCCCAGCCCCGAGCTGATGTTCAACACCCGGCGGCTGCCCGACCAGTGGCGCGTGGCGTCAAGAAAGGCAGACATCAGCAGCAGCGGCGCCTCCAGGCCCACGCGCAGTGCCTGCACCAGCTGGGCCGGCGGTACGCAGTCCAGCGGCGCTGGCATGGCCATCACGCCAGCGTTGTTGATCAAGGTCAGCGTGGCCGCGGCGGCACCGCCCTGAGCCTGCAGCCAGGACGCCAGCCGCGACGCCACCAAGGCGGCGTCAGCCAGGTCCACCGGCCACTGTTCCAGCACCGCCCCCGTGTGGGCTGCGTCTGCGGCCAGCGCTTGCAGGCCGCTGTTGACCTGGCGCGCCAGGCCCAGCACCCGGTGGCCGTTCTGCAGGCGTTGCGCCACCAGGGCCTCGCCCAGGCCGCGCGAAGAACCGGTGATGATGGTGAGATGGATGCTCATGGCGCCGAGGATACCGACACGCCTGACCAGCCCGGCTGCCCGGCGTCGGGCGCCAGCGACAGTTCCACCGCCGCGGCCAGCTCCATCATGGCGGCCGCTGCCTGGAGCGCCGCGGCGCGGGCGGGTCCGAAGCGCAGCCGCAGCAGGTGCCGTGCGCACCGCTGTCCAGCCATTTTGAATGGGGTTGATGCCACATTGCCCACGCTCCTAGCGCTTGACTAACGGCAGCGGCCAATCATCGGCGCCATCTGTCCATGGCACCCGGAGGCCCCGATGACCCAGCTGCTCTCTTTTTCCCGCCGCGCCGCCCGCCGTTCTGGCGCCTCACTGACGTCGGCCAAAGTAAGCGCGGTGGCCGCGGCCCTGTTGACCGCCACGCTGCCAGCACAAGCGCTGGTGGACGCGCCCATCGTGTTCGGGCAAGCCGGCCAAGTCGACATCATCTTGACCAGCAACGCCGGCGGTTTTGACCACATCCTGGAGCCGGTGATGGTGTTTGGCAACGGCTTGTTCTACCCCGGCGTGCCGACGCCGCCGAACACGCCGCCGAACTACGCCGCGCCCTGGCTGATCGGCACCGATGGCAGCGCGAACCTGACGCTGGTCGGCGACCCTGGCCCGCCGCGCGCACCCACCACGTTCAACTACAACTGGGGTTACTTCGACGTGCTGCCGGGCCAGGAGATCACCTTCAGGCTGACCAACATCGAAACCAGCCGCATCGGTGGCTTCGACCCCGACCGGTTGGGCACCATCATCAGCCAGCTCTTCACCGGCAGTTCCAGCGCCAACAACACCTCGTTTGGCGGTGGTTCGGTGTTGGGCAACACACCGGGTACGCCCACCACCGGGCTGCCATCGGGCTACACCGACGTGGTGTTCACCAGCGCCACCGAAATCAACATCTTCTTCGAAGACCTGGACCCCAACCGCCCCATCAATGAACGCTGGCAAAACATGAGCGTGAAACTGGTGCTGACACCCGTGCCTGAGGTGGGCACGCCGGTGCTGCTGCTGCTGGGGCTGGCGGGTTTGGCGCTGGCGCGCCGTGTGCGCCGCCCCTGCGCAACGGTGGCCTAGGAGCGTGGGCGGCAGAAGGACGTCGGCTGCAACGCGCGAGAAAACGGCACCCTCCGGTATCGCCTGCTGCGCCCAGGGGGCTACCCTGGGCTTGCAGATCGATACCGAAGGGCACTCGTTTTTCGCGCGTTTCGCTTCGACGCCTTCTGCCGCCCACGCTCCTAGACGCGCAGGTAGATGCGTCGCCTGTCCAGCCACCAGGCCAGCGCCGCATAGGGCAACAGGTGGGCCACGGCGTAGAGCAGCGAGCCCAGGCGCGGGTCGTTGCTCAGCAGCCCGCCCAGCGGTGCAAAAGCATGCTGGTGCAGCCAGGGCAGTGGCGTGGCCCACAGCACCTGGCCCTGTGCGTCCAGGCCCGCGGGCCAACGCAGCAGGCCCAGCAGGCGCGGCACCAGGCCACTGAGCACAAAGATGAAGAGCGGGTTGCGGCCGAAGACTTCAAAGAAGCCCGCCGCCACCCGACCCACCGCGCGCAACACGCCCACAACGGGCGCAATCCCAGGCCGCGCTGGCGGGCCCGGCTGCCGTTGCTGATGCGTTTGCGGCGGCATCAACGCGATGCACAGCGCCAAGGTCCACAGCGCCAGGCCAGTTGTGAAGAGCACGTAGCTGCTGGTCCAGATCTTCTTGTTCAACGGCATTTGCAGTTGCCACAGTGCGGCCAGAACCAGCAGCAGCGCGCCGCCCGCGAACAGCTTCAACAGCAGGGGGCGAAGCGGCGCTGCCTGGGCCGGGCCGCCGATGCCGCCGATGCAGCTGATGCCGCCGGCAAGGGCCTGGCTCACCATCTGCCCAGCCCACCAGCCCAGCAGCACCTGCGCCACCGCCGGCACGGTGCTGACCAGGCCTTCGGGATCGAAGGGCACACCTTCGCCTTTGTGCAGGTGTGCAGCGCCCAGCACGCGGCGGTCGATGGCGGTGCCGAACCAGCCCTGCAGGCTGTACACGTCACCCGGCGCGCCCCAGATCTCACACGCCGCCCAGTAGCCCAGCAGCAGGGCGGCAACGGCCACCAGCGGCCCGCCCGCGCCGCGCCGGCCGGCCCACCACACGATGGCCGCAGCGGCACCAAAGCACAGCGCGATGCGCTGCAACACGCCCATCACGCGCAGCGTGTCCCAGCTGCGCAGCACCAGATCACCCGCGGCGTCCCAACGCACAAACGGTGCGGCATTCAGCAGCAGCCCGATGGCAAAGATGAGCAGCGTGCGCCGGATGACGCGCGGCCAGAACACTGCCGCGCCGGCAGCACGCAGGCCCGGCAACACCAACGCCAGCGCGTTGCCCACGGCAAACATAAAAAACGGAAACACCAGGTCGGTGGGCGTGCAGCCGTGCCAGGGCGCGTGGGCCAGCGGCGCGTACAGCGCGCCCCAGCTGCCGGGGTTGTTGACCAGGATCATCAGCGCCACGGTGGCGCCGCGAAAAACGTCCAGCGCGCGCAGGCGGTGGGTCATGGGTCAGGCGCGCCCAGGGCTGCGTGGATGCTGCCCTCTGCGGCTTGCAGGCGTTCATCGGCGGCGGCTTCCGACAAGCCCGCCTTCAGCATCACGATGGCGGTTTTCACACGCCAGCCGCAGGCGTGCAGCGCCGCCCGGGCCGCGGTTTCGTTGGCACCACTGGCCTGCATGGTCAGGCGCAGCGCACGCTTCACGAGCTTGGCGTTGGTGGCGCGCAGGTCCACCATCAGGTTGCCGTACACCTTGTGCAGGCGCACCATCACCGCGCTGCTGAAGGTGTTGAGCGCCATCTTCTGCGCCGTGCCGGCCTTCAGACGGGTGCTGCCGCTGATGACTTCGGGCCCGGTGTCGAGCACGATGCCAACGTCGCAGGCCGCCGCCAGCGCGGCGCCGGGGTTGTTGACCACCGCTACGGTGAGCGCACCCGCCGCGCGTGCCGCCTGGGCCGCACCGATGGCGTAGGGCGTGCCACCCGAGGCCGCGATCAGCAGCGCGACATCGTTCGCCGTCGGATGCAGGGCCCGCAGGTCGGCGGCCCCTTGCGCAGCGTCGTCTTCGGCGCCCTCAACCGCTTTGAACATGGCGCCCTGGCCGCCAGCCAGCAAGGCCAGCGCACGCTCTGGCGGCCAGCTGAAGGTGGGCAGCAATTCCACGCTGTCCAGCACGCCCAGGCGGCCGCTGGTGCCCGCACCAACGTAGATCAGGCGGCCGCCGGCGCGCAGGCGTGGCACGGCGGCGTCCACCGCCTGCACCAGCTGCGGCGCAGCAGCTTGCAGCGCCAGCGCGGCCTGGGCCTGATCGGCGGCCAGGGCGTGCACCAGCGTGGCGGTGTCGTAACGGTCCAGGCCGGCATGGTCGGCGTGGGCTTGTTCGGTGCGCGGCGTGGACATGGGCGTTCGGTCGAGGGGGGGGAAGAGCTGCGGGGCTGGTGTGCCCGGGCTGGATTTGCGCTCGGGCTCGGGCTTGGGTTTGGAATGGGGTTTGGGTCTGGGAACGTTGCTGCGCTTCGATGGATGGCGCCTCAGGGCGCCGCTGTGGTGGTGGCCGGCGCGGCCGCACGCGAGGGCAACGCCGTCAACGCAGCCACGCGCAGACTGGCGCGCGGGCCCGACTGGCCGTTGCGGCCCAGGGCACTGACCACCACGGCGTCGGCACCTGCGAGGTCCAGCACGGTCTGGCTCGCCGGCAACACGGCCAGGCGCCACTGGCCGCCGACGCGGCGCCACACGGCCAGGCGCTGCGCGGCCGCGTCGCCGCCGAGGTCGACCACCACGCGCCGACCTGCGGACAGGTCCACCCACCGCAGGCGCGGCGCAGCCGGCACGGGCGCCGCCAGCCAGGGTGTGGCCGGCACCAGAGCGGCCTGCGCGTAGGGGCCGAACTTGAGCAGCGTGGCGATGCCATCGCGGTCTTGCATCAGCGCCACCATGCTGAAGTGGATGTGGCCGGTGGCGCCTGGGTTGCCGGCCACAAGGGCTGCACGGGCCGCAGGCACTGCCGGCACTGCCGGCGCAACCGCAGCTGGGGTTGGCGGCGGCGCCATCACGGACCCCGCCACCACGGGCTCGGCAGGGCCTGGCACACCCGCCGCCACAGCGTCTGCCATCGGCGCCAAACCCGGCGCCAAGCCTGGCGCCTGGGCCGGGCCGGCCGCCGCGGCCGCTGCGACCGACAACCCCGGGCCCGAACCCAGCCCAAGCAGCGCTGCAGGCACCGCGCCATCGCGCCCACGCACCAGCGCCACCTGGTCCAGCACCTCGCGCGCCAGCCATGCACGGGGCCCCAGCACGGTGCCCGGCTCGCCCTTGGTGATGAGGCTGGTGAAGAGGCCCGGCCACAGGTGGCGCCGCGCTGTGTTTTGCCCGATCCAGTAATCCAGCAGCACGGGAAACTGCAGGCCCGGCCGGTCGATCTGCCAATACAGCTGCGGTGCCAGGTAGTCGAGCCAGCCGTTTTCGAACCAGCGCTCCACGTCGGCGTACAGCTTGTCGTACTGGCTGAAGCCGATGATGCCCGGCGGCCGTCGGTCAGGGCGGCCGACACCAAAGGGACTGACGCCAAAACGCACCCAGGGCTTGATGGCCTGCACGGTGCGTTGCAGCTTCTGCACCAGGCTGTCGACGTTGGCGCGGCGCCAGTCGTCGCGTGCCAGTTCGCCGCCGCCCAGACGGTAGCGCGCGTAGGACTCATCGTCGGGAAAGGCCTGCTCCACGCCGTCCACGTTCACCGGGTAGGGGTAGAAGTAGTCGTCGATGTGCACGCCATCCACTTCATAGCGACGCACCACGTCGGCCACCACGGCCAGCGTGTGCGCGGCGGCATCGGGCTCGCCGGGGTCCAGCCACAGCTGCTCGCCATAACGCTTCATCAGCTCGGGGCGCAACACGCCCAGGTGCGGCGCGGCCAGCGCCGTCTTCGCGGGTGTCGGCCGCGCCCGGTAGGGGTTGAACCAGACGTGCAGCTCCAGGCCGCGCAGGTGCGCTTCACGCACCCAGAAGGCCAACGGGTCCCATGCGGGCTCTGGCGCGCGGCCCTGGGCACCGGTGAGGAACTCGCTCCACGGCTCCAGCGCCGATGGGTAGATGGCATCGCCGGCAGGCCGCACCTGCAGGATGAGCGCGTTCAGGCCGATGGCCTGCGCCTGGCCCAGCATCGCCAGCGCCTCGCGGCGTTGCTGCTCGGGCGGCAGCCCGGGTGCGCTGGGCCAGTCGATGTTGGCCACCGTGGCCACCCAGGCGGCGCGGAATTCACGCGGCTCGATGGGTGGCATCTCGGCCTGCGGCAATGGGGTGGCCGCAGCCGCCGCCACACGCGGCGTCGCTGAACCGGCGGCCACCGAGCTGCCCTGCAACGGCCCTGTCAGCGGCGCACAACCGGCCGCAGCCCAGCCGGTCAGGGCCTGCAGCAGCAGGCGCCGCGACGCGCGTCCGCTCAGGCGGTGCCGGGCTGTCACCGCAGCTCCTTGCGCACCACCAGGCGCAGGCCTGACCAGACCTCGCTGACGGCACACACCTTGACGTCCACCCAGCCCAGCGGCAGCGCCAGCGCGCGGATGGTGTCTTCGGTGATGTCGGTGGGCACCTTCGATGCCTTTTTCGGCCAGCAGATCCACAGCGCGGCATCCCCGCGCAGGCTGTCACGACAGCCGGCCAGGTGGCGGGACAGCGCGGCAGCGCTGTCGGTGAACAGCAGCACCACATCGGCACCGGCGTCAGCGTGCTCGACGAACCGCAGCCCCGGCGGCAGGGGCTGCAGCCAGTCGATCAGCTGACCGGGAGCGTCCACGGTGCACACGGCCATGTGGTCCTTCAGCCCGAGCTTGCGCGCCAGTGGTGTGCCCGAATAGCCTGCAGCTGCCATGGTGGAATCGGCGGCGGGTTCAGGGCTTGAAGCCCAGCGGCGGTGTGCTGGCCGCGGGCGGCGACGCCGGCGCCGTCAACACCTGCAGCAGCGCCGCACTCTCGGCATCGGGCTGGCCGTTGTAGCTGGCCGGCCGGTAGCGCATCTGGAAGTTCATCAGCACGCGGCGGCTCTGCGCATCCCAGCTGCCGCTGCGTTCGATGTTGTAGCCGTGCTGCGCCAGCCGTTCCTGAAACCACAGCGGCTCGGGCAGCTGGAACTCGAACACCGCGCGCTGCTCGGCCACACGCGCCGCATCGGGCAGCGGCCGCGTGATGCCCAGCGCTGACAACAGCGGCCAGGGAAACGTGGGCCCTGGGTCTTCCTTGTACGACGGCGTGACCTCGCCATGGCCCAGGATGCGCTCGGGCCTGATCTGGTGGCGCTGCACGATGTCGCGCACCAGCGGCACCAGCACGTCGATCTGCGCCTGCGGGAAGGGCTGGTAGATGCGTTCCTTGTCGGGCCCGAGCCTGAAGCCGGGGTGCACGATCTCGATGCCGATGGAGCTGGCGTTGAGCATGCGGTGGCCTTTCCAGCCGCTGGCGCCCGAATGCCAGGCGCGGCGGTTCTCGTCCACCAGGCGGAAGATGCGCGGCTGTGCTTCGTCGCTGACGAGGTAGTGCGCCGACACGTCGCGCTCGGTCAGCACCTTCATCGAGATGGGAAAGTCGGCCACGGTGTAGTGCAACACCAGGAACAGCACACGGCTGTCCTGCCCCTTGGCGGTGCGGCTGGTGTCGATGAGCACGCCGCCGGCGGTGACGGGCGCGATGTTGGCGCAACCCGCCAGCAGCAGTGCCGCGGCCGCGCCGAACAGCCCCAGCCGCCGGCGGGCCCGCTCGTGCATCCGGCCGAGGCCTGCAGGCGCCTGCCCAGGCGTATGAACCGTGGCGCAAGGGATGGGGGGCATCAGCAACAGGCTCATGGCGTGGTTCTTCGGTCGGTCGCGCCATTGTCACGGCCCGCGCCTGGCGGCAGCGCGGTGCCGGCGAGCCGCGCCGCTGCATGGTGGGTGGGCGTCAGCAGCCGCTGCACCGTCAGCTGCGCCGGCAACGCCTGGCGCAGGCTGGCTTCGACCAGCGGGTGCAGTTCGAACACGCGGCCGGTGATGGCCACGGCTTGCGTGCCCACGCGGTGCTGCAGCGCCATCACCAGCCGCGCCAGTTCCTGCCCGGCCCGCGCGAGCAGCGCGGCGGCCGCGGCATCACTGTCGGCCGCCTGCGCCACGGCCAGCGCCAGCTTGCCCAGTTCACCCCGCGTGGCGCCATACACCCACTGGCGCGTGTGCGCCCAGTCGCTGCCGCCGATGTGCGCAAACACCTGGCGCGCCAGCGGTGAAACCTGCCAGCTGCCCGGAGCCTCGTCTTCGGCACGCCAGATCTGCTGCAGCGCCTGGCGCGCGATCCAGTGCCCGCCGCCCGCATCGTCGATGACGGCACCGCGCCCGCCCGCACGGTGCAGCACGCCCTGCGCATCGACGTGCGCAGCGATCGAACCCGTGCCCGCGATCAGCACCACACCCTGCCCGGGCGCAAAGGCCGCAGCGCAGGCCAGCTCGATGTCGCTCAGCGCGCGCACCCGGTCTGCAGGCAGGTGCAGGGCCTGCGCGGCCAGGGTGCGCCACTGCGGCATGGCCTGGGCGTCGAAGCCAGTGATGCCGGCGACCAGCGCACGCAGGCACGCCAGTGGGGCGGCCTGAGTGCGCTCCGGTGGGCCGGCATGAGTGCGTTCAGGCGGGCCGGCCTGCGTGCGTTCAGGCGGGCCCGCCTGCAGGCGCTCCGGCTGGCCGACGTGCGGATGGCGCTGCCGCACGCAGGCGCTCACTGCCTGCACCAGTTCGTGCAACGCCGAGGCCAGCGCTTGAAGGCCCTCGGGGCTGGCCAGTTGCTGGCCCGACATGGCGGCCACGACACCTTCGCCGCACACCCGCCCTGCAGCATCGGCCAGCGCCCATCGCGTGTGCGTGCCACCGGCGTCCAGCCCCAGGCCGAGCATGCTGCTGCCGGTGCCGGTGGTCGCGTCGATGTCGGCTGTCGCCGGCTGAAGAGGGGTGCTTTGTGCGGGAGCCGGAACCGGATTCATGGCAGGCATTGTCTGCTGCAGCACGGGCGTCGACGCAGGGATGCGGGCAGCACAATGCGCCCATGCGCCGACCAGCCCTGGCCTTTCTCTCACTGCTGCTGGCCACCGCCGCCCAGGCGCAATTCAAGCCGAACGCAGACGCGCTGCCGGCGGCGGTGTGGTCCGCACTGCAACGCACACAGCTGCCCGCCGACGCACTGGCCGCCGTAGCCTTGCCGCTGGGCGGTTCGCCGGGCGCCTTGTGGCAGCGTGCCTGGGGACACCAGGCGCAACGCAGCATGCAGCCGGGCAGTGCCATGAAGGTCGTGACCAGCATCGTGGCACTGGACCGGCTGGGGCCCAACCTGCGCGGCAGCACCGAGCTGCGCAGTGCCGCGCCGCTGCTGCCCGACGGCACGCTGCAGGGCGACCTGGTGCTCAAGGGCGGCGCCGACCCCGAGCTGGGCGTGGCGCAGTTCTGGGCGCTGCTGCAGGAGCTGCGTGCTGCCGGTGTGCACACCATCAACGGCAACCTCGTTGTCGACCGCACGCTGTGGCGGCCCGCGCGCATGGACCTGGGGCTGCCGCCTTTCGACGGCGCGCCCGAGTTTCCCTACAACGTGATTCCCGACGCGCTGCAGCTGGCCGGTGCCCTGCTGCCGTTGCGGCTGGCCAGCACCGCCGACACGCTGCTGGCCGACACCGTGCCGCCGCTGGCCGGCTTGCACATCACCAGCCGCATGACGCTGAGCGACGGCCGTTGCGCTGACTGGAGCGAGGGCTGGCAGACGGCCACCGTCAAGACCGATGGCGCCGAGGCCCACGGCGGCACGGTGGGCACGCCCGCGCCCCGCACGGTGATCGAACTGCAGGGCCAATTCCCCAGGAACTGCACACAGCGCCCCGAGTTGCAGCTGATCGACCGCCAGGAACTCACCGAGCGCCTGTTTGCCACGTTGTGGCAGCAGCTGGGCGGGCGTTGGCACGGCCGTGCGGTGGAGGCGGCGGCGCCCGCTGAAACGCGCCTGCTGGCACAGCGCCTGAGCCGCCCCTGGGGCGAGGTGCTGCGACCGCTGAACAAGACCTCGGACAACACGCTCACGCGCATGCTGTTCCTCAACCTGGGCGTGGCCGGCATGGCCGAACATCCGCAGGCCAGCACCGCCGATCTGGCCGGCCGCGAGGTGCTGCGCTGGCTGGCTGAACACCGCATCGACAACACCGGCGTGGTGCTGGACAACGGCTCGGGCCTGTCGCGCAGCGAGCGCATCTCACCTTGGCAACTGGCGCAGATGCTGAAGGTGGCGCACAGCGCGCGCTATGCCAGCGACCTGATGATGAGCCTGCCGGTGGCTGGGGTGGACGGCACCATGCGCAACCGCCTCAAGGACAGCCCGGCAGCCGGCTGGGCGCGGCTGAAGACGGGCACGCTGCGCAACGTGGTGGCCTTGGCGGGATACGTCAGCGACGCCCAGGGCCATGTCTGGGCGGTGGCGATGATGATCAACCACGAACAGGCCGCGCGCGGCCGCCCGGTGCTGGACGCACTTGTCGACCACATCGCACGCCATGGTCCGCACCCGCTGACGGCGCCCGCGGTAGGCCCTCAGGCCGACGGCCCCTGACGGGCGCCCCCTTCCGGCTGGAGGCGGCAGGCCCGCCCGGCTTTCAGTGGATGGTGGCGCAGCAGCGCTGCAGCGTGCTGCGCAGCTTCTCGGAGTCGATGGGCTTGGTGAGGAAGTCGTTCATGCCGGCGCGCAAGGCTTCTTCGCGCTCGGTGACCAGCGCCGCGGCCGTCAGCGCGATGATCGGCAAGTCCTGTCCGGCGGGGCTCTTGCGCAGCTCTCGCGTGGCCTCGTGGCCGCTCATCACCGGCATCTGCACGTCCATCAGCACGGCGTCGAAAGGCTGGCCCGCCGCTGCGGCGTGGTTCACCGCATCCACCGCGTCGCGGCCGTTGCCGGCCTGCGTGACCTGCACGCCCCAGCGTTCGAGTATGGCCACTGCAATCAGCATGTTCACCGGGTTGTCTTCCACCATCAGCACACGCATGCCTTGCAGGCTGCCGCTGCCGGCGCGCGGCGCAGGGGCTGCCACCACGAGGCTGACAGGCAACGGCAGTTCGACCCAGAAGACGCTGCCCTGACCCAGGTCGCTGATGACGCCCACCCTCCCTCCCATCAGCGTGGCCAGCTCGCGGTTGATCGACAGGCCCAGCCCGGTGCCGCCGAAACGCCGAGTGGTCGATTGGTCGCCTTGCGAGAACGGCCGGAACAGTTGCGTCTGCGCTGCCGGCGCAATGCCGGGGCCGGTGTCCTGCACTTCGATGCGCACGGTGTCTGCGTGCGCGGCATGCAGGTGCGCCGGCTCGGTCACCGCACGCTGCACCCGCACCCGCACCTGCCCGCTGGGCGTGAAGCGCAGCGCGTTGGTGATGTAGTTGCTGATGATCTGGCGCACGCGCAAGGGGTCGCCATGCACCGGGCCCATGGCCGCGGGGTCGATGTCGAAGTGCAGGTCCAGCCGGTTGACCGCAGCCAGCGGCGTGTAGGTGGTCTGCAGCGCCAGCAACAACTTGCCGAGATCGAACACCGTGGCTTCCAGCAGCAGCTTGCCGGCTTCGATCTTCGACACGTCGAGGATGTCGGTGATGATGCCCGACAGCGACTGCGCACTCTCGGCGATCTGCTCCAGGTAGTCCTGGCGCTGGGTCTCGGTGGTCTCGGCATCGCGTGCCAGCCGCGCCAGCCCGATGAGGCCGTTCAGCGGCGTGCGCAGCTCGTGGCTGGTGTTGGCCAGGAAGGCGCTCTTGGCACGGCTGGCGGCCTCGGCGTCATCGCGGGCGCGCGCCAGCGTCTGCTCGAAGGCGCGCCGCTCGGTCACGTCTTCCACGATCCAGGCGGTGCCGCCTTCTTGCGGCCGCTCGGGGTCGATGGCGCGCGCACGAGCGTGGGCCAGGAACGTCGAGCCATCCAGCCGGCGCACGGTGGCCTCGAAGCTGACGGGGTCGCCCTGTTCGAGCTGCCGGCGATGCCGCTGCTCGACGCTTTCGAAGGTGTCACGATCGGGCCACACCACATCGACTGACTGGCCGATCAACTCGCCCGGGGCGCTGCCGAAGATGCGCTCGAAGTGCGGGTTGGCCAGCACGAAACGGCTCTGGCGCGTGACGGCAATGCCGATCGATGCATGGGTGAGGATGGTCTCGCGTTCCATGCGCGCATGTTCGCTCTCGCTGATGTCGCGCGCATTGAGAACCACGTAGTCGCGGCGGTCCATCGCGAAGCGGGCGGCCGACACGCGCAGCGGCAAGGTGCGACCGTCCTTGGCCAGCAAGGTCACGGGCAGGTCGGCCACCTTGCCGGTGCTCAGCACCTGGGCCAGCAGTTCGGCACCACGGGGATCGTCGGCCCACAGGCCCAGCTCTTGTGCCGTGCGGCCCAGCGTGACATCGCTCTTGTAGCCGGTGACACGCTCGAAGGCCTGGTTGACCATCGCGAAGCGCCCGCTGGCGGCTTCGGTGAGCATGATGAGGTCGGGGCTGGTGGCCACCAGGTGCGACAGCATGGCTTCGGAACGGCGCACGTTGTCTTCACCCGCCAGACGCTCGGTGTCATCGACGAAGATGGACAGCAAGGCCGGGCCGCCGTGGGCTTCGACCCGCACGCCGGTGGCACGCACCGCCACCTGGCGGCCACCGATGCGCAGCTTGAAGTCGGTCACCGGCAGCGCCGTGCCAACGGGCTGCTGCAGCAGTTCGTGCAACCGCGCACTGGCCCGGTCCCGCGCCTCGGCACTGTCGAAGGTGGCCAGCAGATCGGTGCCCACCATCTCGGCCAGATCGCGGTAGCCGAACAGCTGCAGCGCCGCCGGGTTGGCGTCGAGCACGAGGTGGTCGCGGTGCATCACCAGCGGCGTCGGAATGCGCGAGAAAAGCCCTTGGTAGCGCGACTCGGTGGCCTGCAGTGCACGATGCGCGCTGGCCATCTCGGTGACGTCGCGCAACACGCCCCAGAAACCGGTGAACACCCCCCGCTGGTCGAAGCGGGGCTCGCCGCTGACCAGCAGCTGACGCGTATCACCTTGCGCGGTGGTCCAGCCCACCAGCCGTTCACGGAACGACTGGCGCCCGTCCAGATCGGCCAGCAGGTCGTCCATCGTGACGGCGTCGCAGGAAAACTGCGGCAAGTCCCACGGCACGGCGCCCAGCCCCTGGCGCAGCGACATCTGGCTGCCGGGCGAATGGTGGGTAGCGTTCTGCGCCGTCACCGAGACGAGCCGGTAGTCCTGGTCGATTTCCCAGTAAGCGTCTGCGGCCAGCGCCAACAGCCGGCTGAAACGCTCCGCGCGCTCGCCGGCGGCGATCAGCGTGCCAGCCATGGCGCGTGCCACCAGCGTGCCGCACGCCATGCCCACGGCCAGCACGATGAGGTGCGTGACGAGCTGCATCACCGGCAGGTTCAGGCCCACTGCCCGGCCATCGGGCCAACTGAGCAGCGCCACGATGCCGATGCCCAGCGCCGAGGCAGCCGCCACGAACATGCCGGCATGCCAGCCCGCCATGGCACACACGGCGCACACCAACAGGCCCAGCACCGACAGCATCGGTGAAGCCAGGCCCAGGTCCAGCGCCCAGGCCGACACCGACACCAGCAGCGCCATGAACACCATGGTGCCGGTGACAGCCCGCCACTGATGGGCCGCCGGCACGCGCATGAAGGCGGCCGCTGCCACCACCAGCAAGGCCCAGGGCACACTCAGCAGGCCGGCCGCCGCGCTGTTGCCAGCGCCGCCCAGCAGCAACAGCAGCAGCGTCACGCCGGCTGCGGCGGCCGCGGCCACCGCCACCAGCGACTTGGCCAGCGCCGGCAGCAGCAGCGCACCATGCGGCAGGTGCCGGGTGGGCCGGCGCGGCGCATCCATCAACACCTCGGCACTGTTGTCGTCGACAGCGCGCAGTTCGTCGGTCACCGGCACGGACTGCATCGGTGGCAGGCCCTGCAGCAGGCCCATCGGCACGGTGTCCCTGAAGGCGCGGGCCGTCATCACCCGGCCTTGTCCAGCGGCGCGGAAAAGCAAGGAGCAGCCGCATCGGGCCTCGCGGCTTGCAGCTGCTGCCGCGTGGCCTGGGCCGCGGCGCGTGCCGCAGCGGCGGCTTCGTCGATGTCGGACGCGTCGGCTTGCGCATACAGCACCGCGCGCGACGAGCTCACGATGATGGGGGCACCCGGTCGCCAGGCCGCGCGCACGGTGGCCTGTGCGTCGCCACCCTGCGCACCGATGCCCGGTATGAGCAGGGGCACGGTGGGTGCCAGCTCGCGCACGCGCGCCAGCTCCTGCGGGTAGGTGGCGCCCACCACCAGGCCGAGTTGCCCGCCGGTGTTCCACGGCCCGGCCACCTGCCGTGCGATGTGTTCATACAGCTTGTCGCCCGCCTTGTCGCCATTCATCAGCGTCTGCGCCTGCAGGTCGCTGCCGCCGGGGTTGGACGTGCGGCACAGCAGGATCAAGCCCTTGCCTTCGTAGCGCATGTAGGGCTGCACCGAGTCCAGCCCCATGAAGGGCGACAGCGTCAGCGCATCGGCTTCATAGCGCTCGAAGGCCTCGCGGGCGTACTGCTCGGCGGTGGCGCCGATGTCGCCGCGCTTGGCGTCCAGGATCACCGGCACACCCGGCGCCGTGGCGTGGATGTGGCGCACCAGGCGTTCGAGCTGGTCTTCGGCGCGCTGCGCGGCGAAATAGGCGATCTGCGGCTTGAAGGCGATGACGAGGTCGCGCGTGGCGTCCACGATGGCCGCGCAGAAATCAAAGATGCGGCTGGCGTCGCCACGCCAGGGCAGCGGGAACTTCGACGGCTCGGGGTCCAGGCCCACGCACAGCATCGAGCCGTGCGCGGCTTCGGTGGTGGCCAGCTGATCGCGGAAGTTCATCGCTGCGGCTGTTGCGCGGCCTCGGCCCAGCGGCGCGCCAAAGGCTCGGCCAGCCCGGTGTAGGAAGCGGGCGTCAGGGCCAGCAGCCGGGCCTTGTCTTCGGCCGGAATGGCCAGGCCCTGGATGAAGCCCTGCATCAGTTCGCGCGTGATGGGCTTGCCTTGCGTGAAGTCTTTGAGCTGGTCGTACGGATTGGGCAGGCCGTGGCGGCGCATCACCGTCTGCACCGGCTCGGCCAGCACCTCCCAGGCGCGGTCGAGGTCGGCCGCCAGCGCGGCTTCGTTGACCTGCAGCTTGTCCATGCCACGCGCCAGGCTGTCCCAGGCCAGCAGCGCATAACCCAGCGCCACGCCCATGTTGCGCAGCACGGTGCTGTCGGTCAGGTCGCGCTGCCAGCGGCTGATGGGCAGCTTGTGGCTCATGTGCGCAAGCAGCGCATTGGCCAGACCGAGGTTGCCTTCGGCGTTTTCGAAGTCGATCGGGTTGACCTTGTGCGGCATCGTGGACGAACCCACTTCGCCCTTCTTCACGCGCTGCTTGAAGTAGCCCAGCGAGACATAGCCCCAGACGTCGCGCGACCAGTCGATGAGGATGGTGTTGGCGCGCGCCACGGCGTCGAACAGCTCGGCCATGTAATCGTGCGGCTCGATCTGTATGGTGTACGGGTTGAAGGCCAGGCCCAGCTGCTGCTCGACGACGCGGCGGCTGAAGGCTTCCCAGTCCAGGCCCGGGTAGGCCGACAGGTGTGCGTTGTAGTTGCCCACCGCGCCATTCATCTTGGCCAGCAGCGGCACCGCGGCGATGCGCGTGCGCGCCGCCGCCAGCCGCGCCGCCACGTTGGCCACCTCCTTGCCCAGCGTGGTGGGGCTGGCGGTCTGGCCGTGCGTGCGGCTCAACATGGGCAGGCCGGCCAGGGCGCCTGCCATCGCAGCCAACCGGTGCAGCAGCTGGTCCAGCGCGGGCAGCAGCACCTGTCCAAGCGCCGCGCTCAACATTAGCGCGTGGCTGGTGTTGTTGATGTCTTCGCTGGTGCAGGCGAAGTGCACGAACTCTTCGGCACGTTTCAGTTCGGGCTGGCCTTCGAAGCCGCCCTTGATCCAGTACTCCACCGCCTTGACGTCGTGGTTGGTGGTCTTCTCGATGTCCTTGATGGCCTGTGCGTCGGCTTCACTGAAGCTCAGCACGCGCCCACGCAACCCCTCGCGCGAAGGCGCGCTCAAGGGCGCAAACCCGTCGAGCCCGGCGTCGGACAGGGCAATGAACCACTCCACCTCCACCTGCACACGGCGGTGCATCAGGCCGAATTCAGACAGCAGCGGGCGCAGCGCGCTGACTTTGGCGGCATAGCGGCCATCCAGGGGCGACAACGCGGTGAGTGGCGACAGGTGCATGGGGCTGCGAAAGGGTGGCTGGCGGGGGTGGGAAGGTTGCCAGCGCTGCAGCGGTTGGCGGGCGGAGCCCTGAAGACGAGGTGTAAGCAAATCTGACGAGATTTTAGGCGGCGCCCCTGACGCAAACGACCCGGCGGAAGGCGCGAAGTGGTAACAGTCGGGCATCAGATTGGGGGCATCCTGTGGGCAACCCGTCCAGAGCCGGTCGGCTTGCGTGGTTTCATCACCCCGCAAACATGGGGTCTCACGTCACTGCCCGCTGCCTGGCGCGTCGCCCTTGCTCACGCGATCGCCGCACAATCCCGAGAGCCCACGCTCCCAGTCCACCCTGCAACCACCGAAGGCCCGCTCGCCCCGGGACCCATACGCCGTGCAAGCTGCCCACCCTGCCTACCCTGCCCCTGTGGCTCTGGTCTTCGACATCTTTGGCACCGTCGTCGACTGGCGCAGCTCCATCATCCGTGAAGGCCAGCTGCTGCAAGAGCGGCTGTCCTTGCCGGTACAGGACTGGGCCGCCTTTGCCGACGAGTGGCGTGCCGGCTACCAGCCGGCCATGCACCAGGTGCGCACCGGTGAACTGCCCTGGACCGACATCGATGGGTTGCACCGCCGCATCCTGGACCGTTTGCTGGCGGCACGAGGCCTGACGCTGTCGGCCGAAGATGCGGCGCAGTTCAACCGCGCCTGGCACCGCCTGATGCCCTGGCCCGACAGCGTGCCCGGCTTGTACCGCCTGAAGCAGACGCACACCATCGCCAGCCTGTCCAACGGCAACATGGCGCTGCTGGTGAATATGGCCAGACACGCCGGCCTGCCGTGGGACGCCGTGCTGAGTGCCGAGCTCTTCAACCACTACAAGCCCGACCCCGAGGTGTACCTGGGTGCGGCCAGGCTGCTGGGCCTGCAACCGGCGCAGCTGATGATGGTGGCCGCGCACCCAAGCGACCTGCGCGCAGCGGCGGCCTGCGGGCTGCCCACCGCCCTGGTGCCACGGCCGCTGGAACGCGGGCCGGGTGGGCGTCAGGAGCCCTGGCAACCGGGGGAGTTCAATCTGGTGGCCAGCGACTTCATCGACCTGGCGCGGCAGCTCCAGCGCTGACACCTCCGGCGCACGGCGGCCCGACAAGCTGGCGAGTCGAACGAAGACGACTCGGCGCCGGTCGGCCCTGCCTGGGGTGCAACGCCAGACGGCACGCGGATCAGGGCTTCCATCGATCCAGATGGCTGGCCAGCAGTTCGTGCACCGTTTCCCTGGTCAAGGGTTTGCTCAGGTAACCACGGATCATCGACAGGTCGCGTGCACGCAGTCTGTCGGCGGGCGCCGAGGACGAGGTGTGCCCCAGGCCGGGGCCAGGAGCGTGGGCGGGATGACCAGACCGCCGGTGCGAACAGCGGTGCGCGCCGCCCGATCGCGCAAGTCAGCGTGCAGCCGTTTCTGCCACGGTGTAGCCCGCCACACCCATCTGCCACAGCAAGAACGCAAACAGGTCTGCGCGCTCGTCCAGCACCTGGCTCTTGGTGTTGCCGATGCCGTGGCCCGCTTCAAAGTCCAGACGCATCAGCACCGGCTTGCCGCTGGCGCTGGCCGCCTTCAGCCGCGCGGCCGCCTTGGTGGTGTTCCAAACCTCCACGCGCGGGTCGTTCACGCCATGCGTGAACAGCACCGCGGGGTACTTCACGCCGTCCTTGATCTGGTGGTAGGTGCTCATCGCCAGCAGCGCACGAAAGCCCGGCTCGGTGGTGCGGGTGCCGAACTCGGCGATGTTGGGAATGCCGTTGGGCGTGGTCTCGGCGCGCACCATGTCCAGCGCACCGACTTCGGGGATGACGGCGGCAAACAGGTCGGGCCGTTCGTTCATCGCCATGCCCACCAGAATGCCGCCCGCACTGCCACCCCAGATGGCCAGGCGTGATGGCTGCGTCCACTTCTGCGCCACCAGCCATTCGGCACAGGCGATGAAGTCGCGCCAGCTGTTGGGCTTGGTGGCCATGCGGCCGCCGTCGTGCCACTGCTGACCAAAGACGCTGCTGCCGCGCGGGTTGGCCACCGCAAACACGCCGCCGGCTTCCATCCAGGCCAGCCGGCTGAGGCTGAAGAACGGTTCTTCGGTGATGCCGTAGCTGGCATAGCCGTACAGCAGCGTGGGGTTGTTGCCGTCCAGCTCCACGCCGGCCTTGTGAATGATGCTCATCGGCACCATCGCACCGTCTTGGCTCTTCACCAACACTTCAGTGGCGATCACATCACCCGGTGCGTCATAGGGGCCGCTGGGCTGCAGGCCGGTGTTGGCCACACGGCCATCGGCCGCCACCCGGTAGATCTGGCGCGCGCGGGTCCAGCTGTTCATGTCCAGCAGCACACCGTCCAGGTCGGCGCGGCCGCTGTTGGCAACCAGGTTGAAAGCGCCCAGCACCGGCAATGCCACTTCCACCACTGGCGCTTCGTCGCGGTGGTCGCGGCGCAGCAGGAGTTTCATGTTGCCGTCGCGCGCGGCCACGTACAGCGCATCGCTGGCCACCGTCAGGCCCGTCAGCACGCGGCTGCTCTCGGGCACCAGCACCGGCGCCGTGGCCACGCCAGCACCGTCCAGGCGGCCCCCCACGACCTTGAAGCGCGACGCGCCTTGGTGCGTCAGCGCATAGAAGAAGTCGCCTTTCAGTGCCAATGCAGTGACCTTGTCGTCGTAACCGGCCAGCTTCTTCCATTCGGCCTTGCCGGCCAGTACGGCCGCTGCCGTGCTGTGCCACACCGCCAGTTCATTGGCATCGCCGTCCCTGGCCAGCAGCAGCGCACGCCCATCGGGCTGCACCTCCACCAGCGCCGACTCGGCGGCGCCGACGCCCAGGTCTCGCCCGGCGCGAAACACCGTGCGCAGGCCCGACTCGCCGGCACCGGGTTTCATGAACACCACCAGGCTGCGCTGGTACTTTTCGGTCTCGGGCATGCCCTTGTTCATGGGCTGCAGACGGTGGAAGAAAAGGCCGCTGCCGTCGGGCAGCCAGCTCACGCCACCAAAGTCCGCGCGCGGCACCTCGGGCCCTATCTGGCGCCCCGTGCGGGTGTCCAGCACACGCAGCGCGGCTGCTTCAGACCCGGCAGCCGACACGCCCAAGGCCACCAGCCTCCCGTCAGGCGACGGTGCGATGTAGTTGATGGCATGCGGCTTGCCGGTCTTCTTCTTGAGCAGTTCGGGGTCGAAGATCAGGTTTTCGTTGCCCTGCAGGCCCCGGCGCATGACGAGCTTGAACTGATCGTCCTTGGCGCCACGGCGTTGGTAGACATAGACCTCGCCAGGCAGGCGCCAGACATCGGTGACGCGCGCGGCAGCGGCACCGTCGAGGCGGTCGAGCTTTTCACGCAGCGCCGCGCGGCCGCTGATGCTGCGCAGCAGCTTGTGTGCATGTTCGCTGTGGGCCTTCATCCACGCGGCGACAGCGGGCGACTTGATGTTCTCGAAGTCGCGGTAGGGATCGTCGACGACCGTGCCGAAAAAAGTCTCGGGCACGTTGCGCACCGCGGCCGTGGGCAGACCAGGTTGTGCGCTGGCGGCCGTGGCGACCAGGCCGGCCAGGGCGGCCAGGGCGAGCAGCACACGGTGGAGGTGGGTGCGGAGCATGGTGCAGCTTTCAGGACGCCAGGGCGGCGGGCAGGTGCGCGATGCTATGCGCAGGCGATGCGCGAACTCGGCGCCGCCACAGTCCGGCGCAACGCCGGCGTGCCGCCACGGCTTGCTGCCGGCACGGTTGGTGGCAGCTCAGTCGTCAGCGGCGGCGGCTCCAGCAGCCACCGCAGCAGCGACAGCCCCCATGAAAGCCGCCAGCAGCGCGGCGTCGAGCTGGCCGTTCTTGCGCACGCCGGTGCACAGGTCCAGCCCCGCAGGCTGCACCTGCGCGATGGCCTGGGCCACGTTGTGCACGCGCAGCCCACCGGCCAGCCACACCGGCAGCGGCGCCACGGCATCGCGGATCTGCCGGCTCAGGGCCCAGTCGTGGGTACGGCCTGTGCCGCCCAGTTCCTTGACGGCGGCCTGCGGGTTGCCGGAGTCGAGCAGCAATGCATCCACCCAGGGCGCCACGGCCAGCGCCTGCACCAGCGAGCCCGCGCCGGTGACGTGGATCACCTGCACGATGTCCACGCCCGGCAGCAGCAGGCGCAGACGCTGCAGCTCGGTGACCGGCACTGCATCCACCAGTTGCAACGTGGTGGTGCCCGCGGCCAACTGTTGCGCGGCGATGTCGTCGGCCGTCGTGCGGGCGGTGAGCAGAAACGTCTGCACCGGGCGGCCGCGCATCGCAGCGGCCACCTCGGCGATCACCGCATCGGCCACCACACCGGGCCCGCTGGGCATGGCGGAAACCAGGCCCAGGGCTGCGGCGCCATGCGCGTGTGCGAGCCGGGCTTCTTCAACGCTGGCGATGCAGCAGATCTTGACGCGGGGCACGGAGGGCATGCCCGACATTGTCACGGCCGGCCATAGGCGCGAAGAGCCCGCGCGGACCTCGAGCTTGTTGAACGGCGCATCAGGCCAGACACCCCGGAGTTGGTAACGAGGCACTGCGCGGGCCGGGCGCTCGGGCGAGGTCGACCGTCGTTTCCGCTTCAGCCACCGACGCGCTCAAGCACGATCGGCGGCGCCACGGGATGCTGCTTTGCATCTACCGTGTCCACCAGCACCAGCGCCGCCAGCAGCGCCTGCGTGGCCTGCTCGGCGTCGGCCGCGCTGGCGGCATGCACATGAGCCAGTGGCTGGCCCCGTTGCAAGGTGCTGCCTGGCGCCAGCAGGCCCACCACGCCCACACGCGGGTCCACGCGCTGTCCGGCATGGCTGCGGCCACCGCCCAGCGCCACCACGGCCATGCCGACCGCACGCACGTCGGTGCCGGCGATGACGCCGTCGCGCGCTGCCAGCACCGGCTTGACCACCGGCGCCGGGGCGAGCTGCGCATCGCGCAGCACGTCTGCAGGGCCACCCAGCTGCGCCACCATGCGCGCAAAACTCTCGGCGGCCGCGCCGCTGGCCAGCACCCGCAGGGCCTGTTGCCGGCCTTGCGGCACATCGGCCGCCAGCCCGCCCAGCTGCAGCAGTTCAGCCACCAGCTGCAAGCTCAATTCCAGCAGCCGCGGCTCTTGCGCGCGGCCGCACAGGAAGTCGATGCTCTCCTGCACCTCCAGCGCGTTGCCGGCGCTGGTGCCCAGCACCTGGTTCATGTCGGTGATCAGCGCGCGCGCCGGCAGCCCGGCACCGCGCGCCACGTCCACCAGGCTGTGCGCCAGCGCCTGCGCCTGCGGCAGCGTGGCCATGAAGGCACCACTGCCCACCTTCACGTCCAGCACCAGGCCCTGCAGTCCGGCCGCGAGTTTCTTGCTCAGGATGCTGGCGGTGATGAGCGGCAGGCTTTCCACGGTGGCAGTGAGGTCGCGCAGCGCATAAAGGCGCCGGTCGGCCGGCGCCAGGTCGGCACTGGCGCCGACGATGGCGCAACCGGCCGTGCGCAGCGTGGCCAGCAGCCGTGCCGGCGACACGTCCACCGTGTAGCCGGGCAGCGCTTCCAGCTTGTCCAGCGTGCCACCGGTGTGGCCCAGGCCGCGGCCGCTGATCATGGGCACCACGGCACCACAGGCGGCCAGCATCGGTGCCAGCAGCAGGCTGACCTTGTCGCCCACCCCGCCGGTGCTGTGTTTGTCCAGCACCGGGCCGGCGAAGGCCGCATCGCGCCAGTCCAGCACGGTGCCAGACTGCATCATGGCCTTGGTCAGCGCCACGGTTTCGGCAGCATCCATGCCCCGCAGCAGGATGGCCATCGCCAGCGCGGCGGTCTGGCTGTCGGCCCAGCGGCCATCCACCAGGCCATGCACGAAGTCGTCGATCTGCGCGCCGCCGAGCACGCCGCCGTCGCGCTTGGTGCGGATGGTTTCAGCGGGCTGCATGACGTTTGGGCGCTGGCTCTGCAAGGCCCTGAAGGCAGCACCGTGGCGGCCGCATCAACCCACTCGCGTCAATTCAGCCGCGTGATGCGGTTCAGCGCGCCCGGCGCCACGGTCGGGTTGCTCTTCACGTAGGCCTCGAGCGCATCGACATCCATCATCCCGGTGCGCACGTCGCGGCCCTGCTTGAAGACCGCGAAGTTGTCGCCGCCGCCGGCCAAGAAGGCATTGACAGTGACGCGCATGTTGTCGCTGGCCGCCATCGGCTGGCCGTTCAGCCGCACACTGCCCGGCACCACGCGCTCGCCCAGCGGCCTTGCGGCGTCCCAGCTGTAGGTGAAGCCGCTGCTGACGTGCAACACACGGCCGCTGCCGACCTGGCCCTTCCACTGCGATTCCAGCAGCTCCAGCAACTGCGCACCGCTGAGGGTCAGCGTCACCAGGTTGTTGTAGAAGGGCTGTACCGCAAACAGATCTTCGTAGCGCACCAGCCCGTCGGCGGGCATCGGCAGGCCGGCCCGGATGCCGCCCGGGTTCATGAAGGCCACCTGCGCGCCACCGTCTTTTGGCGCCCGCGTGGCAGCCAGTTGCGCGTCGGCGATGACCTGGCCCAGCGGGCTCTCGCCAGCGTTGTTGCCTTCGCGCGGCAGCGCTGCGCCGACGCGGCCCACCACGCGCCTGGCCAGCGGCACGACCAGCTTTTCATACTGTTCGATCAGCGCCGTCTGCACCGGGTCTTTGGCAAAACTGGGGCGCACGATGACGTTGTTGGCCACGGCGCTGGTGACGTCGCGCGTCTTCGGGTCGAGCACCAGGTCGATGGCGGTGACGATGGTGCCGTACTTGTCGCCACTGGTGACCAGGCGGCCCTCGATGCGGCAGTTGTAGGCGCGGTGGGTGTGGCCGCTGATGACCAGATCCACCGCCTTGTCCAGCTTCTTGGTGATGTCGACGATGGGGCCGCTGATGCCCGGGCATTCGTTGTAATCGCCCACCGGCATGCCCCCTTCGTGGATCAACACCACGATGGCTTCCACACCCTGCTGCTTCAGCACCGGCACCAGTTCGTTGACGGTTTGGGCTTCGTTGCGGAACTTCAGGCCGGCCACACCCTCGGCGACCACGATGCTGGGCGTGGCTTCCAGCGTGAGGCCGATGAAGGCCACCGGTATGCCTTGGAAATGCTTGATCTTGTAGGCCGGGAGCAGCGTCTGGCCGGTCTTCTCGACCACCGTGCTGGCCGCCAGGTATTGAAAGCTCGCACCCTTGAACGGCAGCGGGCCCTTGCAGCCGTCGCCGGAGTGGCAGCCCCCGCGCTGCAGCCGCAGCAGCTCGTCGGCGCCCTTGTCGAACTCGTGATTGCCCACGGCCGAGATCTCCAGGCCCATCAGGCTCAGGCTCTCGATGGTGGGCTCGTCGCGGAACAGCGCGCTGAGCAGCGGCGTGGCGCCGATCAGGTCGCCGGCCGCCACGAACACATGGTTGGCATGCCCTTTCTTCAATTCGGCCACGGCCGTGGACAGGTGTTCCGAACCCCCGGCTTCGACGTTGATGGTCTTGCCCGGGTTGGCCGGGTCGTTGACGCGGATGCCACCCCGCGCCGGGCGCAGGTTGCCGTGGAAGTCGTTGATGGCCAGCACACGCACTTTCACGGGTTCGACGGAGACCGGGGTGGCGCAGCCTGCCAGCCAGGCAGCTGCGAGCAGGCCCAGGGCCAGGGACTTGCGCATGGTGTGTTTCCTTTGCGGGTAGCTCATGGGGTGGGGCGGATTTCAGTAACCCGACGACGAAGCCGGACGGTTGGCAGCGCCTGCCAGCACCGATTCGATGTCGTCGAGCAGGCTGCTGGCGCCGATGCGAAAGCGGGCCGGGTTGACGGCTTCGGCACCCAGGTGCTGCGCCGTCAGGCCCATGTACAGCGCCGCGTCGGCCACGGTGCGGATGCCGCCCGAAGGCTTGAAGCCGACACGGCCGCTGGCGCCAGAGTCCTGCGCGATGGCCTGCAGCATCTGCACAGCAGCCTCGGGCGTGGCGCTGCGCGGCGTCTTGCCGGTGCTGGTTTTCAGGAAGTCGGCGCCGGCATCCAGCGCGATGCGGCTGGCGCGGCTGATCAGGGCCGCGTCCTGCAGCTCGCCGGTTTCCAGTATCACCTTCAGGCGCAGCCCCGGGCACGCCCGGCGCACCGCGCTCAGCAGCGCCGGCGCGGCGGCAAAGTCACGGTAGGGGAAGACCACGTCGACCTCTTGCGCGCCGGCGGCCACGATGCGGACCGTGTCGCGCACTGCACGCTGCAGGTCGGCACTGCCGTCGGGGAAGTTGGCCACCGCCGCCACCGCGATGTGCGGGGGCAGCAGGCGGCGGGCCAGCGCGGCGCGGCGCGGCCAGACGCACACCGCGGCCACGGGGCCGCGGTCGGGTGAGGCTGCGGCCACGGGGCCGCGGTCGGGCAAGGTGGTGCCCACCGCACGCTGGCACAAGGCCACGATGTCCGACGCGGTATCGGTGTCATTCAGACTCGTCAGGTCCAGGCAGGCCAGCGCGGTGCGCGCTGCATCTCGGGTCTCTTGCGGCGTCACGTCACAACTCCAGTTGCTGCAGCACGGCGGCCAGCGTGGCCACCGCGTGCTGGCTGGCGGCCTGCGCGGTGGCCAGCGTGTGGCCATGGCTCAGCACCTCGGTCGACAGCCCGGCAGCCATGTTCGTGACGAGCGACAGCGCCAGCACACGCAGGCTGGCATGGCGCGCCAGGATGGTCTCGGGAACCGTGCTCATGCCCACGGCTTGCGCACCCAGCGTGCGCAGCATGCGAATCTCGGCCGGGGTCTCGAACTGCGGGCCCAGCACCCAGGCGTAGACGCCTTCGTGCAGCGGCGAGCCGGCAGCCAGCGCTGCTGCACGCGCCTGCGTCGCCAGCAACGGGCAGTACGCCGCACCCATGTCGACAAAACGGCCATTGCCCGCTTCACCCACCAGCGGCGATCGCTGCACCATGTTCAGGTGATCGGTGATCAGCATCAGCGCGCCCGGTGGCATGTCGGGGTTGATGCTGCCCGCCGCATTGGTTTGCACCAGCACCTGCACGCCCAGCGCAGCCAGCGTGCGGATGGCGCCCTTCATGCCGGCCGCGTCACCGGTTTCATAGGTGTGCTTGCGACCGGCCAGCACCAGAACCGGCGTGCTGCCCAACAGCCCGGCGCGCAGCACGCCGGCGTGGCCAGCCACACCGGCGCCCGAAGCCAGCACCGGGAAGGCCGGCAATTCGGCGTAGGGCACTTCGACGGCGTCGTTCAGTTGCTGCGCAAACGGCCCCCAGCCCGAACCCAGCACCACGGCAACGCGGGGCCGCAGGGCGCCCAGGCGCTGGCGCAGCACGGCGGCGCTGGTCTGCACGGGGTCGGTGGTGTTCATGTCGGTGCTTCGGCGGTGGTTCAGCGGTTCGCAGCCAGCGGCGCGAGGGTCGGTGATGATGGCATCAAAGCCCGGGGTCTCGGCCCCTCGGCCCCTCAGCCGCGCGCCAGGTGCAGCGGCCCGAAGCTGCACGGCAACAGTTCGCCCAGCGTGAAGGTGGCCAGCACGGTTTGCATATCGGCCAGCCAGATGGGGCAGTCGTCGGCAGCAAATTCGCGCAGCTTCTGCCTGCAGCCGCCGCAGGGGCTGACCGGCTCGCCCGGTGTGGCGGACTCGGCGCACACCGCCACTGCACGCACCTGCAGCCCGCCGGCCGCCACCATTGCGGCCAACGCCGAGGTCTCGGCGCACCAGCCCTGCGGGTAAGCCGCGTTTTCGACATTGGCACCGACATGCATGCGGCCCTGCTCGTCCAGCACCGCGGCGCCGACGGCGAACTTCGAATACGGTGCATGGGCATGGCCGCGAACAGCCCGCGCCGCGGCCACCAGCGCCGCCTGCGCCGCCTGCTGGCTGGCCTGCGGCGGCTGGCCCTCGCTGACGGGTTCAACGTTCCTTGACATACGGCCTCCCCAAAGCCTGCGGCGCCACGGCCTTGCCGATGAAACCGGCCAGCAGGATAACCGTCAACACATAAGGCAGCGCCTGTATGGCCTGCACCGGCACCGCGCCACCGCCCCAGGCATCGGGCAGCATCACGCCCTGCATGCGGATGCTCACGGCATCGAGAAAACCAAACAGCAGGCAGGCCCACAGCGCACCCACCGGGTGCCACTTGCCGAAGATCAGCGCGGCCAATGCCATGTAGCCGCGGCCCGCGGTCATGTGCGGTATGAAGCTGGGGTTCTGCGCCAGCACGATGTAGGCGCCAGCCAGCGAAGACAGAACGCCATTGAGCGCCAGCGCCTGGTAGCGCAGCCGCTGCACCGACACGCCGGCCGCGTCCACCATGGCCGGGTTTTCGCCCGCAGCGCGCAGCCGCAGGCCAAAACGCGTGCGGTACAGCAGCCACCACACGGCCCCCACCAGGCCCAGCGTGGCGTAGACCATCACGTTGTGGCCGAACAAGGCCAGCGCCAGCGCCTTGCCCACCCAGGGCACCTGCGCCACCACCTCGCCGGCACCCGCGAACCAGCCGTCCAGGCGCACGCTGGCCGGCACCGGCGGCGTCTGCCCGCCCTGGGCAAACCAGGCGATGCCGAGCACCACCGTCAGCCCCGCGGCCGTCATCGTGATGGCCATGCCCAGCACCACCTGGTCGCCACGGTGGCTGACGCAGGCATAGCCGTGCAACATCGACAACGACAGCCCCACCAGCAGCGCAGCCGCCAGCGCCAGCGGCAACGAGCCGGTGCTGACGCCCACCGCGGCAGTGGCAAAGGCCGTGGCCAGCATCTTGCCTTCCAGCCCCAGGTCGATGACGCCCGATCGTTCACACAACACGCCGGCCAGCGCGCACAGGATCAACGGCACGCTCACGCGCAAGGTGCTGGCAACGATGCTGCCGACCAGAACCTCGTCCATCAGGTGCCTGTCTTGCCGTCGGCCGCGGCGGCGGCCATGCGGCCTCCGCCCAGAGCCCGCCACGCCTTGTACAGCGCGGGTGCAGCCACCTGCGCCATGGCCCCGGCAAACAGCACGATCAAGCCCTGCAACATGAACACCATGTCGCGGCTGAAGCCGTTGATCTCGAACGCCAGCTCGGAGCCACCCTGGTACAGCGCGCCGAACAGCAACGACGCCAGCACGATGCCCAGCGGGTGGTTGCGGCCGATCAGGCTGACGGCGATGCCGGCGAATCCGGCACCAGCCACGAAGTCGGGCAGCAGGCGGCCATGCACACCGGCGATCTCGTTCACGCCCACCAGGCCGGCCAGCGCGCCCGACGCGGCCATCGAAAACAGCGTCAACCAGCGCGGCCGCATGCCGGCATACAGCGCGGCGTCGGGCGCAAAACCCACCGCACGCAGCGCGTAGCCGCCGCGGGTCTTCCACAGCGCCAGCCAGCTGCACAGCACGGCGGCAGCGGCCAGCAGCACACTCAGGTTCAACGGCGTGCGCGGCCATGCGATGCCCAGCCAGCCCAGTGCTTCATGCATGCCGGGCACGCGGGCACTGGGCGCAAAGGCGGCGCTCTCGGGGGTCATGTTGCCGGGCTCTTTCAGCGTGTTGACGAGCAGGTAGCTCAGCAGCGCCGCGGCGATGAAATTGAACATGATGGTGGTGATGACGGTGTGGCTGCCGCGCCAGGCCTGCAACGCGCCCGGTATGGCGCCCCACACCATGCCGAACAGTGCCGCCGACAGCACCACCAGCGGCAGCATCAACCACGCCGGCAGGTGCGGCCCCAGCGTCAACGCCGCCAGGCCCGCACCGAGCCCGCCCATGACCGCCTGGCCCTCGCCACCGATGTTGAACAGGCCGCCGTGAAACGCCACCGCCACCGCCAGCCCGGTGAACACAAAAGTGGTGGCGTAATACAGCGTGTAGCTGAAGCCCGAGGCCGAGCCAAAGGCACCCTTGATGAGCAGCGCCAGCACCTGCCCGGGTTGAAAACCCACCAGCAGCACCACGCCACCGGCCACCAGCAGCGCGATGGCCAGGTTCACCGCGGGCAGCAGTGCCACGTCCATCCAACGCGGCAATTCCGTGGCTTGGCTCATCTCAGTGCACGCTGGCGCTGGTGGGCTGCACGGGTGCGTGTGGCGGCTCGCCAGCAGCGTGCCCGGCGCCGCCCATCAAACGGCCCAGGGCTTGCTCTGAACAGTCCTCGATGGCCAGTTCGCCCGCCACGCGGCCGGCGTTCATCACCACCACGCGGTCGGCCAGCGCCAGGATCTCGTCGAGCTCTGACGACACCACCAGCACCGCGCCTCCGGCATCACGCATGGCGCGCAGGCGGCCGTGGATGAACTCGATGGCGCCGATGTCGACGCCACGCGTGGGCTGGCCCACCAGCAGCACCTGCGGCTCGGTGGCGGCTTCGCGCGCGAGCACCAGTTTTTGCTGGTTGCCGCCGCTGAACTTGCTGCTGCGCAGCTGCGGGTTGCGTGGCCGCACGTCGTAGCGTTCCATCATCTGTGCGGTGTCGTCGCGCATGTGGCGCTGGCGCATCCACCCCGCAAGGGCATAACGCGGCCGGTCCTGATAGCCCAGCACGGCCGATTCCCAGGCGTCGAAAGGCAACACCAGGCCGCGGCGGTGTCGGTCTTCAGGCACATGCGCTATGCGCAAGGCGCGCGCCTGCCTTGTGCTCAGCCACAGGGCGGGCGTGAAGTGGCGGTCGCCCACCTGCAGTTCACCACGGTCGGGAGCGAGCAGGCCCGACAGCACGTCCAGCAGCTCGCTCTGTCCGTTGCCCGAGACGCCGGCAATGCCGACAATCTCGCCGGCCCGCAGGTCCAGCGACACCTCATGCAGCCGCTGCACACCCAGCGCGTCGGTGGCGCACAGACCGCGCGCGCGCATCAGCACTGCGCCCGGCGCGGCGTGGCTGCTGTCGCGCCCCAGGTTGACGCGGCGGCCGACCATGGCCTGCGCCAGGCCGTCGAGGCTGGTGTCGGCGATGGGGGTGTCCAGCACCACCTGGCCCGCGCGCATCACGGTGACGTGGTCGCACAAGGCCATGATCTCCTTGAGCTTGTGCGTGATGAGCAAGATGGTGGTGCCGCGTTCGCGCAAAGCGCGCAACGTGACGAACAGGTGTTCGGTTTCCTGCGGCGTGAGCACCGCCGTGGGCTCGTCGAGGATCAGGATGCGCGCGCCGCGGTACAGCGCTTTCAGGATCTCCAGACGCTGCCGTTCACCCACCGGCAGGTCGCGCACCAGGGTATCCAGGTTCACCTGCAGGCCGGTGTCCTTCATCAGCCCGTCCAGCCGCTGGCGCACCTGCGCGCGTGCCGGCGTCAGCAGCCAGCCGGGTTCGGCGCCCAGCATCACGTTGTCCAGCGCCGACAGCGTGTCCACCAGCATGAAGTGCTGGTGCACCATGCCGATGCCCAGCGCAATGGCCTGGGCCGAGCCCTCGATGGTGGCGGGTTTGCCTTCCACGTCGATCTGCCCGCTGTCGGCCTCGTAAAAGCCGTACAGGATCGACATCAACGTGCTCTTGCCGGCGCCGTTTTCACCGACGATGCCGTGCACCGTGCCGGCGGCGACGGTCAGCGCCACGTCGCGGTTGGCATGCACCGCGCCGAATCGTTTTTCGATGTGGCGCATGGCCACGGCGGGTGGTGCGTGGGCGGGCGTCACCACCGTGAGGGGAAGATCAACAACGCTCAGGCGAGACGGACCTCACTTGCAACCATTCGCCGCCATGTAGTCGATGACCTTGATCTTGCCGCTGACGATGTCGGCCTTGGCAGCGTCTACCTTCTTCTTCATGTCGGCGCTCACCAGCTTGGCGTTGTGCTCGTCCAGCGCATAGTCGACGCCGCCTTCTTTCAGGCCCAGCGCGGTGACGCCGGGCGTGATGCCCTTGAACGCATTGAACACCGCCACGTCGACCCGCTTCACCATGCTGGTGAGCATGGTGCCGGGGTGCAGGTGGTTCTGGTTGCTGTCCACGCCGATGGCCAGCTTGCCCCCGTCTTTCGCCGCCTGGTACACGCCGACACCAGTGCCGCCGGCGGCGGCAAAGATGACATCCACGCCGCTGGCAAATTGCGCCTTGGCCAGCTCGGCGCCACGGGCCGGGTCGTTCCAGGCCGCGGGTGTGGTGCCCGTCATGTTGCCGCTGACCTGGGCTTTGGGGTTGGCGTACTTGGCGCCCTGTTCGAAACCGCACTGGAATTTGCGGATCAGCGGGATGTCCATGCCGCCGACAAAACCGACCTTGCCTGTCTTGCTGGCCATGGCGGCCATCATGCCCACCAGGAAGCTGCCCTCGTGTTCCTTGAACACGATGCTCTGCACGTTGGGCAGGCTGACCACGCTGTCGATGATGGCGAACTTCAAGGCGGGGAAGTCCTTGGCCGTCTTTTCAACCGCGCTGCCCTGGCTGAAGCCGATGCCCACGATGGGGTCGGCGCCACGTTCAGCCATGCGGCGCATGGCCTGTTCACGTTGCGTGGGGTTGGAGATCTCGAACTCCATGTAGCTCTTGCCGCTTTCCTTCTTCCAGCGCTCGGCACCGTCGTAGCCGGCCTGGTTGAAACTCTTGTCGAACTTGCCGCCCATGTCGTAGATCACTGCGGGGTCAGCCATTGCGGCGCCAGCGGCAGCCAGGGTGACCAGGGAAGCGAGGAGCGTGCGTTGCAGATGCATGGTGTGTAGCCTTTGAAGGGTGCCCGGCAGGATAGCAAGACTTGCGCCCGCAGCCTGTCCTGAGTCGCCCTAGTTGAGCGGGCAGTTGGAAAACCGGTTGAGAAAGTACGATGGCGAGATGAACACAGCCCTTGCCTTGCAGGCCACCGCCCAAGCCTTGCCCAAGGTGCTGTTGCACGAACACCTGGACGGCGGATTGAGGGTGGCCACGCTGCTGGAACTGCTGCGCGCGCGCGGCCTCGAGCCGCCAGCGCCCGACGTCAACGGTCTGGAGGCCTGGTTCGACGACAACGCCCATGCCGGCAGCCTGGAGAAGTACCTCGAGGGTTTTGCGCTGACCGTGGAGGCGATGTCCAGCCCTGCCGCCATGCGCCGCGTGGCCTTCGAGGCCGCCGAAGACGCAGCGAGGGACGGCGCCGTGCTGGCCGAATTCCGCATCGCGCCTTTGCTGTTCGAGGACCATGGCGTCAGTGGCGAAGCGGCCGTTGAAGCGCTGTTGCAGGGCCTGCACGACAGCCCGGCGCTGCCACTGAACCAGAAATCGGGCCTCATCGTCTGCGCGATGCGCCATCTTCCGCCGTCGGAAACCGTGCGCGCCGCGCGGCTGGCGCTGCGCTATCAGGGCAAGGGCGTCATCGGTTTCGATCTCGCGGGCGCTGAGAGAGGCCACCCGCCCACCGAGCATGCGCAGGCACTGGCACTCGTGCGCGATGCCGGCCTGCCGATCACCCTGCACGCCGGAGAAGCCGACATCGCTGAGCGCGTGCTCGAAGCCGGACGGCTGGGCGCGCAGCGCATCGGACACGGTGTGCACCTGGTGGACGCGCTGCACGACCCGCAGCGCCGCCACCTGGTCGATGAAGCCATCGCGCTGGGCCTGCACCTCGAGGCGTGCCCCACCAGCAACGTGCACACCGGCGCCGCCAGGTCCATCGCCAGCCACCCGATCACCGAATTGTGGCGTGCGGGGGTGTCACTGAGCTACCACACCGACAACCGGCTGATGAGCTGCATCAGCCACAGCGGCGAGGCCGCGGAACTGCTGCGCCACACGTCGTTGACGTCGACCGATCTGCTGGCGATGGCACGGCAGGCGGCGCAGCATTCGTTTCTGCCGCCTGAGCAGCGTCAAGCAGCGGCGCGGGCCATCGACACCGCGTGGGCTTGGCGTCGCGGGCCGTGAGCAAGGGCCCGCTTGCCAGACGTGGCTGGATCGGGCACCCGCCGCAAAAGAATTGCGCCAGAAAGTCCTGATGGCCAGACGACAAAACGCCCCTGGAAGGACAGCCGGGGGCGTTGATTTAGGCTTTGGGCCGCCTCTTCGAGCGCAGCCTGGCTTTGGGAAGCGTTGCCTATCAGGCGCGGCGACGACTCGCAACGAAACCGACAGCACCAAGACCGGCCAACATCATGACCCAAGTGGAAGCCTCGGGTACGGCAGTCACTTGCAGTGTGAAGGCACCTGCCCCCAGCTTCTTCTCGATGAACCCCTGGGTATTTGCACCGGTTGTACTCGCGGACAGCCTGTTCTCGATCGTCAACAGCATTTCCTGGGGCTGGGTGCTGAAGACATTCAAGCAACCTGGGCCACCGCAGCTGGTAGCGGCGTCGAGCTTGGCGATGGCAAACCAGTCGGTGTTGGAAGCTACCGTGGTCAGTCCGGGAGCAAGCACCGTCAAACCCTTGGTCGTGGTCGTGACCAGAGGCAATGCTTGGTTGATGGCCCGCAGTTGCCCCAACACGCTGACCGAACTGGACGCCTCCTTCAGGAAGTAGTCGCCGCCTTCCAACCAATCGAATGCGCTGAACCGGTAACCGCTCGCATAGGCCGCGTCGTTGATCTTCAGGGTCAACGCGACGGTGGAATTTGAAGTGACCACTCCCGCGCCATTCAAGGACTCGGCAACCCACGGTGTTGCCGGCGAAGCGGTGCTGACGAGGTCGAAACTGAGGGCGTTGCCGATCAACGTCGCCGTGCCAAACCGTGTGGCGTCGTTGTAGGAAATGCTGAAGTTGGCATTGCTGACCACCTGCACGGCCGCTGCCGCCGTTCCCAGGTGGGAGAACCAGGCGAGTCCAATAACTGCCGTAGCAATCGCTTTCAACTTGGCGTGTGAGTTCACTTGTTTTCCCTTGACTGGCCGGACGATTTCAGACGTTACTTCACGCTTTTCACGCAGGTTACCCCTTATTCAGGGGGGTAGACCCCCCTATTTAATCAATTTCCTTCAAGAAAGATGGGGCAGGCAAGGAGCACCCAAACTATCGTCGAGTCCCGTACGTTCGGGAAATCGAACCAGGTAGGCCTTGCGCGTGGCCAGCCAGGCTGCGCTGTCCTCGGACAAGGCTTGTGCCCGGCCCCGCAGGCTGACCCTCAGCAGCGCATGCACCGGTTGACCGGGCTGCTCGGACTGCATCACCAGCAAGGACACGGCCGGCCGCAGCTGCATGGTCACCAGCGGCAGCCCTTCGTCATCCAGCGTGCCCAGCGCGGCCACCCGCTGGCGGGCCAGCAGTTTGCGCAGCTCCAAGCCCAGACGGCTCAGATGAGCCATAAGTGTCTTGCCAGACGAACGCTGTGAAAGTTGTCAGGAGCCAGCGCGTCGCCGATGGTCACGGACGGGCAGAGCCCGCTTCCAGATAGTCGCAGGCCAGATGGGCCATCGTGCGCACGCCCAGCAACAGCCCCGAGTCGTCGGCATAAAAGCGCGGCGAATGGTTGGGCGCCGCCTTCTTCGGGTCGATGCCATGCGGCGTGACGCCCAGGAAGACAAACAGCCCCGGCACCACGCGCTGGAAGAAGCTGAAGTCTTCGCTGCCAGTCACCTTGGGCACCAGCATCAGGCCGCCCTTGGAAGGATCGCTGCCGGCCACGCGCTGCAGGGTGGGCAGCATTGCGGCGGTGAGCGCTGGGTCGTTGATCGTGACCGGGTAATGTTTGTCAATGCACACCTTGCAGCCGGCGCGGTTGCCGCGGCTGACGGCCTCGGCCAGCGTGGTGACATGCTCGTGGATCTCGTCGCGCATGACCTCGTTGAAGGTCCGGATGGTGCCGCGCATCTCCACGCTGTCGGGGATGATGTTCTCGCGCACGCCGCCCTTGATGGCACCGATGGTGACCACCGCCGGCTCTTCGGTGAGGTCGATGGTGCGGCTGACCACTGTCTGCAGGCCCAGGATGACCTGCGCCGCCGTCACAATCGGGTCGACGCCGGCCCAGGGCATGGCGCCGTGGGTCTGGCGGCCGTCGACGGTGATCTTCAGGTAATCGCTGCTGGCCATGGTCGGGCCGGGCCGGTAACCGACCACGCCCAGTGGCAGACGCGACGTGACGTGCAGGCCGAAGATGGCCTGCGGCACGGGGTTTTCCAGCGCGCCTTCGGCAATCATCATCTTGGCGCCGCCGTCTTCACCCGCGGGCGGCATCTCTTCGGCGGGCTGGAAGATGAACTTCACGCTGCCACGCAGCTGCGACCGCAGGCCTGCCAGCACCTGCGCCACGCCCATCAGGATGGCAACGTGGCAGTCGTGGCCGCAGGCGTGCATCACGCCCACCTCTTCGCCGTTCCACTGGCCACGCGCCTTGCTCACGAAAGGCACATCCACTTCTTCGGTCACCGGCAGGCCGTCCATGTCGGCGCGCAGCGCCACCACCGGGCCGGGCAAGGCACCCTTCAGCAGCCCGACCACACCGGTGTGCGCCACGCCGGTGCGCACCTCGTCCAGGCCCAGCGTCTGCAAATGGGCCGCAACGATGGCCGCGGTGCGGAATTCGCGGTTGCCGAGCTCGGGGTGCTGGTGCAGATCACGCCGCCACGCCACCACCGCGGCTTCGACGGCGGCACTGGCGATGTCGATGGCCTGCGCGACGGAGCTGGCGTGAACGGCTGATTCCGGCGCGCCGGGGGTGATGACGGTGGTGAGCATGGGCAGAGGTCCGGAGGTCGATCGAGCTTGAATCGGGTGGTCGGTCAGCGTCCGCCCATTGTCTGCGTTGCGGGGCACGGGCCCGCAGCGGGTTTGTGCTCAGCCGCCGCTGTCGGCCGCTGCCACGCGCGGCCTGCGAGCGAGCGGCCGGCGCCGGCCCATCGCCTTGGGCATCACGGGCCTCGCCGGCACCACGGCCGGCACCTGGGCCGCGCTGATCACGCCGCCGCCCAGGCACACCTCGCCGTCGTACAGCACGGCGCTCTGGCCCGGCGTCACGGCCCACTGCGGCTGGTTGAAGTCGAGCCTGATGGCACCGGGCTGCAGCAACAGGCGGCAGGCCGCGTCGGATTGCCGGTAACGCGTCTTGGCCGCCAGCACGCCCGGGGGCGGCGGTTCGCCGGCCACCCAGCTCAGGTCCTCGGCCGTCAGCCAGGATGACTGCAGCCAGGGGTGGCCATGGCCCTGCACCACGTGCAGCGTGTTGTGCACCAGGTCCTTGTGCGCCACGTACCACGGGTGGTGCGCACCGGCCGCGACCAGGTCGTTGCCAGCAACGCCGCCAATGCCCAGGCCCTGCCGTTGGCCCAGCGTGTAGAAGCTCAGGCCCACATGCTGACCGCGCGGCCGACCCTGGTCGTCGACCATGGGGCCGGGCTCGTGGCTGAGGTAGCGGTTGAGGAATTCGCGAAACGGCCGCTCGCCGATGAAGCAGATACCGGTGCTGTCCTTCTTCTTCGCATTGGGCAGGCCCACCTGCTCGGCGATGCGCCGCACCTCGGTCTTGTGCAGTTCGCCCACGGGGAACAGCGTGCGCGAGAGTTGTGCCTGGTTCAGGCGGTGCAGAAAGTAGCTCTGGTCCTTCGCCGAGTCCAGCCCCTTGAGCAGTTCGAAGCGGCCGCCGCGCTGGCGCACGCGTGCGTAGTGGCCGGTGGCGATGTGCTCGGCGCCCAGCCGCACCGCGTGGTCCAGGAAGGCCTTGAACTTGATCTCGGCATTGCACAGCACGTCGGGGTTCGGCGTGCGGCCGGCGCTGTATTCGCGCAGGAACTCGGCGAACACACGGTCTTTGTATTCGGCCGCAAAGTTGACATGCTCGATCTCGATGCCGATGACGTCGGCCACGGCCACGGCATCGACAAAGTCGACGTTGGACGAACAATACCCGCTGTCGTCGTCACCCAACCCTGCAGGTCGGTTGTCACCCGACCCCACAGATCGGTCATCATCTTCCCAGTTCTTCATGAAGATGCCGACCACCTCATGGCCCTGCTGCTTCAGCAGCCAGGCCGTGACCGCCGAATCGACACCGCCAGAAAGTCCGACCACCACACGCCGATGCTTGTCCACACGCATGGCGGCATTATTTCAGCGCCGCGCGGTCGTTGCTTCAGCAGGCCAGCATCTGGGATCGCGTGCGGATCAATTCGCGGGCGCGGTTCATCGCGTACTGGATGGCCTGGTCGGCCGACGGCCAGCGGTAGCCGCAGGCCAGGCTGTCGTCGCGGAAGGCCTCGCGCGGCCGGCTGGCCGACGCGGCCTGCAGGCCCTGCACGCGGCTGACCACCAGCGCCGCGATATAGCCCTCACCTTTTGGCGCCTCGAGTGCGCCGACAAAGACACGGTAGTCACCAACCTGGCATTCGTCGAACTGCATATCAGACTTCCTGAGGCAAGAGCCTCTCCCTTGGTAGGGTTCGGATGATGGATGCTGATGCAGAGCGCGACCATCCCTCTGCGGAGGGACAGATCCGTCATCAAACTTGATGAGACCAGCGACCGCATGGCCTGCGGCGCGTGCAGGGTCTACAGGCGGCTGCTGGGCAGCGCCAGGTAGAACCACTCGTGCCCGGGCTGCGCGTTGACATCGGGGAACACGATGTAGCCCGCGCGCGGCGCGCGCACTTCGCCGCCATCGGCGCGCAGCGCGATCAGGTCGCCTTCGGCCAGCGGCGTGAAGCTGGTCCAGGGTTTGACGAAGCGGTCACCCTCGGCATGGCGGTCGATCACCTCGGCCAGCGTCAGGCATTCGCCGGGCAGCTCGGGTGCTGCCAGCGGCAGGTCGGCCAGGCCCAGCAGCGCCAGCGTCTGGCGTATCGCGTGGCGGGCCACGTCGGCACCCGCGGGGTCGTCGTGCTGGCCACATTCCAGCGTCACGCCGTAACCACCCTGGCTGCGCATGTACTCGGTGGTGCCCACGCCATAGCTCGGGTCTTCATGCGCGGCGCCCGGCGTCAGGCCCATGGCCTTGCGGCGCGCCACGCCGGCGGCGTAGGCGTCCATCCAGCCATCCACCACACGGCTGACGCCGACATGCGCCGCCAGTCGGGCTTCGGCCTGCGCGTGTGCAAAGGGCTCCAGCTCGCCCTGGTTGTCGGCCGGGCCGCGCAAGACGAAGGCTTGGCCGGGGCTGCGAAAGCTGTGCAGGTCCAGCAGCACGTCGTGCGCGGCCAGCAGCGGGCACAGCACGTTGGCGATGCGGTCCTCGAACTCCTGCGGCGTGGCCGTGGGCTGCAGCCGGCGATTCAGGTTGCGGTCGCCCGTGCGGCGCATGTGGTTGTAGGCCAGAGGGTTGCACACGGGCACGAAGGTCACGCTGCCGCGCGTGATCTCGATCTCGCCGTGGTCGATCTCTTCCAGCACCTGGCGGATGCCCTTGGTGCCTGCGGTTTCATTGCCGTGCACGGCGCCAGTGACGATGAGACGGGGGCCGGGGCGCAGGCCCGCGATGCGGTGGCTGCGCAGGTTGTGGTTGCTGATCATGCGCCCGCCCCCGCAACCGCCGCTGAAGGCATGCCGCACAGCAAGCGGTGCGCACGCGCGTAGCGTTCGTGCACGCCCAGGATCACGGCTTCGGGCAGGTCCAGCGCCGCCTGTTCGGCGCCGCCGGTGACGCCGGTGCTGGCCAGCCAGTCGCGCAGCGGCTGCTTGTCCAGTGCGTGGATGCGGCCCTGCGCCAGCTCGTCGGCCATCCAGAAACGCGAGCTGTCGGGGGTCAGCACCTCGTCCATCAGCGTCAGCGTGCCCTGCTCGTCGAGGCCGAATTCGAACTTGGTGTCGGCGATGACGATGCCGCGCGTCAGCGCATAGTCGCTGGCCACCTGGTAGATGCGCAGGGCCGTGCTGCGCACCTCGGCGGCGCGCGCGGCACCCAGCAAGGCCTCGAGTTGCGCAAAGGATATGTTTTCATCGTGGTCACCCACCGCCGCCTTGGTGGCCGGCGTGAAGATCGGCTCGGCCAAGGGCGTGCTCATCTGCAGCCCGGCCGGCAGCGGCTGGCCGCAGACGGTGCCCCTGGCGCTGTATTCCTTCCAGCCACTGCCGGCCACGTAGCCCCGCACCACGGCTTCGCAGGGCAACGGCTGCAGACGCTTGACAAGCATGCTGCGGCCCCGAACCTGCGGCACTTCGTCGGGCGCCACCACACTCTCTGGTGCCGCGCCGCTCAGATGGTTGGGCACCACGCCCTTGAGCAGATCGAACCAGAACAGCGCCATCTGCGTCAGCAGACGGCCCTTGCCGGGTACGGGCGCCTTCATCACCACATCGAAGGCGCTCAGGCGGTCGCTGGCCACCATCAGCATGCGGTCGCTGCCGACGGCGTAGAGGTCGCGCACCTTGCCGCGCGCGATCAGCGGCAATGAGTGCAAGGCGGTGCTGGTGACGGCGGGGCCAAGGGACGACAGGGTGGAGGCCATGGACATGCGCGGTTGGGGCAGAGCCGCGATTGTCAACGCTGGACGGAGTTTGAAGACCTGGACGGCCTCAGCGCGCCGAAGGTGGCTGCGGCAACGGCGACAGCATCGAGGCCGGCTTGGCGGCATCGGCGGTGACGATGCGGTGCACCGCCGCACCCAGCGCCGGCAGCCGCCAGGTGGTGGCGCAACGCTCGTGCGGTGCGTAGCGACTCCCCAGGCTGCTGATCAGCGCCACCAAGTAGTGCGCCTGCGGCGTCTTCAGGATGCCGGCATCGCTGCCGTAGTTTTGTGTGGTGCCGGTCTTGTGCGCAAAGGCGGGTGCATCGGGCAGGCCCTGCACCCATCCCGGCAGGCCGCGCAAGGCGCCTGAGGACAAGACTTCATCGAGCGTTTGAGCTGCGAGCGTGGCGCGCAGGCGGTGGCGCGAAGCCGCCTTGAGCAGGGGCGGCGTGCCCGCTGGCAGCCAAGGTGCAGGTGGCGCGTCCGCGTCCAGCAACCACAGCAACCGCGCGGCGTCCCAGGCCGTCATGTGGATCTGCCCCACGCCTGCACCATCGCCGTTGCGCCAGCCGCCCTTGGCCGTGGTGCCGTTGAGCTGCAGCGTGTGCAGGCCCAGGCGTGCAAACAGTTCGTTCAGTCGCCGCGGCAACCAGCCCACACGGTGCAGCAGCGCCACACAGGCGTCGGTGGCGTCGTTGTCGCTGACCGTGATCATCGGCGTCAGCGCGTCGGGCCAGTCGCACAGCTGCTCGTCCGCGGCCACGGCCACGCCGACGGCCACCATCAGTTTCAGCAACGACGCCGGGTAGGGAGCCACGAAACGGTTCGCGCCCTGGCCATGCAGGGGTTGCCATGGCAATTGCGACCAGTTGCTGCCAGGCAACCACGCCACGGAGTTGCGGTTGCTGTCTTGCAGGTCGGCATCGAAACGGATGTTGCGCAGCGCGCCAGCCTCGCTGCCGATCTCGCCCACCACGCCTTGCGGATGCTCACGCGAAAAGAGCACGTTGGCCCAACGCGGCGATCCTTGCCCGTCGAACGCGACCACCGCCAGGTCGATGGCGGGCATCAGCACCAGCGGCTGGCCTCCTTGCAGATGGTCGGCCACCGACGGCAGATCCAGTTCCAGCACCAACTGCCGAAGCTTCTGTGCGAAGGCGTTCATTCACCGCATTCCAGAAAGGACGGGGCCCGCACGCGCGAAGCGTGCAGGCCCGGTTTGTGTGCTCGTTTCAGCCCGGCGGCGGGCCCCATGCCCCTTGGCCGCCTCTGAGCTCAGAAGTCGTAGCGGGCGCTGAGCTGGATGGTCCGGCCGCGGGGATCGGCCACGCGCGGGTCCCAGCCGGCGCCCACCACGTTGTCGGCATTGTGATGAGTGAACGACGGGTCCTTGTCGAACAGGTTGACGATGCCGCCGGTCAAGGTCAGGCCCTTCATCAATCCGGTGTAGGTGGTGAACAGATTGACCGTGGTGTAGGCCGCCACTTCACGGCGCGGGCCGGGGTTGGCGGTGTAGGCCGAGCGGTCTTCGTCCAGGTACTTGTCGGCGTAGTTGACGGTGGCCGTGGTGTTCCATGCACCGGTCTTGTAGCCCAGCGACGCGGTGAACTTCCACGGCAGGTACAGCGTGGTGTTGGTCCACTCGCCCGCGTATTCCAGCTGCGGCGCGTTCTTCAACACGCTCTCTTTGTGGCTCAGCATGTGGGTGCCGGTCAGGGCTGCCTTCACGCGGCCGCCGGCCATGGGCACGTTGTAGTCGATGCCGAAGTCGATGCCCTTGGTATCGGTGCGCGCCGCATTCACCCAACCGGCCTGGATGTAGGTGACGTTGCCGCTGGCGTCGCGGATGAAGTTGTCCTTGAACAAGTCGTAGTTGGCGATCATCGTCGCCGGCGACAGCTGACGGATGCGGTCGTCCATCTTCACCTGCCAGTAGTCGGCATACACCTTCAGGGTGGGCATGGGCAGGAACACGAAGCCCAGCGTGCCCTGCTGCGAAGTCTCGGGCTTCAGGTCGGGATTGCCGCCCTGGCGGTAGGGCAGGCTGTTGCGGTTGCACTGCGTGGGGTCGAGCGGGCAGCGAATGGGGTCGCTGTAGACGCCGGTCAGCGCCAGTTCAACCTGGCCCAGCTTCACTTGCTGGGGCGTGGGCGCACGGAAGCCGGTGTTCACGGAACCGCGCACCAGGAAGCTTTCCGACGGCTGGAACTTGAAGGCGATCTTGGGGTTGGTGGTGCCACCGAAGCCGTCGTAGTTGTCGTGCCGCACGGCCAACTGCAGCTGCAAGGACTGCGTCACCGGCACCAGCAGCTCGGTGAAGACCGCCGAGATGCTGCGCGACAATTTCGGCGAGGCCGCATTGCCGGGGCAGCCCATCACCGAGTTGGGCAGCGCCGCGTTGGCCACCGTGAAGGTGCTGACGCAGGTGTAGTTTTGCGAGCCGGTAAATTCGAACGATTCGCGCCGCGCATCGGCGCCCACCGCGAAGTCCAGCGAGCCGGCAGGCATCTTGAAGAGTTCACCCGACACGGTGGCGTCGATCTGGGCAGTGTTCGTCTTGCCACTGAAGATGCGCCCGCGCACCTGCGTGGACTCGATCAGATCCTTGGCCGCTTGGGTCTGCTGCTGCCCGGGCAGCAGGAACGGGTTGATGATGCCGGTGCCGAGTGCTGCGATGAGCTTGTTGGTATCGGCATAACCATTGGTCACATCGGCAGTGCCCTTGGCCTGGCTCTCGGAAGCCCCCACCTTGTAGCTGTATTTGCCAATGTCGCCCTCGACGCCAGCGGCCACACGCAGGTTTTCCGACACGAACGTCAGCTCGCGGTAGCCCCAGTCCCACATGCGCAGCCGGTAGGCAATCGGCTTGGTGGGGTCGAACTGCGCGGCGCCGACCAGCGTCTTCATGTCCAGGTAATACGGGCCGTTGACGGGATAGTTGGTCAAGGCGTTCGACGTCGTGCTGAACTGATAGGGCGTGAACTCGCCCTTGTTCTCGTTCTTCGAGCCCACCACTTCCGCAAAGGCGGTGTGGTCGGTGCCCAGGCGCATCGTGCCGCGCAGCACGCCGTTGATGGATTCACGCGGCGAGCGCAGCATGAACTGGCGGCCGTAGTCGGTGCCGCAGCGGTATTTGCTGTTGACATCGGTGTAGCCGAACTTGTCCCACAGCTGCACATTCGGTGCCAGTGGCACGCCAAAAGGCAGGTCGGCGCATTGGTTGCGGATGGCCAGCAGGTTCAGGTTGGTGTACTTGGTGGGGTCGGTGGCACCCACGACCGTGCCGGTGGTGGGTAGCGCGGTGCCGGCTGACGAGATGATGTTGGCGTGCGGCGCGCTGGTGGTGTCGGGCGACAAGCCCCGGCCAGGCTGGTAGCCGGTGGCCCAGTCCCGGTCCACGCCGCGCAGGATCTGCACCTTGTCGAAGGCCAAGCTGCCCATGATGTTGAAGCCGGTGGTGTCGAGTTGCCCGGTGCCAGCCGTGACCGCAGCGCGCGTAGTACGACCACCGCCGCTGGCCAATGGCTGCGAGGCGGTTGCTTCCAGCGAGACGCCGTTGAAGTTGTTCTTCAGGATGAAATTGACGACGCCGCCGATGGCGTCCGTGCCGTAGATGGCCGAGGCACCGTCCTTCAGGATTTCCACCCGCGCCACCGCCGACATGGGAATGGCATACAGGTCCACAGCGCCGCCGCTCATGCCGTGGGGGGCGAGCCGCCTGCCATTGAGCAGCACCAGCGTGGCATTCACGCCCAGCCCGCGCAGGTTGGCGAACGAGCCGCCCCCGGTCAAGCGGTCCTGGTCGGGGCCGAACACCGAGTTGCTGGACACGGCATTGGCCGTGTTGGCCGAGTTCGCGCCCAGCGACTGCAGCAGGTCTTCTGCCGTCACGGCGCCCGACTGGCGGATCTGTTCTTCGGTGATGATCTCCAGGGGCACCGCGCTTTCACTGGCCAGCCGCTTGATGCTGGAGCCGGTGATCTCGATGCGCTGCGGCGTCGTCTGCGCGGCGGCGTGTGATGCCAGGCCCAGCAGCGCCAGGCTGCCAACAAGCGTTCTCAACTTCATCTGGGACTCCGGTGGGTGGCGGCCCGTCAGGCCGCAGGTTCAATGAGTGTTGACGTGCAGGATAAGCGCCGCCCATCCGGGTTAACCAACGATTGCGGCCCGCAGCCCGGCATTCACGGGGTGGGCCTGGCGCTCTGAAGGCTCAAGGTGTTGCCTGCATCAGACACCTCAACCCACCACGGGTCAAACGTTCGCCCTTCGACACCGGACCAATCCTAAGTCTGGTCTGCTTGTGGCCAGCCCAGGCACACTTTGGTGCTGGCCCTAGCTGCCATCCCTGGCGCACGGGAAAACCCCGTTTCCGGGGTTCTGGCACCCGCCGAACCCGCAGGGATACAGACCCGGTTGCTGCTGTCGACGGCCGCAATGCCGTTCAGGCCTGCCCAGAAGAGCTGACCCTTACCTACATCAAGAGAGAAATGCCATGAGGACTCGTTTCGCATTCACCGCCCTGGCCCTGGGCGTTGCTTCCATCAGCAACGTCACGGCCCAAAACGCGCCCGCCGCTTCGGCGGCCACCGCGGCCCCTTCTGCCATTGCTGGCGCCAAGGCCGGCGAGTGCTACGCCCGCGTCTACACGGCGCCGCGCTTCGAGAACCAGGAAGAAAAGGTGCTGGTGCGCCCCGCCGTGAAGCAGCCGCGCGTGATCCCGGCCAAGCTGGGCACGGTTGAAGAAAAGCAGATCGTGCGTGAAGCCTACAAGCGCACCGAGACCACTCCCGCCACCTACAAGGCGGTGACCGAGCAGGTTGAAATGAAGCCGGCCTACAAGCGGGTGGAAGTGGTGCCCGCCACCTACAAGATGGTGGAAGAAAAAGTGGTTTCGCGCCCCGCCTCGACGCGCACCGAAACCATTGCAGCCACCTTCAAGACCGTGACCGAGAAGGTCGAAGTCAAGCCGGCCAGCAAGCGCCTGGAAGTCATCCCCGCCACCTACAAGACCGTGACCGAAAAGGTCGAGGTCAAGCCGGCGAGCAAGCGCCTGGAAGTGGTGCCCGCCACCTACAAGATGGACACCGAAACGGTGCTGGTAACGCCGGCGTCCAAGCGCATCGAAGTCATTCCCGCCACTTACAAGACGGTGACCGAGAAGGTCGAAGTGCGTCCTGCCTCGGTGCGCCAGGTGGCCCTTGAAGTGCCGTTGAAGACCCTGACGACGCGCGTCGAGAGCGCCGCCGCCAGCAAGAAGCTGGAAGTGGTGCCCGCCACCTACAAGACGGTGGAAGAGAAGATCGAAACCGTCGGCGCCAGCAAGCGCCTGGAAGTCGTGCCGGCCGTCTATGAAGACGTGACCGAGAAGATCATCGTCACCGAGGCCTCGACGCAGTGGAAACAAGGCCGCGCCTACCTGTCGCAAGCCAAGGAAGTGACGACCTCGACCGCCTACCGCGCTGCGGTGGCCGCCGGCGCCAGCCCCAAGGGCGTGGACAAGGCTGCAGTCGATGCAGGCACCTTTGGCAAGGCCGGCGACGACATCATGTGCCTGGTGGAAGTGCCGGCGCAGTACAAGACCATCACCAAGCGCGTGCTGAAGACCCCCGCCAGCACCAAGGAAGTCGAGATCCCGGCGCAGTTCACCGTGATCAAGAAGCAGGTGGTCGACAAGGCCGCTTCGACGCGTGAAATCGAAATTCCCGGCACCTTTGGTTCGTTCACGCGCAAGGTGGTGGACATGAAGGCGCTGCTGGGCCGTGGCTACAAGCTGTCGGCCGACGGCAACACCGTCACCGGCGCGGGCGGCGAGAAGCTGACGCCGGTGTACGACAAGTCGGTGGCCGGCGCTGCGCTGGGTGCCGTGGGCACGCACGCCGCGGGTGCCACGCGCGTGGCCGATGCCGGCGCCGAAGGCTCCACCATCGTGGGCTACATGAAGGAAGTCGCCGTTCCGGCCGAATTCCAGACGGTCAGCAAGCGTGTGGTCGACAAGGCCGAATCAACGCGTGAAATCGAGATCAAGGCCGTCACCAAGGCGGTCCAGAAGCGCGTCGTGGTGGCTGCCGCTTCGACCAAGGAAATCGAGATTCCGGCCGAATTCAAGACCGTCACCAAGAAGGTGGTGGACAAGCCGGCTTCGACCAAGGAAGTCGAGATCCCGGCTGTGTTCGAGACGGTCACCCGCAAGGTGGTGGACCAGCCGGCCAGCCGCCGTGAAGTGCCGGTGCCCGAGCAGTTCACCATGGTGAAGAAGCGTGTCGTCGACAAGGAAGCCGTGACGCGCGAAGTGGACGTGCCCGCCGTGATGCAGACCATCACCAAGCAGGTGGTGGACAAGCCCGCCAGCGCGCGCGAGATCGAAGTGCCGGCCGAGTACCGCATGGTCAAGGCCACCAAGGTCATCGAGCCTGCCAAGACCGAGATGGTCGACACCGCGGCCGAATACACCACGCAGAGCAAGCGCGTGAAGGTGTCCGACGGCGGCAACGAAATGCGCTCCATCCTGTGCGAGACCAACGCCACGCCCACGCGCATCCGCGAACTGCAGGCGGCGCTGAAGAAGGAAGGCTTCGACCCCGGTCCGCAAGACGGCGTGATCAGCAGCCGCACCATGGCCGCCATCAACGCCTTCCAGACGGCCAAGAAGCTGCCGGTCGACCCGTACATCAACCTGGACACGGTCAAGGCCCTGGGCGTCAAGCCCAACTGATGGGGCGCGGGCCGGCAGCCCGCCCGATCGGTGCCGCGGCAACCCGTCTGGGTGGCCCGGCCATCACCGCAACGGCGCTTCGGCGCCGTTTCTCTTTTTGGGCCGCCGTTCGCAGCGCAGGCGTTAGTCTCGGCACCCATGCACTCCGTCACCCCCTGGCGCTGGATACCCACGCTGTACTTCGGCCAGGGCATGCCCTATGTGGTGGTGATGACGCTGGCGGTGGTGATGTACAAGAACCTCGGCGTGGGCAACACCGAGATTGCGCTGTACACCAGCTGGCTCTATCTGCC
>JANOZF010000153.1:0-2741 GCA_031429255.1 Rubrivivax sp.
TTTTTCTGTCGGCTTGCCACAGTTGCAGGGTTATCCACGGGGCTTGCCTGTGGACAGCTCGCTGCACCATCCAGTGCACAGAGCGGGCTGTCCACAGGTGCGAAGCACCCGGTGGGTAACCCGTGTTCTGGCGCTTCAGCAACGGTGTTTACTTGTTGAAGTTTCCTTTCAAAGTTGTTGGGTGATTGATAGCCCAGGCTGGAGTGCAGCCGGCGCGGGTTGTACCAACTCTCGATCCAGGTGAACACCGCCATGCGCGCTTCGGTCAGCGTCTTCCACACGCGCCTGTCGATCAGCTCGCATTCCAGGCTGGCGAAGAAGCTCTCCGCCATGGCGTTGTCGTACGCATCGCCGACTGTTCCCATGGACGTACGTACATTCATCTCTTCACAGCGCTTGCCAAAGGCCACGCTGGTGTACTGGCTGCCCTGGTCCGAGTGGTGGATCACGCCAGGCCCCGTCGTACCGGGCTTGCGCGTGAACAGCGCCATGTTCAGCGCCGCCACCACCAAGTCAGCCACCATGCGTTGGCCAAACGCCCAACCCACCACTTTGCGGCTATACACATCGACCACCACGGCCAGGTAAAGGAAGCCTGCCCAGGTGGGGATGTAGGTCATGTCAGCCACCCAAAGCTGATTGATGCCCGTGGCAGTGAATGCACGTTTGACCAAATCTGGCGCCTTGGCCGCCGCCGCATCGCTTTGCGTGGTGCGCACATAGCCACGGCGACGGCTGACGCCACGCATCGCGCTACAGCGCATCAGCCGCGCCACGCGTTTGCGACTGACCATCACGCCCTCGTCAGCCAACGCAGCGCGCACGCGTGGCATGCCGTAGGTCTGGTCGCTATCGTCGAAGACTTCGCGAATTTGACCCACCAACGCCACGTTGGCTACGGCTCGGGCGCTGGGCGCGCGGCCACTCCAGGCGTAGAAGCCGCTGGTGGAAACGCGCAGGGTCTTGCACATGGCTTGCACAGGTAGTTCGGCCTGGTTCACTTGAATCAACGTGTAGACGTCGTGGACGTCGGCACGCCGTTGTGAGCGAACCAGGCCGTAGCCTTTGCAAGGATGTCTCGCTCTTGCTGGACCTGGCGGTACTTGCGTCGCAACTCGACCAGCTCTTGGCGCTCAGCCGTGTTCAGCGGCAACCCGCCAGCCTTCACGCCAGAGCTGGCTTCACCATGCTGACTGACCCAGGTGTTGATGCTGTCGGCATGGCAACCAAACTCCTTAGCTAGATCTCTGGGCTTGCGCCCAGCGTGGACGAGTTCCACCATTTGTTGGCGAAACTGCGCCGGGTACGGCGCCTTTGACTTGGGCATACGAGAACTCCTTCTTCCGCTCGGAATAGTGTCCGCGAAATGCAGGCAACTCCACTATCGCCGTACACGCGCCGCTCGTTGCCGTGCAGCAGATCAGGTAGCGGATGCTTGTCATGCACGTTGGCCGCCGTCACCACTGCGCTGTGTGCCAGCCCGGTGCGGCTGTCCACGCCAATGTGCATCTTCATGCCGAAGTACCACTGCTGGCCCTTGCGGGTCTGATGCATCTCGGGGTCGCGCGCCTTCTCGGCGTTCTTCGTCGAGCTGGGCGCGCCGATGATGCCGGCGTCCACGATCGTGCCCGTTCCCACCTTCAGACCCCGATCCTGCAGCACCTGGCCGACCGTGGCTAACAACTTCTCGCCCAACTGGTGCCTCTCCAGAAGGCGCCGAAACTTCAGCAGCGTCGTGCCATCGGGCACCCGCTCGCGGCCCAGGTCGATCCCAACGAAGCGGCGCAGCGCGGTGCTGTCCAGCAGTGCCTCGTCGCACGCCTCGTCAGCCAAGTTGAACCAGTGTTGCACGAAGTACATGCGAAGCCTACGTTCCAGCCCAACAGGCGGGCGACCATTGCCAGTCTTCGGGTAGTGCGGCTCGATCACCGTGCACAACGCCTGCCACGGCACGATCTCGTTCATCGTCGCAAGGAACACGTCCCGCTTGGTCGCACGACGGTACTGTTCAAATCCAGCGCCCTGATCGGCCGCTGTTGCAAGGGTCTGTTGCTTCATCAACACCCAATGTTCTTGCATGCCCAACGGTGGACTTGATCAGCGTTGCCTTAAACACTATTTTTCTCGCCCATTACAGCCCCGTCACGGCATCTGATCCCGCTGGATGGTGACTTTTGGAGTTGGCTGCGACCTGCAAGGCGTCGACGATGCCGCCAAGACGTGTTTTTCATGAAGGCTGCCTACGGGTGAACACTGATCTTCCGGTCGCTTTGGCCCCTCCTCAAAACCTCAGACGCAGCCGATCTCTGTGACCCGTGGTGCCAAGTCGCTGAATCGACGGTGGTTGACTGCGCTCAGGCCGTTTGCGGCGCCTGGACACGCGCAGGTGAACCTGGCGGTGCCCGGACCTGCAGCCCAAGATGCGTGAGGATCTTTTCGATCACCGGCTGCTCCGGAGTTGCCGCGATGATCTTCAGCTCGCCGCCGCAGTTCGAGCAGTGCTCCATGTCGATCTCGAAAGCGAAGCTTCAGCGCAGACTGACTTGTACTCAAGTTAGGTCGCAGCTAACAGCCGCTTGAGCAGCTTGGTCCAGCTCAGTCCCCCCGCGCCAGAATGGTTGTCGCCTTGTTTGACCTTGTGTCTTTGAGTTCAGGCCTCATTGATAGAGGTAGCAGGCTGTGGAGCTTGTGTGCGAAGGCTGGCGCGGTGGGTAACGCGTAGCGTTATCCACGGTGCCGGC
>JANOZF010000154.1:0-7827 GCA_031429255.1 Rubrivivax sp.
CAAGGGAATGACGCCCACATTGGCCTTCGCGCCGGCCCACACCTCGCCGCCCAGGCGGATGATCTTGCCCGCGTTGCCGCTGCCGCCCGCCGGGCCGGCAGCAATGGCCGAGGTCTCGGCGCCATTGAAGCCCTCAAACGCCGGCAGCGATGCACCGTCAAACGTTGCCAGCACCACATCGCCGCCCACGGTGGGGGGCACCACGGGCACCGTATCGAAGTCCTGCGTGCGCGAGCTGGCACGCACGTTGGCGATGCCACCCAGGTCGGCGAAGGCACCTGCTGCCACGCTCACGCTGATCGTTCCGGTGCTCTTTTCCGGCGGCTTCACCTCCAGCAGGTACTTCATGTCGTTGACCTTGATCAGCGCGACCGGCGTACCGCCCGTCACGGTGATGTCGCTGGCGGTGAAGCTGCTGCCGACCGATTCGCTGAACGTGAAGATGAATGTGGTTCTTCCCTCATCCGCAGTGGCCTTGGCAGCGGTGACGTTGTCGTCGATCACCAGCGTGGGCGCCACGCCGTCAGGCGCGGCGGGGCCGTAGTCGCCACCATTGCCGCCACCGCAGGCTGTCACCAACACGGACACCGCCAGCGCCGAGGCCGACAGGGCAAACTTCTTCGAGCGCTGCTTCATTGTGGATTTCCTGACGAGCATCTTGGCCAACGTGACGTCTGAGCGGGTAGACGTCGAGACCCCACCCCGGGTGCACAACTACAGGTCTTGAAACCCATGATCGCGGTTGAGCCGCCGAGGTTTGAAAGCGGTTTCATGAAAGCATAAGCAAGGGCCGAGGAACTGGCAAGAGGGGCGGCCTAGCGGATTTCCCTTGTACCGCTCCAAGCCGACTGCCACCCGCTGCTGACGCCGACGCTTCAGCGTGGCGCGGCCTGCGTTCGCGCAACGCCGAGGTAGCGTTCGATGTAGGCCTGGTGCGCTGGCATCTGCGCCACCGCATCGTCGACCGACGCGCGGATGCCCGCCAGGAAGCGCACCAGTTCGGCGTCGCCCATCAGTTGCGCCACCGCGTGGTGCTGTTTCGGCACCAGGCCCTGGCCCAGCATCACCTGCACCCACGAGTTCTCGGAGAACAACTCGCCTCCCGTACGAAAGACGCGGCCGGTTTCGCTGAACAGATCGATACGGTGTTGCAGGCTGGCCGGTACCGCCATGCTGGCGCAGGCTTGCCAGTAGGGCGCATCCCGCCGCTGCGTCACGTGGTAGTGCAGCACGATGAAGTCGCGGATGTGCTCGATGTCGGCCCGCGTCTGGTGGTTGAATTCGTCCACGTCGGCCGACGCGATGCCGGCGCCGGGGAACAACTGCAGCAGCCGGATGATGGCGCGCTGGATCAGGTAGATGCTGGTCGACTCCAGTGGCTCCAGAAAGCCGCTGGACAGGCCGATGGCGACGCAGTTGTTGCGCCAGGCCTGCCGGCGCTGGCCGGGGCGGAACCGGATCACCCGCGGCTGCGTCAGCGGCGCGCCTTCGACATGGGCCAGCAGCGCCTGGCGGGCCTGTTCATCGTCAACGTAGCGGCTGCTGTAGACCAGGCCGTTGCCCACCCGGTGCTGCAGCGGGATGCGCCACTGCCAGCCCCAAGGGTGCGCGATGGAACGGGTGTAGGGCACGGCAGCGCCCACCGATGCGGTCTGCACCGCCACCGCGCTGTCGTTGAACAGCAGGTGCGACCAGTCCTCGTAGTCCACCTTCAGCGTCTCGCCGATCAACAGGCCGCGAAAGCCGGTGCAGTCGATGAACAGGTCGCCTTCGATCTGTGCACCGGAGTCCAGGTGCAAGGCGCTGATGTCCCCCGTTGTCGCATCGGTCTGGACGCTGACGATCTTGCCTTCAAGGCGCTGCACGCCCAAAGCCTCACTGAAGCTGCGCAGGAAGCGGGCGTAAAGCGTGGCGTCCAGGTGGTACGCGTAGTGCAGGCCGTCGTCGGGCAGGTGGGCAAAGCGCCCCTGCTGCGCAGCCTGCACTTCCAGTGCATAGGCGCCATATTCGGCGGCCAGCTGCCGCTGGCGGCCCTTCAGCCAGAAGTGCTGGAAACCGGCGGTCCAGTGGTCTTTGCCGGTGACGCCGAAGCCGTGGAAATAGTCTGCGCCCAGATCGCGCCAGTTCTCGAAACGGATGCCCAGCTTGAAGGTGGCTTGCGTGGCGGCCATGAAGGCCCGCTCGTCGATGCCCAGCAGGCTGTGAAAGGTCTGCAGCGAGGGGATGGTCGCCTCGCCCACGCCCACGGTACCGATCTCGTCGGACTCGATCAAGCGGATGTCGAGCAGCGCGCCCAGCGTCTTGGACAGCCCTGCAGCCACCATCCAGCCCGCAGTGCCGCCGCCTGCGATGACGACGCGCCGAACCGGCGCGGGCGTGCATTCCGGCGGGCTGCGGAACGGGCCCCCTGGTGTCGTCGTGCTCATCGGTTCAGGCTCTTGAGCAGGCGCGCGCGCAGCACCCGCGCCGCGCCCGGGTCCAGCGGCCGCAGCCCGCCTTGCGCGGCTTTGGGAATGTGCACGGTGCTCTGTTCATCGGTTGCAAAGACATAGTGTTCAAAAAGCTGCTGCCAGGCCCGGCGCTGTTCGGGTGGCAGGTCACGCACGCTCAGCATGGCCATCAGCAAGGCGTTCATCGGCGAGTCCATGTGCGCCGGCGACTGTCGCCACCAGTAGTTCACCAGCACGTTGAAGCGGTCCAGCGCTTCCACATGGTGCCACCACATGCTGGGGATGAAGACCGCATCGCCGGGCGCCAGCTCAACCACCTGCGCACGGGCCAGCGCCTGCGCAAACTTCGGGAATCGCTGCAGATCGGGCTGCGCGAAGTCGACCAGGCTGATGGCCTGCCCGGCCGGTGTGAAGTCCAGCGGGCCGATGTACAGGTGGGCCAGTTCGCTGGGCGGGAACAGCGTGAAGCGGCGGTGCCCCGCCACGACGCAGGCCAGGTTGTCGGGCAGGTCGTGGTGCGCCGCGATGCGCGTGCGGTTGCCCACCCAGATGCTCGCCAGCGCCTGCAGGTGGCCCAGTGCCACGTCGTTGGCGTCACGAAAACCGGGCAAGCAGGTGTCTACCGTGGTGGAGCCCACGTACAGCGCCGGCGGGCTGGCGTCGCCTTGCAGCCCCAGCAACTCGTCGAGCACGGCATTGAACTTCAGCCGTTGCGGCTGGAAGTTGAAGCCGCTCATGTCGTCGTTGTAGAAGAAACGCCCCTCGATCTCGGGCGCGCCGCGCCACGCGCCCACCGTTGCATCGCCGCACAAGGCCCGCAGGTAGGCGCAAGCAGCTTGCGCCGACTGCAGCCCGGCATGCACCGCCGGCCACCGCGCCACCAGGCCGCGCAGCACCACCGGCTCTGGGGACTTCAGAACATCGTCAGGTATCGCCTGCGGGTCCACGCCCGCGAGTTCGCGCATGGCTTCAGGCCTGGGCGCTGTCGAGCCGCTCTTGCCGCTCGATCAGCGCCCGAAATTGCGACAGCGAGGCCAGCGCCATGTAGGCCGCCTGCAGGTGCCCGGCCTGGCTGAGCCGCTGCAGCGCATCGCCAGCCAGGGCCTGCAGGCGCTCTTCGTGCACCGTGTAGCAGTGGTCCAGGCGCGTGCGGGTGCCGTCGGCCCTTTCCACTTCGAACACGAAGGGTTCGAGCAGGTCATGCTGCAGCAGCGCGGCGATGAATGCGGGTGTGCTCTGCAAACCTTGGTGAATCGCGAGCAACACCGAATTCATGCGCTCCAGGAATTCGGTGCTGCCGCCGTGCGGCAGGAACAGGGCCTCGCCTTCATGGGTGCTGAGCCTGGGGCTTTGCAGGTCGATGTGGACCACCAGCTCATCGCCGTCCATGCCGATGTAGAAGGGCAGCCGCTCGATAGCCAGCGGCAGGCAGGGTGCGTCCCAGCCCTGCGCGCCCAGAAACAGGTTCTGCCCTTCCTCGAAGCCGAACAGCGCCACCGGCTCGAACGTGGTGCCGTCAGGCGACTTGCGGAACACGATGGGATAGTGCGCCTGCAGGTTGCGAAACTCGGCGGGAAAGGTCACGGCGCTGATCACCGCGTCGCCGAACCCGGCGCCCCGCTGCGTGGTGACGCGCAGGGCCTGGTGGTCGACGTTGTTCAGCAAGACGGTGTGGGTCATGTGTGCGTGCAGCGTCTCAAGGAGGGGCGGGACAGGGTCGATGCCATTCAGACCCGCAGCATGCCATGGCGCTGGATGTGCTCGATCAGCGCCCGGTTGCTGGGCAGCGCCGGGAGCATCTTGCGCGTCAGCGCGGCGACCTCGCGGAAGTACCCGTCGGCCAGGTCGGCGCTGGCAGGCTGCCGCGCATAGGCGCCCGGCTCGGGCCGGAACCCCATGCCGTACAGCACGTACTGGTAGCTGGCCGACGGGAACAGTTCCTCCACGCGGTCGAAGTCGCGGCGCGACGGTGGCCTGTGGCGCCACAGCGTGATCAGGTCGCGCAGGCGGGCGGGCATGTGCTCGGGTGCCGCATGGTCGCGCCAGTACGCGGTGTCTTGCCGGCGGGTCAATGCGTAGTGCAGCTTCAGGAAGTCGATCACGCGTTCCCAGCGGTAGGTGAAGGTGTCGTTGAAGCGCCGCGCCACGATGTCCATGGCTGCGCGCGTGGCCGGCATGTCTTCGCTGAGCAGGGCCGCCGACAGTTCCACCAGGGCCAGGGCCGAGGCCTCCAGCGGCTCGACGAAGCCCGCCGACAGGCCGATGGCCACGCAGTTGCGGTGCCAGAACTTCTGGCGGTAGCCCGGCTGGAACGACAGCTTCCGGGGCGCCGCGACGTCCTTCGGGCCATCGGTGTCCTCGATGTAGCGGCGCAGCGCCTGCTCGGCCGCGTCGTCGGTGGTGTGTGCACTCGAATAGACATGGCCGACGCCGCGGCGCGTGGGCAGGCCGATGTCCCACACCCAGCCATGGCCCTGCGCCGTGGCGATGGTCTGCGACGCGATGGCACTGTCTTCACGGGCGTAGGGCACCTGCACGGCCAAGGCGGTGTCGTTGAACAGCACGTGCCGCTGAGACTCGAATTCAACCCCGTAGTGCTGGCCCAGCAACAGCGAGGCCATGCCCGTGCAGTCGACGAACAGGTCGCCCGCCACCGCGCCGTGGGCTTTGGTCTGCAGCGATGCGATGTCGCCGTTCTCGTGGCTGTTGACGCCGACGACATGGTCCAGCACATGCCGCACGCCCAGCTGTTCCGTGCCATGCCGCTTCAGCAACACGCCGAACTTGCCGGCATCGAAGTGGTAGCCGTAGTTGGCCACTGCCGCGTATTCGGGCGTGGTCGGCTGCTTGGGTGCCCTGCCCTGCGCGCACAGGTGCGGCTGGAAGCTCACCAGGTCGGCAAAGGGCACCCCGGCGTGGCGCTGCAACCAGGCGGCGGCCAGGTTGGCTTCGGTGTAGCCCTGGGGCAGCACGAAGGGGTGGAAGTAGTGGTCGGCCGGGGCGCCGTCGACCCAGCCGTTGAAGCGCGAGCCCTGCTTGAACGCGGCGTCGCATTCACGAAACAACGCGGTCTCTGACAGGCCCACGCTGCGCAAGGTGTCGCGCATGGTCGGCCAGGTGCCTTCGCCCACGCCAATGGGCCCGATGTCGGGGGACTCGAGCAGCGTCACCTGCAGCCCGGCGCCGGCGCCGGTGCCGTGCGCTGCCGCCAGCACGGCGGCCGTCAGCCATCCGGCCGAGCCGCCGCCAACGATCACCACCTGCCTCACCGCTTCGCTCAACTCTGCACCCACCGGTTATGCCCGCCGGCATGCGCCGGCGAAGGGGACATGGACTGCGCTTCCAAACAAAACAGCCGCTGGTGACCAGCGGCTGTTTCTGCCGTTTCACGCCGGGTGAAACGGCCTTGCTGCGGCGCTCAGAACTTGTAGTTTGCGCCAAACATGTAGCGCGGCCCGGTCTGCGTCACGTACAAGGCTTGCTCCTTGGCGCGGCCATGCAGGCGCTGCACACCGTCGGTGGCGTTGATCACTTCGGCGTGCACGCTCAGCCTTTCCGTCAACTTGTAGGTCGCGTTGATGTCCAGCTGGCCATAGGCCTCGGTGTACACGGGGTTGGGGCCCTTGCCATCGAAACGCCCTGACAGGAATTTGTCGCGCCAGTTGTACGCCGCGCGCACCTGCCACTTGTCGTTCTCGTAGAACAGCACCAAGTTGGCTGAATCGCTAAGGCCTTCCAGCGCAAACTGTTCGCCGATCGAGTTGTCGTCGTACTTGAGGCCGGAATTGACCTTCGTGTAGTTGGCCGACACGCCGAACCCGGTGCCCGCAAAAAGGTGCTGGACGTTGAATTCAAGGCCGTTCAGCGACGCGTTCTTCTGGTTGGCCGGCGCGGTGATGCGGAAGTTGGCGATGGGGTCGCCCGGCTGGCCAGGTATCACGCCCGTGGCCTTGTTGACACCGAAGCGGCCGTTGTAGGTGGCGAAGATGTAGTCGCGGATGCAAACCGGGTCCTTGTCGGCGCAGCGCGCCGCAACCGCCTCGTTCCAGAACTTGCCATTCACGGGCGTGTTCAGGTTAAAGGGCGTGGCGTCGATCTGCGTGATGCCGACGTAGTTCGAAATCTGCTTCTGGAAATAACCGAGCGCGGCGTAGCTGCCCTTGGCGTAATAGAACTCCAGCGACAGGTCGAAGTTCTTCGACTTCAGTGGCTTCAGCGCCGGGTTGCCCTGCTGCCCCGTGCCTCCGTCTACGCGGGCCAGCGCGTTCAAGGTCTGTCCGCCCTGGATGTCGCCCCACCCTGGCCGGCCGATGCTTTCACCATAGCTGGCGCGGGCCTTCAGGTTGTTGCGCAGGTCGATGTCGAAGTCCAGGCTCGGCAGGAAATGCTTGTAGCGTCCCGTCAGCGTGGTGAAGCCCGGCGAACCGGCGAACTGGACGGGGTATTCATTGGCCGCCGTCCAGTTGATGCCAGTGGCCACCGGCACCAGCGCCGACGCGGTGACCTTCGTTTCTTCGTAACGCACGCCGATGGCCGCACGCGCGGGCATCGCCCAATCCCAGTCTTTCACGAGCTGCAGGTAGGCGCTTTGCGACTCTTCCTTCACGCGGCGGTCGGTCGTGAAGGTGCTGCTGGGCAGGAACATCGCCTGGTCGCCCCTGGCCGCGGCCGCCAGGTCGCGCACGGTCTTGAAGTCCCAGGTGAAGAACTGGTTGTACAGGGCCGGGTTGCCGCTGCCGCTGATCTGCCCGAAGTACGGGCGGATCTGGTCGGCGCGCCAGACGTTGTCGGGAAACTGGGCCTCGGTCGTCTGCGCGCCACCCCAGTCGTCTTGCTGCACATTGGAAAACGCGCTGCGGTTCTTCACCCGGTTCAGGCTCAGGCCGAAGTCCAGCTTCGAGTCATCGGTCGGCTTGAACTGACCCTTGGCCTGCACCTGGTCGACGCCCGACTTCATGTAGCTGTTGCGGAACGACGAGCCCGTGGCCTTCATCAGGCCCGCATTGATGTCGGAGTCGTAGATGCTGAGCACCGGGAAGTCGCTGGTGAAATCGACCCTGGTGGTGCCGCGGTTGAAGGCGGCGGTGCCCAGCGAGTTGTTGGAGCCGTAGGGGCTGTCGGCCCCCGACTCCGCGGTGGACGAGTGGGCGTCGAACTCGAACTTCAGGCGATCGGAGACCTTCCACGTCAGGTTCAGGCCGGTCGACTTGTTCTCGTTCTTCGTCGCGTAGTCGGCCCCGGCCATCGCCACATCGGACAGCCCCCGGCGCAACGGCGAAGTGCCTTGGCCCAGGGTTTCGGAATAGAACTTGGGGCTGGCAATGGGGCCATCGGTCCAGGCACTGGACGAAGGACCGAAGTTGAACCACGCCGACAG
>JANOZF010000155.1:0-23723 GCA_031429255.1 Rubrivivax sp.
GTGCTGTGGTGCGTGCAGTGGTGCGTGCAGTGGCGTACGCGTGCCACCAACTATGGCGTGCCGCTGGCCTTGGGTGGCCGACGCAGCGAAGTAAAGGGGGAATTCGACGGCCGCAGGCCGGCGAAGGAGGACATGAGCGGAGTCGGCCACCCAAGGCCAGCGGCACGCCATAGTTGGTGGCACGCGTACGCCACTGCACGCACCACTGCACGCACCACTGCACGCATCACCATACGCGTCCATCTAGCACTGCGTACCAGCCCCCATCATCAGTCCATGCCATGACAAGCCAGACCTACACCTCCCCCACCGAACGTGTACTGGTCCGCCTGGGTGGCCCCGCCCTGCACATCGTCTTCAACAACCCCGCCCGCCACAACGCACTGAGCGTGGACATGTGGGGCGCAGTGCCACCGCTGCTGAAGCAGGCCGCAGACGATGACCGTGTGCGCCTGGTGGTGTTTGAGGGCGCAGGTGACAAAGCCTTCGTCTCGGGCGCGGACATCTCGCAGTTCGAGGACATGCGCGCCGCCAAAGAGGCGGTGAAGCACTACGAGGCGCTGGCCGAAGACGCGCTGATGGGCATCTACAACTTCGGCAAACCCACGCTGGCATGCATCAAGGGCTGGTGCATCGGCGGCGGCGTCAACGTGGCCATCGCCTGCGACATCCGCATCGCCGCCAGCGACGCTGTGTTCTCCATCCCGGCCGGGCGCATGGGGCTGGGCTACCGCTATTCGGCCTTGAAGAACCTGGTCGACCTGATCGGCGTCGGCGCGGCCAAGGAGCTGTTCTACACGGCGCGGCGCATCGATGCGGCCGAAGCCCTGCGGCTGGGCCTGGTGTCGCGCACGTGTGCCGTCGACGCACTGCCGGCGCTGCTGGCCGAGTACACCGGCAGCATCGGCGACAACGCGCCGCTGACGCTGTTTGCGGCCAAGGCCATCGTCGGCGAAATGCTGAAACCGTCACCCGAGCTGGACGCCGACCGCTGCCGCGAACTCATCCTGCGCTGCTTCGAAAGCGACGACTACATCGAAGGCCGCCGCGCCTTCATGGAAAAGCGCAAGCCGCAATTCAAGGGGCGCTGAGTTCCACATTTGCCGGCGCCCTCCTGCAACACCGAACCCCACGTCACCACCCATGAAAGCCTATTCGCTGCGTGTTGAAGACAACCTGGCCGTGTTGCAGCTGGCCGACGTGCCACGCCCGGAGCCCGGCCCCGGCCAGGTGCTGCTGAAGATGCATGCGGCGGGCCTCAACCGAGGCGAATTCATCCCGGGTGGACTCATCAAGGGCGGCGCGTCCAAGCCCGCCGGCATCGAAGGCGCAGGCGAGATCGCCGCGCTGGGCGCTGGCGTCAGCGCCTTGCAGACGGGGCAACGCGTGATGGGCCGCTGCGTCGGCGCCTTTGCCGAATATGCGCTGATGGACGCGCGTGAAGCGCTGCCGGTGCCCGCTGCCTTGGGCATGGAAGCCGCCGCCGCGGTGCCGCTGACCTTTCTGGTGGTGCACGACATGCTGGTCACGCAGGGCCATCTGCTGGCCGGGCAGTGGCTGCTGGTCACCGGTGTCTCGTCGGGCGTGGGTGTGGCGGCGCTGCAAGCGGCCAAGACGATGGGTGCCAAGGTCATCGGCACCTCGGGCTCCCTGGACAAACTGGCAAAGTTGCAGGCGCTGGGGCTGGACCTGGGCCTGCACACACGCCAGCCCGATTTTGCCGACGCGGTGCTGAAGGCCACCGGCGGCGCGGGCGTGAACCTGGTGGTCAACACCGTGGGCGGCACGGTGTTTGCCGAATGTGTGCGCTGCATGGCCTTCGAGGGCCGGCTGGCGACCGTGGGCTACGTGGACCACACGCTGAACGCCGAGATCGATCTGCAGGCGCTGCACAGCAAACGGCTCACGCTCTTTGGCGTGTCCAACAAGCTGCGCAGCGCCGAACAACGCGCCGCCGGCGTTCCTGCCTTCGTGGCCGACTGGCTGCCCGCGCTGGGCGACGGCCGTATCACACCCGTGGTGGACCGTGTGTTCGACTTCGATGAACTGCCCGCGGCCCAGGCCCACATGCAAGCCAACCAGCACCTGGGCAAGATCGTGCTGCGCATCGGCGTCTAACGACAAAACATCGTCAACCATCTTCCAAGGCCATCACATGAAGCAAAGCCAAGCCGAACCACGCCAACGCCGCGGGTTGATCGCTGCACTGGCGGCAGCCTTCGCGGCTCTGTGCAGCAGCGGCCCCTCGCTGGCGCAGGGCTGGCCCGCAGCCAAACCCATCCGTCTGGTGATTGGCTTTGCGCCCGGCGGCGCGGCCGACTTCGTGGCGCGAACGCTGAGCGATCCGCTGTCAAAGGCGCTGGGCCAGAGCGTGGTGGTGGAAAACCGCGCCGGTGCCGGCAGCAGCCTGGCGGCGGACTTCGTCGCCAAGGCACCACCCGACGGCTACACGCTGCTGATCGCCAGCCCCAGCAGCATCTCGGTCAACCCGGCGGTGAACCCGAAGCTCAGCTACAGCGCCAAGGACCTGGTGCCGGTGACGCGCCTGACCACGTCGCCGCTGGTGCTGGCCGTGCACCCCGGCGCCGGCATCAACAGCTTGCAAGAACTAATCAGCGTGGCCAAGTCCAAGCCCGGCTTCCTGAACTACACCACCTCTGGCAACGGTTCGGCGCCGCATCTGGGCGCAGCGCACTTCAGCAAGGTGGCGGGCGTGGAGATGGTGCACATTCCGTACAAGGGCGGCGCACCGGCCATCCAGGCCGTGGTGGCGGGGGACGCACAGCTGACCTTCGGCACGCCGCCTTCGGTGCTGCCCATGGTGCAGGCCGGGCGGCTGAAGGCGCTGGCCGTCACCAGCCCGCAGCGCACGGCGCTGGTGCCGGGTGTGCCCGGCACCGCCGAGGCCGGGCTGCCGGGCTACAGCCTGTCGTTCTGGTACGGCTTCTTCGTGCCCGTGGGCACGCCTGCCGAGGTATCGAAGAAACTCTTTGAAGCGGCCCAGACAGTGATGCAGCAGCCCGAGGTGAAGGCGGCGCTGGCGCGTGAAGGCACCGAGGTGGCGATGTCGCGGTCACCCGAAGACTTTGCGGCCTTCCTCATTGAGGACAACCGCTTCTGGTCACGACTGGTGAAAGACGCTGGGGTGAAGGCCGACTGAAACGGCTTGCAGCGCCGCTTGCACGGCGCAGGATGCACCCTTCAGGCGCCTACGCCCACCCCGGCCAGCAGCACCGAATGCGCACGCTGCACACGGCGGCGGCCCTGCTGTTTGCCCGCGTACATGGCCGCATCGGCCTGCTTGAGCAGGGCATCGGCGCTGGTGCCATCCATCGGCGCCAGCGCGTAGCCGATGGTCAGGCCGACTTCGCAGCGGTGCTGGGCTATCAGGAACGGCTCGCTGAACGACGCCAGCAGCTTGTGCCCCAGCGCCTGCGCCGCCTGCTCGTCGCGCAGGCTGCCGGCCAGCACCACGAACTCGTCACCCCCGAGCCGCGCCACCAGGTCCTGGCCGCGCAGCACATCCTGCAGCCGCCGGCCCACGGCCACCAGCAGCGCGTCGCCCACGTCGTGACCGTAGCGGTCGTTCACGGGTTTGAAGCCGTCCAGGTCCATCAGATAGACGGCCAGGATGCGCTCGGGCGACGCCTTGCGCAGCGCCAGCCCCAGATGCTCGTTCAAGCCGCGCCGGTTGGGCAGGCCGGTGAGTGCGTCGGTGTGCGCCATCGTGCGCAGCGTTTCGCTTTCCACCCGCGCACGGTCGGCATTGCTGTGGATGGATTTCACACGCTGCCCCAGCACGGCCATCCATGCGGCCATCTCGACGAGCGTGGAAATCGGGTAGACATGCTGTGTCCAGAACGTGGGTTCCACCAGACCCCGCAGGATGCCCGCCATGGTGAGCGCGCCCGCGGTGTAGATGGTCCAGCCCACCAGCGTGTAGCCAGCAATGCGGTCGCCGCGGCGCAGGCGCACGGCCGCCGTGGGCAGCACCACCAGCGTCACCGCGATGCCCAGCACCGTCACCATCGACTGTGCGGCGCGGTAGCCGATCAAGCCCAGCAGGCAACCCACGAGGCCCACCAGCGCAGCCCCGCACGCAACCCGCAACAGCGTGTCGATGACGACGCTGACCTCGCGCACCGCCAACGTGGCCCGCGTGAAACGGGTGCCAGCGACCACCGCCACCATGATGCCCATGGGTGCGGCCAGGGCGGACACGGCAGGCCACTGGGGCCACAGCCACATCGGGCCGATGCCGAAGTAGGTGAGGCTGAACACGGCGTTGCCGGCGAGCAGCAGCGCATAGTCCAGAAACACGGCGTCACGCAGGCTCAGCCAGTGGGCCAGGCTGTACAGCATCATGCACAGGGTCAGGCCCAGCAGCAGACCCTGGGTCAGCTGCACCTGCGATTCGTAGCGTGTGAAAGCCTCGGCAGTGCGCACGGTGATGGGCAGTACGACCGAGCTGAGCGTGTGCACGCGCAACAGCAGCACATAGCTGCCCGGCGCCAAGTCCAGCGGCGCGGCATGGGTGCGCGTGGCCATGGCGCGCTCGGCCAGCGGCAACTGGTTGCCCATGCGGTGGCGGCCCACGAGCTGGTTGCCGCGCCAGACACTGAGCTCCACCAGGTTCAAGGTCGGGTAGTCGATCTCCAGCACGCGCGGCAAGGGTGGTGCACCCGGCGCGTGCTCGGGCACCCGCAACGGCACGCGCAGCCAGAGGGTCTCGGCGCGGCGCCCCAGGTTGCTGGCGGTGCCGGTGGGCGTTACAAAACGCTGCGGCAAGAACACCAGTTGCTCGGCTGTGTAGCTGTGGTCCGTGTCGGCCAGCAGCGTGACGCTGGGCCAGACGTTGATGGTCGGGCGGTCGTCCAGCAGCAATTCGCGCGCCTGTGCCGGCGCAGCGCCTGCGCACAGCGTGAACCACAAGACCAGGGCCAGCCAGGCGCCCCCCACCCGGCGCAGCATGCGCACGGCCGCCGATAGCGCGGCCGTGGAGCACAACGGCCGCCACGCGGGAGGGTTTGAAGGCGCTTCCATGGCTACCGCTTTATCGGCAGCCTGTGCATCGACTTGACGGGCGGTTTCAAGCCCGCAGCGATGGCTGCGGCAGCAACCATGCCTGCCGCGGCTCAGCGGCTCAGCGGCTCAGCGGCTCAGCGCCCAGCACCTGCGCCCAGACCAGCGCCGCGGCACTGTCGTCGGCACCGCGCCAGGCCACGATGTGGTCGGGGCGGATCAGCACCAGCGCCGCTTCGTACAGCGCCAGCAGCGCCGGGTCGCTGTGGCGCACGACGGCGAGCGACACGCCGATCACTTGCGCCTGCGCCTCGAAAGTCGCCACCGGCACCGGCTGCACGCCCAGCACGAGCAGCGTCCACTCAAAGCCGAAGCTGTCGTACAGGGACCGGCCATCGGCCAGCCACGCGTGCGGTGGCCGCCCGCCCGGGCAGGCGCTGGGGGTGTAGCTGTTGGCCGCGTCGGCAGGCGGCTGCGTGCCGTCGGTCACGATCAGTGGCGAACCGTCATAGCGGCCCCCCAGCGTCACGCCGGGGATGTTGAATTCACGCCGCGCATGGCCGTTCAGGTACTCGGACGCTGCAGCGCGCGCCTGGGCACCGGCGGCCGAGTCTTCGTCCAGCTCGGGCACGGCCGTGAACAAGCCGATGCTGTCGGCAAACTGCCGCGCGTAGCCGGTGTTGCGCAGCGCCAGCGGCTTGCGCTCCCGTTCATAGCTGTCCAACAGCGCAGCCCCGGCCTGGCCCTTGAGCACCGCCGCCAGCTTCCAGCCCAGGTTGACGGCGTCTTCGACCGCGGTGTTGTAGCCAAGACCGCCGGTGGGCGTGAACAGGTGCGCCGCATCGCCGCCGAGAAAGACACGGCCTTTCTGGAAACCCGAAGCAACGAGCGCGTGGCCCGCCGTCCAGGTGGCCATGGACAGGATCTCGATGTCGCAGCCCAGCCCGCTGGCCTGGGCAAAGAAGCGGCGCGCGTCGGCTTCGGTGTAGGCGTCGCCGTCCACGCCCTCGGGCACCTGGGTGTGGAAGGCGAATTCGCCCCGCCCGTCCACCGACATGATGAAAGCCCGCAGCGCCGGGTGCACCATCACGTACATCCACGCCCGGTCATTCGGGTTCAGGCGGTAGAAGTCGGGCGCACGCAGGTAGACGGCAAACATCTTGCCGCCCATGAAGTTGCGCTTGATGCCGGTGTCGCCCTGCCAGGTGAAGCCCAGCTGCCGGCGCACGCTGCTGCGCGCGCCGTCGACGCCCACCAGGTAGCGCGCCTGGACCGCGACCGACGGGCCGCCCACCACAGGCGCGACGGTGGCGTGCACCGCGTCGCCCTGGTCTTCAAAGGCCGTCATGCGCCAGCCGTAGCGCAGCTCGACGCCAGGCTGCCGCTGCGCCTCTTCGCGCAGCGTCACTTCAACGAACTTCTGCGACACGCGGTGCGGCAGCTCGGCCGCGCTCCACGAACCGCCCATCGACTTCACCATCTGCGAGGCCGCTGCCGCGGTGGGCAAGCGCAGACGCGCCAGTTCACGGCCCGCGAAGTGCGTCAGGTAGGCGATGTCGGTCGGGTGGTCGACCGGCAGGCCCAGCTGCCGCACGCGCTGCGCCAAACCAAGGCGCCGAAAGTGCTCCATCGTGCGCGCCTGCGTGGCGTTGGCCTGCGGGTTGAAGGCCGTCTCGGGCTTGTCGTTGACCAGCAGGCAGCGCACACCGCGCCGGCCCAGTTCGATGGCCAGCATCAGGCCGCAAGGGCCGCCACCGGCGATGAGCACGTCGGTGGTGATGGCACCGCTGGCATGCACAGGCGGCTGCGCCGAAGCACCGGTCTGCGGCGCGCCTTCATTCCTGGACGGGGCCGGCGGGTTCATCACAACCGATGGTCAGCTCTGTCGCCCACTGCCCGGGCGGCGTTCAGGTCCACCGGGTGCAGTCCCGGGTCAGCCAACGGCGCCACCGGCAGCGCCTGCCAACGCCCCCACAAGACCTGCGCCGCGGTTCCCAACAGGCTGAAGCCCAGCATCAGCCAGCCCAGATTCAACACGCCGGCATCGTGCGGCACCAGCCCCACCACGTAGCCGCCCAGCGCGCCCCGGGTCTGCTGCATCACCCCGGCAACCGCCGCGGCTGCACCCGCCAACGCCGGCACCACGCTGACGCTGGCCGACAGCGTGGGTGGCACCAGGAAGCCATGGCCCAGGCCCAGCACCATCAACGGCAGCGCAAAGGCCCACACCGAACGCGCGCCGGCCAGCGCCAGCACGATGAGCAGCCCCACACCCCCCAGCGTCAAGACCTGCCCCAGGCGCAGCAGCCAGCGTTCACCACGGCGCCGGGCCAGCCGGCTGGTGAGGTAGTTGCCCACGATGTAGGACAGCGGGATGCACATGATGACGAAGCCGATACGGTCGGGGCCCAGGCCGTAGCCGCGCAGCACCACCGGTGAACCAGCCAGGAAGGCATAAAACGCAGCGGTGGTGCAGCCCAGCAAGGCCACCATCATGCAAAAGGTCGGCTCGCGCCCCAGCCGCAGGTAGGCCCGGCCCATGTCGGCCAGGCCGTGACCGGGTGCCGCGCCAGCGCGGCTGCGCCGAGGCAGCACACGCCACGACACCAGCCACAACGCCAGCCCCAGCCCGCCCATCAACAAGAAGTTGGCCTGCCAGCCCAGGCGCACATGCAATTGCCCGCCCAGCACCGTGGCCAACGGCGGGCACAGCCCCGTGGCCATGCCCACATAGGCCATCACGCGCGTGCGCTCCGCGCCCTCGAACTCGTCTTGCACCATGGCACGCCCCACCACCATGCCCGCGGCCGCGCCGGCACCTTGCAATGCGCGCGCGGCGATCAGCCAGCCCATCGAAGGCGCCATCGCGGCCAGGAACGAAGCCCCCACGCCCAGCGCCAAACCACCCAGCAACACGGCCCTGCGGCCCAGGCGGTCGGACAACGGGCCGTACAGCAGTTGCAGGCCGCCAAAGGCGATGACGTAGCTGCTGAACGTGAGCTGCACGGTGCCTTGCGCGACGCCAAAGAGCGCGCCCCATTCCTGCATCGACGGGATGCAGATGGTCATCGCCAGCAAGCCAAAGGCAAACTGGCTCAGCAGGATGGCCAACAGCACGCGGCGCGAAGCGGCTGGCTTGCGCGGCAACAGGGGCGCGGTGGCCGTCATCGCGCCATTGTGAGTGGCCGCGCCGGCCGGGTCTGTCACACCCCGAGGCCGCGGTCTTCTCTGAACCGCTGCGCAAAGGCCTCGAAGCGGCCCTCGTCCAGCGCCTGCCGCACGTCGCCCATCAGGTTCACGTAGTAGTGCAGGTTGTGCACGCTGGCCAGCATCGGGCCCAGCATCTCGCCGCAGCGGTCCAGGTGGTGCAGGTAGGCGCGGCTGAAGCCCTTGCAGCAGGGGCAGCTGCAGCTTTCGTCGATGGGCCGCTCGTCGGCGCGGTGGCGGGCGTTGCGGATCTTCAGGTCGCCGAAGCGGGTGAACAAATGGCCGTTGCGTGCGTTGCGCGTGGGCATCACGCAGTCGAACATGTCCACGCCTGCGGCGACGCCGGCCACCAGGTCTTCGGGCGTGCCCACACCCATCAGGTAACGCGGCTTGTGCGCCGGCAGCAGGCGCGGCGTGTGCGCCATGATGCGCAGCATCTCGTCCTTGGGTTCGCCCACGCTCACGCCGCCCACGGCGTAACCGGGCAGGTCCATCTCGGCCAGCCCGGCGGCCGATTCGGCGCGCAGGTTTTCGAACATGCCACCCTGCACGATGCCAAACAGCGCGTTGGGGTTTTCCAGGCGCGCAAACTCGTCGCGGCTGCGCAGCGCCCAGCGCCGGCTCAGCTCCATCGACGAACGGGCCTGCGCTTCGGTGGTCAGCACGCCCGCGGTTTCGTAGGACGTGCACTCGTCGAACTGCATCACGATGTCGCTGTTCAACACGGTCTGTATCTGCATGCTGACCTCCGGCGTCAGCAGCAGCTTGTCGCCGTTGACCGGCGAAGAAAAGCGCACGCCTTCTTCGGTGATCTTGCGGCCCTTGCCGTCGGCGCCGCCCAGGCTCCAGACCTGAAAGCCGCCGCTGTCGGTGAGCATCGGCTTGTGCCAGGCTTCGAAGCGGTGCAGGCCGCCGAACTGCTTCACCACGTCCAGCCCCGGACGCATCCACAGGTGGAAGGTGTTGGCCAGGATGATCTGCGCGCCCATGTCCAGCAGCGACTGCGGCGTCACGCCCTTGACGGTGCCGTAAGTGCCCACGGGCATGAAGACGGGCGTTTCCACCACGCCGTGGTTCAGCGTCAGGCGGCCGCGGCGCGCCTGGCCTTCGGTGGTGAGCAATTCAAATTGGAGCATGGCCAGGATTGTCTCAGCCCGCATGCAGCACCTGCGGGAGGGCACGTCATCACCGCAGCGGCCGCGCGCAGAGGGTCAGCGTTGCAGCAGCATGCAGTCACCGTAGCTGAAGAAGCGGTAACGCTGCGCGACGGCGTGGCCGTAGAGCGCCATCACCCGCGAGTGGCCGGCAAAAGCACTGATCAGCATCATCAGCGTGCTCTTGGGCAGGTGGAAGTTGGTGAGCAGTGCGTCCACGACGCGGAAATCGAAGCCTGGGGTGATGAAGATGTCGGTCTCGCCGGTGAAGGCCGACAGTGCGCCGCCATGGTGGCGTGCGGCCGACTCCAGGGCCCGCAACGTGGTGGTGCCCACCGCCAGCACGCGCCCCCCGGCGGCATGGGTGCGCTGGATCTCGGCCACCGTGTCGGCGCCCACCTCGAACCATTCACTGTGCATGCGGTGCCTGCTCAGGTCGTGTTCGCGCACCGGCTGAAAGGTGCCGGCGCCCACGTGCAGCGTCACCGCGGCGCGTTGCACGCCGCGCGCCTGCAGCGCTGCCAGCACCGCGTGGTCGAAGTGCAGCGCCGCCGTGGGCGCTGCCACGGCGCCCGGGCGCTGGGCGAACACCGTCTGGTAGCGGCGCTCGTCGTCGGCCGTGTCGGCATGGGTGATGTAGGGTGGCAGCGGCACATGGCCGTGCTGCTGCAGCAGCGCCAAAGGGTCGACCGGGAACCGCAGGTGGAACAGGCTGGCCTCGGGCCCCACGCGGCCCAGCACCTCGGCGTCGAAGGCGTCGGCAAAACGCACCACCGCGCCGGGGCGCGGCGACTTGCTGGCGCGCAGATGGGCCCAGACCTCGTACACGCCCTGCTGCGCACCGGGCAGCACGCGTTCCACCAGCGCCTCCACGCTGCCGCCGCTGCTCTTGAACCCCAGCAGCCGCGCCTTGATGACGCGGGTGTCGTTGAACACCAACAGGTCCCCTGGCTGCAGCAGGCCGGGCAGGTCGGCAAAGTGGCGGTCCAGCGGTGCGTCGCATCTCCCATCGAGCAGCCGCGATGCGCTGCGCTCGGGCGCCGGTTGCTGGGCGATCAGCTCGGCCGGCAATTCGAAGTCGAAGTCGGCCAAGGTGTAGGCCGGTGGTGGCGTGCTGGCAGCGGGGGCTGGGTGCATGAAATGGGCGGTCCGCGCGGGCCGCCTCGTTGAACGAGTCCAAAATTGTTTCATGTCCGCCATCAAACCCGCCAGTGCGGCCCCAAAGCCCGCCACAGACAAGCTTTCGGGCCCGGCGCGCGCGATGGCCAAGCTGGGGCTGAAACGTGACATCGACCTGGCGCTGCACCTGCCGATGCGTTACGTGGACGAAACCCGGCTGCGCAGCATCGTCAGCCTGCGCGAGGGCGACACCGCGCAGGTGCAGGGCACGGTGCTGGAGTGCCATGTGGAAACACGCTCACGCCGCCAGCTGCTGGTGAAGATGAGCGACGGCAGCGGCGGCGAACTGCTGCTGCGCCTGATGCATTTCTACCCTTCGCACCTGAAGACGCTGGCCGTGGGGCAGCTGGTGCGGGTGCGCGGCGAGGTGCGAGCGGGCTTTCTTGGCCGCGAGATGGTGCATCCGGAATTCCGTGCCGTGCAGGTGGACACCCCGTTGCCCCAGGCGCTGACACCGGTGTACCCCAGTTCGGCGCAACTGCCGCAGGCCTATCTGCGCAAGGCCGTGGCGTCGGCGCTGTCGCGCGCGCCACTGCACGAGGTGCTGCCACCGCACACGGTGCCGGCCGGCATGCCGTCGCTGCGCGACGCGGTGATGCTGCTGCACCACCCTGCGGCCAACCTGGACGCCGACACGCTGGAAGACCACAGCCACCCGGCCTGGCAGCGACTGAAATTCGACGAGCTGCTGGCGCAGCAGCTCTCACAGCTGCAATCGCGGGCGGCGCGGGCCCTGTTGCACGCGCCCGCGCTGCGCGCCATGGACGAGTCGACTGAACAGGCCGACGGCGCGCTGTTCAACCGCCTGCTGCAGACGCTGCCCTTCAAGCTGACCGGCGCTCAACAGCGTGTGATGCAGGAGATTGGCGCCGACCTGGCGCGACCCCATCCGATGAACCGCCTGCTGCAGGGTGACGTGGGCTCGGGCAAGACGGTGGTGGCCGCGCTGGCCGCGGCCATCACCATGGGCGCCGGCTGGCAATGCGCGCTGATGGCACCCACCGAGATCCTGGCCGAGCAACACTTTCGCAAGCTGGTGCAATGGCTGCAGCCGCTGGGTGTGCAGACCGCCTGGCTCACCGGCAGCCGCAAGGGCAAGGCGCGCCAGCAGATGGTGCAGCAGTTGGCCAGCGGACAAGCCATGCTGGCCGTGGGCACCCACGCGGTGATCTCTGAAGGCGTGGCCTTCGCCCGGCTGGGGCTGGCCATCGTGGACGAGCAGCATCGCTTCGGCGTGGCACAACGCCTGGCCCTGCGCGATAAGTTGCAGGCCAGCGAGCTGGAGCCGCACCTGTTGATGATGAGCGCCACACCCATCCCGCGCACGCTGGCCATGAGCTACTACGCCGATCTGGCGGTCAGCACCATTGACGAACTGCCACCCGGTCGCACGCCCATCGTCACCAAGGTGTTTGCCGACGACAAGCGAGCCCAGGTGGTGCAGCGCATCAAGCAGGAAGTGGCCCAGGGCCGACAGGTCTACTGGGTGTGCCCGCTGGTGGAAGAGAGCGAACACCTGGACCTGCAGAACGCCACCGCCACCCATGCCGAGCTGACGACTGAAATGGGTGGCACGATGGTGGGCCTGCTGCACGGCCGCATGGCCGCGGCCGAGAAGGCCGCGGTGATGCAGCTGTTCACCAGCGGCGACATGAAGCTGCTGGTGGCCACCACCGTGATCGAAGTGGGTGTGGACGTGCCCAACGCCAGCCTGATGGTGATCGAGCACGCCGAACGCTTTGGTCTTGCGCAACTGCATCAGCTGCGCGGGCGCGTGGGCCGGGGTGCGGTGGCCAGCGTGTGTGTGCTGCTCTACACCGGGCCGCTGTCACCCACGGGCAAGGACCGCCTGAAGGCGATGGCGCAGACCGGGGACGGCTTCGAGATCGCGCGGCGAGATTTGGAGATCCGCGGGCCGGGTGAATTCATGGGCGCGCGACAAAGTGGTGATGCGCTGCTGCGCTTTGCCGATCTGGCGGCCGACTCGGCGTTGCTTCAGCAGGCCCGCGAGCTGGCGCCGCGGCTGCTGCGTGAACACCCGGCAGCGGCGCAGGCGCATGTGGCGCGCTGGCTGGACAGCCGGGCCGAGTATCTGAAAGCCTGAGCAGCGGCAGGGCTGCTGCGCAGGATGCGGCGGCGTTGCGCCCGTGCTGGCCCTGTCAAACCGGCGCCGGACGGGCGACGGTACCCCAGGCCATGCGCATGCGCGCCAGTTCCCGAATCACGTCAGGCGGGCAGGCGCTGACCATCAACTCGCGAACACGCAAACCCGCCTGCAGATCCAGCGACGAACCCAGATAGCCCTCGTTGGCCGCAGGCACAGCCACGCGCACGACAAAGGGATCGGTTGATCGGTCAATGGATTTCATGGCGTTTTCCGTGTTTTCAGTCTCTGTTGCGAATGGGTTCTGGTAACCGGTCATCGGATGACCTAACGGGTAAGTGAATGTTGCTGCATAGCGCTGCTTTTGAGTCCCCCACGCACAGGGGGTGAAGCGCCACCACCACCCCCTGCTTTGCGGGGACATCCACAGCCACTGTCCGGCCCAGGGGTGACTACGGGCGTTGCGAAGGCCGCGCCGCCAGCATGGACCGCGCACCAAGTCGATACGGATAGTTGCAATTTGTTTCGCACTGGCGAGACTATGCGGGCAAAGGTGCTCGGCAGCGCCATCCCAAAGCGCAGCCAGACGAAGGTCGGGGTGATGTTCGACTGACGACAATGGCGCATGACCCTCACCGAGCTCAGATACATCGTCGCGGTGGCCCGCGAGCGCCACTTCGGCCGCGCTGCACAGGCCTGCCACGTGTCACAACCCACGCTCAGCGTGGCCATCAAGAAGCTCGAGGACGAGCTCGACGTGAAGATCTTCGAGCGTGGCAGCACCGAGCTGTCGATCACACCGCTGGGTGAACTGATCGTGCGTCAGGCGCAGCAGGTGATCGAACAGACCGCCGCCATCAAGCAGATCGCCAAGAGCGGCAAGGACCCGTTGAGCGGCCCGTTGAAGCTGGGCATCATCTACACCATCGGCCCCTACCTGCTGCCGGCGCTGGTGAAGCAGGTGATCGCGCGCACACCGCAGATGCCGTTGATGCTGCAGGAGAACTTCACCGTCAAGCTGCTGGAGATGTTGCGTACCGGCGAGCTGGACTGCGCCGTCATGGCTGAGCCGTTTCCCGACTCGGGCCTGGCGGTGGCGCCGCTGTACGACGAACCCTTCATGGTGGCGGTGCCCAAGGCCCACCCGCTGGCCAGGCGCAAGCAGGTCAGCAGTGAAGAGGTGAAAGCCGAAACCATGCTGCTGCTGGGCACGGGGCACTGCTTCCGCGACCACGTGCTCGAGGTCTGCCCCGAGTTCGCGCGCTTTTCCAGCGAAACCGAAGGCATACGCAAGAGCTTCGAGGGCAGCTCGCTGGAAACTATCATGCACATGGTGGCTTCGGGCATGGGCATCACGGTGGTGCCGCAGCTGAGCGTGCCCGACGAACCGCAGACGCATGTCGCGTATCTGAAGTTCGCGCCCCCCGTACCCACGCGGCGCGTGGTGCTGGCCTGGCGGCGCAGCTTCACCCGTTACGAAGCCATCGCCGCGCTGCGCAACGCGGTCTATGCCTGCGAGCTGAAGGGCGCGAAGAAGCTGAGTGAATAGTCAACGCCCCGAGGCGCCTTGAATTGCTGTCGGCTATCCATGCAATTAAGCAATGCAATTTGATTAAGCCATAGTCAGGATCTAACCTTGAGGCATCGTTCAACGGGAGATCACCATGGCCAGGAAATCAAAGTCACCACCGGCAGCAGCCGTCATCAACATCGGCATCAGCGAAACCGACCGCGCGGCCATTGCAGGCGGTCTCAGCCGGTTGCTGGCCGACACCTACACGCTGTACCTCACCACCCACAACTTCCACTGGAACGTGACGGGACCGATGTTCAACACCCTGCACACGATGTTCATGGCGCAGTACACCGAGCTGTGGAACGCGGTGGACCCGGTGGCCGAGCGCATCCGCAGCCTGGGCCACCCGGCGCCAGGCAGCTACGCGCAGTTTGCCGCCCTGTCGTCCATCAAGGACGCACCCACGACGCCGCCCAAGGCCTTGGCCATGGTGAAGATCCTGGTCGACGGCCACGAAGCCGTGGCGCGCACCGCCCGCAGCATCTTTGCGCTGGCCGACAAGGCGGGTGACGAGCCCACCGCCGACTTGCTGACGCAGCGCCTGACCGTGCACGAGCAGACGGCGTGGATGCTGCGGTCGCTGCTGGAAGAGTGAGCTCGGCACACCCACGCAGCGCCGAGCGGGCAGCCGGGGCGGCCAGGAGCGTGGGCGGCAGACAGCGTCTTTCTGCCGCCCACGCTCTTACAGGCCGTCCACGGTTTTAGGCCAACTTTTCTTCAGCAGGGTGCTCGGCGCACGCATGCGCTCGGTCCACTCCGTCAGCGTCGCCCGCGTGGCTTCGAACAGCCGCTGCACCTCGGGGGGCAACAGTGCCCGCGTGAGCGTTCGATATCGCCGGTGATGTCAGGGTGTTCGGGCACGGCTCACGGGCCGGCAGCAGCGGCTGCCTCACGGTGCACCCGCCAGCGCCGCCATTTGCGCGACAGCGCCAGGCTGACCAGCACCGAGCCGGTCAGCACCAGTGCCAGCGCAGCCAGCGAAAAGCCGCGCAACAGCGGGTTGTTGAAGTCCTCGCCGTCGCTGTAGTCCATCACGTGCAGGCGCCAGAAGAAGTCGTACAGCACCCAGGCCTCGGTGCGCACGGCCAGCAGTTCGCCGCTGGCGCCGTCGATGTACAGCCGCGTCTGCAGCGGGTCGTCGAAGCGTGCCAGCCACAGGTTCTTGCGCGCACCCAGTTCACGCACCAAGCCCAGGCGGCGCGGCGCTTCGGTGAGCCACGACACGCCCACCAGGCGCCCCGGGCCGTGGTACAGCGCCTGCGCAAACCGTTCTGCAGCAGCGGCGTCGGGCGGCACCAGCGCGCCGCTGCCGTCGGCGGCCAGCCAGGTGTCACCGTGGGCCGTGCGCAGCCGCCACGCCGGCCCCCGGGCCGTCTGCACCGTCTGCACCGAATGCGGCGCAGGGGCGGCTGCACCGACGGCTGAACCAGCAGTTGCACCAGCAGATGAACCAGCAGCTGGACCCGCAGCTGAACCCACTACCGCACCCACTGGCGCCCGTTCAGGCACGACACCCGGCACTGCACCCTGGGCAACTGCCGCTGCACTGCCCGCCAGCGACTGCAACCAGCCTGCCGGCAGCGATGGCTGCGGCTTGTGTACCCAGTCGTTGCCCTTCACCCAGCCCTGGAACGGCAGCCACGCAAACAACACGCCGCCCAGCACCCAGGCCAGCACCTGCAACACAACGGCATAGGCCAGCCAGCGATGCCAGCGAAAGAAGCGGGGGCCAGAACGCATAGGGGTCGGCGGGCTTTGTGAATGACACAGCGGAGGCGGCAACGATAGCCCCACCGGCGCGCGCGGCACACACCGTCACCGTCCGGTACGGCGGCGCACCCCGCGCCCCTGAAGCACCCGCAAGGCGCCATGGGTAAGCCCTGCTTCGCAAGCGGCCAGCGCGGTTGAATCATCGCCGCTCGGCAGCAGCCCGCGCCCACAGCGGCACAAAGGCCGTGCCAGCCGACCACCACCGAGAAGGAACACCACCATGCAAATGCTCAAACCCTGCGCCTGGGCTGCCGCCCTGGCCTTGGCCACACTGCCGGCCATTGCCGCCGAGCCCCCGGGCCTGCTGAAGCGCGCCGCCAAGGCTGTGCCCGCCGCACCCTGGCCCGCGGGCGACCAGAAGGGCATGGGCAACACCCAGGGCCCCGGCACCTGGGCGCGCTGCGCCTGGCACCTGGCGCAGCCCGGGGCCCAGGTCTATGAGGTCTCGTGGGAACGCAGCAACACGATGCCGATGTCGCCGTTCACGGGGCCCCTGGTCACCAAGCCCAAGCCGGTGGCCGGCATCCCCGGCACCGCACACGCCTTCAACGGCGAAACACTGAACGCCGGTGCCGAGCCCGGCCAGCAGGGCACGCAGATCGACGCGCTGGGCCACTTCGGCGTGCTGCGCCAGCCCTGGGACGGAAAACCGCCGCTGCCGGTGGGCGACGTGATGTATTACGGCCGCACGCCGGCGTCGGAGGTGAAACCCACCGACGACTCACCGCTGCTGAAGCTGGGCATCGAGCAGATACCGCCACTGGTGACCAGTGCCGTGCTGCTGGACGCCAAGCGCCACATCGGCGAGGGCAAGGCCTTGCCCGCGGGCTACGCCATCACTGCCGCGCAGATACGCCAGATGCTGAAGGCGCAGGGGCTGGACAAACGCGGCATCCAGCCCGGCGACGTGGTGTACGTCTACACCGGCTGGAGCGACCACTACCAGGACCCCGACGTGGACAAGAAGTACTACGCCTCGGCACCAGGCCTGAATTACGACGCTGCGCGCCTGCTGGGTGACGCCCGGGTGGCGGCCGTGGGGCTGGACGCGCCGTTCATCGACAGCGTGGCTGACGGCATGCTGATGGGCAAGGCCGGCCCGGCGCCGGGGTCTCTGCCCGGGCTGCCGTTTTCCGTGCACCACCACCTGCTCACGCAGGCCGGCGTGCACCACGTCGAGAACGCGCGCCTGCACGAACTGGCGCGGGACGAGGTCTACACCTCGTGCACGATGATCCTGCCCACGCGCGAAAAGGGCGCCGCCGGCGCCGCGGTGCGGCCGGTGGCGATTGGTGCGGGGCGCAAGATGCGTTGACACCGGGCGGGCGGCGGGCGGCGCCAGGCCGGCCGTCCAGCCGCGATAATCGCAGCCCTTCTCCCCAGCACCCCGCCCGCGCCGCGCACCCTGCGCCGCACGGGCCTGCACCATGTCCACCGAACTTGCCACCCAGGTGCGCCGCCGCCGCACCTTTGCCATCATTTCCCACCCCGACGCCGGCAAGACCACGCTGACGGAAAAACTGCTGCTGTTTTCAGGTGCCATCCAGATTGCCGGCAGCGTGAAGGCACGCAAGGCGACAAGGCACGCCACCTCGGACTGGATGGAAATCGAGAAGCAGCGCGGCATATCGGTGGCGTCCAGCGTGATGCAGATGGAATACCGCGACTGCGTGATCAACCTGCTCGACACCCCCGGCCACCAGGACTTCTCGGAAGACACCTACCGCGTGCTGACAGCGGTGGACGCGGCGCTGATGGTGATCGACGCTGCCAACGGCGTGGAGCCGCAGACGCGCCGCCTGCTGCAGGTGTGCCGCGCCCGCAACACGCCCATCCTGACCTTCGTCAACAAGATGGACCGCGAGGTGAAAGACCCGCTGGTGCTGATGGACGAGATCGAGCGTGAACTGGGCATGGAGGTGGTGCCCTTCACCTGGCCGGTGGGCATGGGCAAGGCCTTTCACGGCGTGATGGACCTGCGCGAGCAGCAGATGCGGGTGTTCAGTGGCGGCGAAGACCGTATTTCTGGAAAGTCGGGCGCCGCCGACGAAATCCTGCAAGGCTTGCACAACCCCGCCTACGCCGAACGCTTCGGCATGCAGTACGAACAGGCCCAGGGCGAGATCGAACTGCTGACCGACGCCGCGCCGCCCTTCGACAAGGCCGACTTCCTGGCCGGGCGCCAGACGCCGATGTTCTTTGGCAGCGCCGTGAACAACTTCGGCGTGCAGGAGGTGCTGGACGCGCTGGTGGACCTGGCGCCGCCGCCCGGTGAACGTGCCGCCATCCAGCGCACGGTGCAGCCCGAAGAACCCAAGTTCACCGGCGTGGTGTTCAAGATCCAGGCCAACATGGACCCGGCACACCGCGACCGCATCGCCTTCCTGCGCGTGGCCAGCGGCCACTTCGAACGCGGCATGCGGCTGAAAGTGGTGCGCAGCGGCAAGGAACTGCGGCCCAACACCGTGGTGTCGTTCCTGAGCCAGCGCCGTGAACTGCTCGACGAAGCTTTTGCCGGCGACATCATCGGCATCCCGAACCACGGCGTGCTGCAGCTGGGCGACACCATCACCGAAGGCGAACAGCTGCAGTTCACCGGGCTGCCCTTCTTCGCGCCGGAAATGTTCCGCGCGGTCGAAGTGGCCGACCCGCTGAAGACGAAACAACTGCGTGCCGGCCTCACGCAGCTGGGTGAAGAAGGCGCCATCCAGGTCTTCCGTCCGGTCGCCGGCAGCGTGCTGCTGCTGGGCGCCGTGGGGCAGCTGCAGTTCGAGGTGGTGGCGCACCGGCTGGAGCACGAATACAGCTGCAAGGCGCGCATCATGCCGGCGCGCTACAACGTGGCGCGATGGGTGACCTGCGACGCCGCCGATGGCGGCGAAAAGGAGCTCCAACGCTTCATCGACGGCAACAACCACCGTGTGGCGCTGGACGCGGTGAACGCGCCCACCGTGCTGCTGGAATACGCCGGCGAGCTGCGCGCGATGCAGGAAAACTGGCCCAAGATCAAGTTCCACGCGCTGCGTGAGCACGCGGGGCTGGTGTTTCAGAAGCAACTGGTGGGGTGACGCGGGGCGTGCAGCATCAGGCCGGCGGCGACGGCGGCAAAGCTGCAAGATCATCGGGCGTTCGCGGTTCTTACATTCGATTTGCTGGCAGCTGCGTCGGACCACAACGGGAACACCCGGCCGCCGAACGAACCCTTGTAGTGATGCAGATCTGGCACCAAAGCGGTAATGGTCAGTGCCGGCCCCGCCGTGGGCGACTCCGCCGAAAGGGCTGTGAGATGCATTTGATTGCTGGAGGCAAGTCGCCGTAGCCTTGGATTGGGCTGGTTGAGCAGACGCGCATCCGGCAGCACCCATTGGCGATCAAACGAACGAAAGCCGTACCCCACGGCATCAATAGATGGTCCTGTCTCGTCGGCAACCGCCAACTGCGATGCGCCATCAACGGTCAGCGACTCCGAAACCAGCTTGTGCACGTGCTTGTCAGCAGGCAAGCCGTTTCTCAAGTGAGGGTGGCAGAGTCTTGCCTTGTCTCCTGGCGCCGCAGTCACTAACGCCGCCCATCGCCGTCGCAACAAATCCGCGTCAGGGGCAATCACCCAGGTCCGACCCGGCATGACGGCCGAGCCGTTGTAGTCGAAGAAGTGTTCCAGCCCCGGATTGGTTGCCCAGGCACCCACCGATGCCGGCAGGAATGGCGCACGCTCGTCGGCCGGGCAATCAACCCAGCCCGGCGAGTCCAGCTTGAGCGCCGCCAGTGCGTCGAACTTGCCGTCGCGGTGCCCGACCGGCAATGCACGCCAATGCACCTGAGCCGGCACGTCCTTCGGGCCGCCTCGCCACCGCGAGGCGATCACGATGCACACCGGCTGCTGCACCGCCTGGAAGATCCGCGTCGATGCTTCCGGCTGATGACCTTCGGGCGAGCAGTCGATGACCCAGATCTCGTGGCAACGCTGACGCAGGTTCTGCCGCATGCGTTCGAAGCCGGGGCCGCTCAGGAAGCCCGCCACGGCGATGTAGGCCAGGATGCCGCTGCCCGCGTTTCCTGGTTGTCGGTCAGCAGTTGCAGGGCCGCACCGATCAGCGATGCGGAGTCCTTCAAACCCTCGGCCACCCTGTGCAGGTCGGTACCAATCGCGATGCCGCGCGCCCGAGCCATGAGCAGGCCAAAGGTCACGGCTTGTGCGTAGCCATCGGCAAACTGCGCATCGCTGGCCTGCGGGAACAGCAGGCCCCGCCAGTCATGAGCCAGCGTGGTAAGTGCCTCGGTCTTGCGCTCCAGGGCCTCGACCACTTCGTCACGCAGCAGGCGACACAGGCGCGCCGTCACCTCGGCCAACTCCTTCGCCGAGCGCGGCGGAATGGGTTTCCACTGCAGGAAGAAGTCGAACAGCGCCAGCAAGCCGACACCCGGGCGGAGTGCTGCGCCCGAGGTCACCACGTCGCCATCCATGCGCACCACGGCAGTGGCCAGGTCACCGCTGCGCCACAGGCTGAACTCGTTGCCGTCGCAATAGATGAGGTTTGGCAGCGATTGCAGCCGCTGCCACTGTGCCTTGTCGTGACCAGCCCTGAAGCGGCGCGGGTCGCCTCCCTTGTCGAGAATTGCGGAAAAAGCTCGTGCGCTGCAGACCGGCAAAGCCAGCAGTGGGCGCGCGTAGGGGACGCCTTCGCCCCGACCCGGCCTGGCACCCACCGCGCATGACCGGACACACGGGCAGTGCACCGGACACCCTGGCCGGGCCGCCTGCGGATAATCCGGCCCGGTGAACACACCTTCCACCGCACCGGCACCCGGCCGACTGACGCTCTACCTCGACCTCATCCGCTGGAACCGCCCCGCGGGCTGGCTGCTGCTGTTGTGGCCGTCGCTCAGCGCGCTGTGGATCGCAGCCGATGGCTGGCCCGGCTGGCATCTGTTCATCGTCTTCGTCGCCGGCACGGTGCTGATGCGCAGCGCCGGTTGCTGCGTCAACGACGTGGCCGACCGCGAATTCGACCGCCACGTGAAGCGCACGGCGCAGCGGCCCGTGACGCGCGGCGCGGTGGCGGTGAAAGCGGCGCTGCTGCTGGGCGCCGCGCTGGCGCTGGCGGCCTGTGTGCTGGTGCTGAGCACCAACGCGTCGGCCATCCTGCTGAGCATTGCGGCGCTGGCCGTGACGCTGCTCTATCCGTATGCCAAGCGTGTGATCAGCATGCCACAGGCCGTGTTGGGCGTGGCCTTCAGCTTCGGCATACCGATGGCCTTTGCTGCCGCGCTGGGGGGCACCGAATGGAGCCTGCAGGCGTTGAACGCCGCCGTTCCACCGCACGCCTGGTGGCTGCTGCTGGGCAACCTGTGCTGGGTGCTGGCCTACGACACCGAGTACGCCATGGTCGACCGCGACGACGACCTGCGCATCGGCATGAAGACCAGCGCCATCACACTGGGACGCTGGGACGTGCCAGCGGTGATGCTGTTCTACGGCCTGTATCTGCTGAGCTGGGCGCTGCTCGGGCGCGCGCTGGGCCTGGGCATGATCTTCCAGGCCGGCATCCTGGTGGCGGCTGCGCAGGCGGTGTGGCACTACAGCTTGATCCGCCAGCGCCAGCGCGAAGGCTGCTTCCAGGCTTTCCGCCTGAACCATTGGCTGGGGTTTGCCGTCTTTGCTGGCGTGGTGCTGGACCTCGCGCTGCGCTGAAACGCGCGCCAGGCGCTGGTCGACATTCGACGACAGGGTAAGCCTGGGTTGGTGCGGCGCCCCGTAGCGCCCGGCCTGCCGCAAAATCTGCGCTTCGTCTCTTTGCACCCGACAGGAAACCCACCATGCGCATGACCCGTATCCTCACCGTCGCCGCAGCCCTGGCGCTGGCCGCCGCCGGCGCCCAGGCCCAGCAGTTTTTCCGCATCGGCACCGGTGGCACCGCCGGCACCTACTACCCGGTGGGCGGCATGATCGCCAACGCGGTCAGCCAGCCGGGCAAGATCATCGTCACCGCACAGGCCAGCAACGGCAGCGTGGCCAACGTCAACGGCATCTCGGGTGGCGCCATGGAAAGTGGTTTCAGCCAGTCCGATGTCGCCACCTGGGCGCAGAAGGGAACCGGCCTGTATGAAGGCAAGCCCAACGTGCCGGGCCTGCGCCTGATTGCCAACCTGTACCCTGAAAGCGTGCACGTGGTGGTGAAAAAGGGCAGCGGCATCAAGAGCGTGGCCGACCTGAAGGGCAAGCGCGTGGCGCTGGACGAGCCGGGCTCAGGCACGCTGGTGAATGCACGCGCCATCCTGGCTGCATATGGGCTGAAGGAAAGTGACATCAAGCCCGAATACATCAAGCCCAACCAGGCCGGCGACAAGATGAAGGACGGCTCGCTCGACGCCTTCTTCTTCACCGGTGGCGCACCGGCCGGCGCCATTGCCGAGCTGGCCAGCGCCGGCGGCGGCATCGACCTGCTGCCCATCGACGGCGCCGCCGCCGACGCACTGCGCAAGAGCAGCCCGTTCTTCTCGCCCGACAACATCAGCGCCGACACCTACAAGGGCGTGGGCGCGGTGAACACGCTGGCCGTGGGCGCGCAGTGGGTCACCAGCGACAAGGCCGACACCAACACGGTGTATGAAATCACCAAGGCGCTGTTCGGTGCCGACGCGCAGAAGCAGCTGGCCAGCGGCCACGCCAAGGGCAAGTTCATCACCAAGGAAAACGCCGTGCGCGCAGCCGGCATTCCTTTCCACCCGGGCGCCGAGAAGTTCTACAAGGAAGCCGGGCTGCTGAAGTAACGCGGCCGGCCGCTTGTTTGATCGCGGGGCGGCCACGACGGCTGCCCCTTTTTGTTTGCGTTGACCACACGCCACCATGACCACTGCCCTGCCCGACGACAAGGCGCTTGCCGAACTGGAACAGAAGTACGACCCGGAGATGCGCTTTCGGCCGCTCACGGCCGTCGCCGCCACCGTGGTGGGCGGTCTGTTGCTGCTGCTGTCGGCCTTCCATTACTACACCGCCGGTTTCGGGCTGCTGCACGAGGTGACGCACCGAGGCGTGCACCTGGCGTTCGTGCTGGGGCTGATCTTTCTGGTGTTCCCGCATCGGCACGCTCTGCTGGAGCAAAGGGCGGTGCACCAGCTGCGCGCACCCGGCAACGTGCCCTGGTTCGACTGGTTGCTGGCCGCCGCGGTGGCCGCGTCGGTGCTGTACATCCCGTACATCTTCGAAGACCTGACCTTTCGCGTCGGCAACCCGCTGACCATCGACGTGGTGATGGGCAGCATCCTCGTCATCGCGCTGCTGGAAGCCACACGCCGCAGCATGGGCTGGCCGCTGCCCATCATCGCCATCAGCTTCATGGTCTATGCGCTGGCCGGGCCGGTGTTCCCGGGCCTGCTGAAGCACGCGGGCGCCAGCTGGAGCCAGCTCATCAACCACCAGTACCTCACCAGCCAGGGTGTGTACGGTGTGGCGGTAGGCGTGGTGGCGACCTACGTCTTTCACTTCGTGCTGTTTGGTGTGCTGGCCACGCGCATAGGCCTGGGGCAGCTGTTTCTGGACGTGGCCAGCAGCATCGCCGGGCGCTATGCCGGCGGGCCGGCCAAGGTCAGCGTGTTCGGCTCGGCGATGTTCGGCATGCTGTCGGGCAGCAGCGTGGCCAACGCGGTGACGGTGGGCTCGCTGACCATTCCCGCGATGATCCGCGTCGGCTACAAGCGTGAATTCGCCGGC
>JANOZF010000156.1:0-5174 GCA_031429255.1 Rubrivivax sp.
TCGACGCCGTAGCGCTGGATGAACCAGCGAATGGCTGCCGTCGTGGCGGCGCCGCCTTCGGCCCGCGCCAGCGCGCCCATCAGTTGCGTCAGCGCCTGCTTGGGCAGCAGGTGCTGCGCGGCCACGGCCAGGCGTTCAGAAAAGGGCACGCTCACTTCAGCGGCGCCAGTTCGCGCATCGCCCTCACCGCGCCAGAACCCGCCGCTGCGCCGAAGCGTTTGGCCAGCCGTTCGGCCACGTTTTCGTGCAGCGTGTAGTCGACGATGTCTTCGGCCTTGATGATTTCACGCGCCACGAAGTCCAGGCTGCCGGTGCCGTCGGCCAGGCCTTGTTTGATGGCCTCTTCGCCGCTCCAGAACAGGCCCGAAAAGGTTTCGGGCGTTTCCTTCAGTCGGACGCCACGGCCCTCCTTGACCACGGCGATGAACTGGCGGTGTATCTGGTCGATCATCGCCTTGGCCTTGGCCCGCTGCTGTGGGTTCTCGGGGCTGAAGGGGTCGAGCATGCCCTTGTTCTCACCGGCGGCAAGCAGCCGCCGCTCGATGCCGAGCTTTTCCATCAGGCCGCTGAAGCCGAAACCGTCCATGAGGACCCCGATGCTGCCCACGATGCTGGCCTTGTCGACGTAGATCTCGTCGGCCGCCACGGCCACGTAATAGGCGCCCGAGGCGGCCATCTCTTCGACCACCGCATACAGCTTCTTGTTGTGCTTGGCCTTCAGGCGTTTGATCTCGTCGTAGACGATGCCGCTTTGCACCGGGCTGCCGCCGGGAGAATTGATGCGCAGCACCACGGCCTGCGAGCCCGCGTCTTCGAACGCCCTGGTGAGCGCAGACACCAGCGCTTCGGCGCTGGCCGGGCTCTCGGCGCTGATCTCACCCCGCAGGTCCACCAACGCGGTGTGCGGCAGGCCGCCGGCTGCCGGCACATGGGTGCGCGAAAGCCCCACCCACAGCACCACTGCCGCCAGGCCCAGCCAGGCCAGGCGGAAGAAGTTGCGCCAGCGGCGGTCGCTGCGCTGCTGGCGCAGCAGCTCGCTGGCCACCTTTTCCAGCGTCGATTCGAGCGCGGGCGCAATTGCCGGCCGTTGTGGCGTTTGGGCTGCCTGCGCAGCCAACGCAGCAGCTGCCGTCAGCGTCAGGGGCTCGGTGGCGGGATGCGGCTGCTGCGGATCGGTCGGGGGGAATGGGTCGGTGCTCATGGGGAACCAGTTGCGCCGGGTGCATCGAAAGGCACCGGCTGGATGTCGCGGGAAGGATACCAAGTGACCTGGCCGTCACGTTCGTGCACGGCCACGGGTGTCAGGCGGCCGCGGCCACATGGGCCGCCGACGCAGCGCCCGTCGCCGGGGTCGTAGGCCGCGCCGTGGATGCTGCACAGGATGAAACGCTTGTCCATGTCCAGGAACTGGCCCGGCTGCCAGTCTATTTCAGTGGGCACGTGTACGCAGCGGTTGATGTAGGCCCGCGGCTGGCCATCGATGCGCAGCACGAAGGCGCGCACGGGGCGGCCATACAGCAGCACGTCCCAGACGAAGGCTTGGCCGCGCTCGGCCAGATCGGCACTGGCGCACAGCGGCTCGCCGCTGGCCGCTGGCGTCGCCGTGGCGTCGCCGACTCGAGTGTGATGGCGCGAGCTGTCGTTCATGCAGTCGCCGCTGCGGTCATGGGGCCGCCGTTCATGCGTTTTCCACCAGCCACCGGTGCAGTTCGGCCGTGCTGTGGGCCACGAACAGCGGCTCATGCTCGGTGAAGGCTTCGGTGTCGTGTGCGCCGTAGCTGACCGCCACGCGGGCCGTGCCGGCATTGCGCGCCAGCAGCAGGTCGTGCGTCGTGTCGCCGATCATCAGCGTGCGCTCGGCGGGCACATCCAGTTCGGCCATCAGCTCCTGCAACATCAGCGGGTGCGGCTTGCTGGCGGTCTCGTCGGCGGTGCGGGTGCTGTCGAACATGCCCTGCAGCTGTGAATGCGTGAGCGCATCGTCCAGCCCGCGGCGCGCCTTGCCGGTGGCCACGGCCAGCAGGTGCTGGCGTTGCTTCAAGGCCTGCAACATGGCCAAGGTGCCGGGAAACAGCACCAGCTCGTGCTGGCTGGCCACGTAGTGCAGCCGATAGCGCGCGCCCAGCTCGGGGTAGCGTGCCGGATCCAGCCCCGGCACGGCGTGCTGCAGCGCGTCGTGCAGACCCAGACCGATGACGTAGGCGGCCCGCTCGTCACTGGGCACCGGCACATCGATATCGCGGCACGCAGCCTGGATGCAGCGCACGATGAGCATGGTGCTGTCGAACAGCGTGCCATCCCAGTCGAAGGCGATGAGGTCGAAGCGGCGGTGGCGTGCAGTCATGGCATGGCTTGCTCCCGGCTCCGTGCAAGAGCGGGTGCTGGGGTGTGGGTGAATGGTGGACAGTTAAACGTGCTTGGGGCGCGCCGCGGTGTCACCCTCACCCCTGCCCCGCGCCGGGGCAGAAAAGGGAGCACGCGCCGGCGCAAGTGCGGCGCACAGGCGCGCACAGTCGTCGGGAAGCGGCGCATGCAGCGCGATGCGCTCGCCGCTGGCTGGGTGGTCGAAGGCCAGATCGCGCGCGTGCAGGAACATGCGGTCGAAGTGCTGCTGCTTCGCAAACTGCTTGTTGCGCGCGAAGTCGCCGTACTTGGGGTCGCCCACGATGGCGTGCCCGGCATGTGCCAGGTGCACGCGGATCTGGTGCGTGCGGCCGGTCTTGATGGTCACGTCGAGCAGGGTGCAGCCAGACAGGCGCTGCGTCACGCGCACCAGCGTGATGGAACGCCGCCCGTCTTCATGACCGGCGTCGACCACGCGAACGTGGCGCTCACCGGCGGCGTCCAGCGTCTTGTGCAGGGACTGGTCGATGACCTTGAGCTTGTCGGGCCAGTCGCCCCAGACCAGCGCGGCGTAGTTCTTGGCGGTGTCTCGGGCGCGAAACTGGTCTTGCAAGGCCACCAGCGCACTGCGCTTCTTGGCCAGCAGCAGGATGCCGGAGGTCTCCTTGTCCAGCCGGTGCACCAGTTCCAGGTAGCGGGACTGCGGCCGCGCGGCGCGCAGCTGCTCGATGACGCCAAAGCTCACGCCGCTGCCGCCGTGCACCGCCACGCCCGCCGGTTTGCCGATGGCCAGCAGGTGTTCGTCTTCCAGCAGCACCGGAAACTCGCGGCCCGGCGCGGGCGGTGCGGTGCTCTTTTCGGGCAGCCGCATCGGCGGCAGGCGCAGCACGTCGCCGGCCGCCACGCGCGTGTCGGCATGCGCCCGGCCCCTGTTCACACGCACCTCTCCGGAGCGGATGACGCGGTAGATATGCGTCTTGGGCACGCCCTTGAGCACCCGCAGCAGCACATTGTCCAGCCGCTGGCCGGCGGACTCGGTGTCCACGGTCAGCCACTGCACGGCGGGGGCCGTGCCTGCAAGTCCGGACTCAGGGGGGGGCATCAAAATAGCCCGCTATACTGCGGAACTCCACGTTTAGGCTGTAAGTGCTTGATTTATCGGAGTTTACCCGGGCACTGGAGCGGATACCGTGGCAGGGCTGTCCAGTTTTGGACGGCGATTACAGGTGATGCAACGCCAGCTCCCACGCTGCCAAGGCCGCGGTCCCCAAGTGACCCGGCGGGCGGCCACCAGCAGGCGGCAGACAAACGCAACCAAACCCCGGCTGGGCCATACCGTCAAGAAGGCGGCGGCACAGCCAACCGAAAATTCACGGTGCCCGGCCGGGCCCCAGGCGAGTAACTGTTCATCAGAGCAGCGCCCAAACCGGCCAGGCACCTGTAGCCAGCACTTCGGTGCAGCCCATGCCCCAGCGGTTTCCTCAAACAAGCACCTTCTGGCCCCGGCACACCGCCGGCGCGGCCGGTGCACGAGCCTTGCCATGTGATCCATGGCGGCCCGAGGAGCCTCTCGCATGCACTGCACCTCAGGGTCGGCCGCACGCGCCAACGCTGCGTTCCTGAGGCCCCGGGCACCCCCCGGCTGAAACAGCCGGGCCGTGCACGGGCCCACCGGCCGACAGGCCGTCAGGGTATTGCGCAGTCCAGGGCATTTCGAGACGTGGGTTCTTCAGTTGCGCTTGCCGTGCATCGAAGCAAGAACCGGCCCGTACGGAACCAAACCGGCGGGCCCGCGCAGGAGTGCACATGAAACGCATGCTGATCAACGCCACGCAGCCCGAAGAGCGGCGCCTGGCTATCGTCGACGGACAAAAACTGCTCGACTTCGAGACCGAAATCGAAGGGCGCGAACAGCGCAAGGGCAACATCTACAAGGCCCTGATCACCCGGGTCGAGCCCAGTTTGGAGGCCTGTTTCGTCGACTACGGCGAAGACCGCCACGGTTTCCTGCCCTTCAAGGAAATCTCCAAGATCTACTTCCGCGAAGGCGTCAGCGCCCGCGAGGCGCGCATCCAGGACGTGGTCAAGGAAGGCGACAACCTGCTCGTGCAGGTTGAAAAGGAAGAGCGCGGCAACAAGGGCGCGGCGCTGACCACCTTCGTCAGCCTGGCTGGCCGCTATCTGGTGCTGATGCCCAACAACCCGCGCGGCGGTGGCGTCAGCCGCCGCATCGAGGGCGAAGAGCGCGAAGAGCTGAAAGACGCGATGGACCAGCTGGAATACCCCAAGGGTATGAGCCTGATCGCGCGCACCGCCGGCATCGGCCGCACCGCTGCAGAACTGCAGTGGGACCTGAACTACATGCTCAAGCTGTGGGACGCCATCGACGGCGCTTCCAAGGCCGGCAAGGGCGCTTTCCTGATCTACCAGGAAAGCAGCCTCGTCATCCGCGCCATCCGCGACTACTTCACCGCCGACATCGGCGAGATCCTGATCGACACCGACGACATCTTCGATCAGGCCCAGCAGTTCATGAACCACGTGATGCCCGAGACGGCCAATCGCGTGAAGCGCTACCGCGATGATGCGGCGCTGTTCAGCCGCTTCCAGATCGAGCACCAGATCGAGACGGCCTTCAGCCGCACCGTGAACCTGCCTTCGGGCGGCGCCATCGTGATCGACCACACCGAAGCGTTGGTCAGCGTCGACGTGAACTCGGCCCGCGCCACGCGCGGCAGCGACATCGAAGAAACCGCCACCCGCACCAACTTGGAAGCCGCTGACGAAGTGGCACGCCAGATGCGTCTGCGTGACTTGGGCGGCTTGATCGT
>JANOZF010000157.1:0-8611 GCA_031429255.1 Rubrivivax sp.
GAATCAGATCCAGGGCCTGGTGGCGCAAGAGGGCCTGCAGGAAGGCGCCTGGCTCGTCACCTTCAATATCCAGGACACCGGCGGCACGGCCAAGACCGTGGCGCGCGGCATCGACGAGATCAAACAACTACTGCCCCACGCCAACCGCGTGCAGCGCGTGCCGGTGCCGGCCAGCCACATCACCGTGGGCCTGCAATGCGGCGGCAGCGACGGCTACAGCGGCATCAGTGCCAATCCGGCGTTAGGCGCGGCGGTCGACCGCCTGGTGCGCCACGGCGGCAGCGCCATCCTCAGCGAAACGCCCGAGATCTACGGCGGTGAACACCTGCTGACACGCCGCGCCGTCAGCACGGCGGTCGCCGACAAGCTGCGCGCGCGCATCGGCTGGTGGGAACAGTACACCGCGCGCAACGGCATGAAGATGGACAACAACCCGTCGGCCGGCAACAAGGCCGGCGGCCTGACGACGATCCTTGAAAAAAGCCTGGGCGCCATTGCCAAGAGCGGCACCACCAACCTGGTGGACGTGTACCAGTTTGCAGAGCGGGTCACTGCAAAAGGCTTCGTCTACATGGACACACCGGGCTACGACCCCGTGTCAGCCACGGGCCAGGTGGCGGGTGGCGCCAACCTGATCTGCTTCACCACCGGGCGCGGTTCGGCCTACGGCTGCGCGCCTTCACCGTCGCTGAAGCTCAGCACCAACACGGCGCTGTGGACGAAGCAGCAAGACGACATCGACATCGACTGCGGCGGCATCGTCGATGGCCTGGACACAGTGGACGCGGTGGGTGAACGCATCTTTCACCTGATGCTGGCCACGGCATCCGGCCGCAGCACCAAGAGTGAACTGCATGGCTACGGGCAGAACGAATTTGTGCCCTGGCAATTGGGCGCGGTGATGTGACGGCCAGCCTGTGACTGTCAGCCTGTGACTGTCAGCCTGTGACTGTCAGCTTGTGACTGCCAGCCTGTGACTGCCAGCGGGTGAGCGCACGCGGGGTAATTTCAGCCTGCCGCCCACCGCAAGTCTTCAGTCCTCCGCCACCGCGCGCCGCGGCGCCCACCGGTCACAGCGCGCGCCACGCGAGGCTGCGGCCGGGGCTGCGACTCGCACCCACCGCGTTGGCCCGTAACATCAAAGCACCATGCCATTCATACCCGCCATTGCCCTGTTGGGCGACCCCACCCCGCAGCACTGGAGCCTGGCCTTCGTAGACGGCAAGCTGCTGCTGCCCGAAGCCGAAGACACGCCGCTCTTCCCCATCGGCGCGCCCGGCTGGCACGCCCACGCCGAGGTGCGCCACTACCTGGGCCAACTCGACGGCCTGGACTGTTGGGCACTGCGTCTGACGGCGGTGCCCGATGGCTGGCGGCCAGTGTCCTTGCGCGCCGCGATGATGGGCTTTACTGCGCCAGTGGCCGGCCTGGCCAGCCGCGCCGCGCAAGTGCTGGACTGGGACCGCACGCACCGCTTCTGCGGCGCCTGCGGCACCGCTACCGACCACCAGGCCGGTGAACGCGCGCGCCGCTGCCCGGCGTGCGGCCACACCGCGTATCCCCGCATCAACCCGGCCATGATGGCGCTGGTGTGGCGGCCCGGCGAAGTGCTGCTGGCACGCGCGCCGCACTTCACGAACGGCATGTACAGCGCACTGGCCGGTTTTGTAGAAGCCGGCGAATCCATCGAAGACTGCATCCGCCGCGAGGTGGCCGAAGAAGTGGGCGTGCAGGTGGACGAATTGCACTACTTCGGCAGCCAGAGCTGGCCCTTCCCCAACAGCCTGATGATCGCTTTCACCGCACGCTGGACGGGCGGCGACATCGTGCCGCAGCCGGGTGAGATTGCAGACGCGCAGTGGTTTGCGATCGACGCCTTGCCCTACATCCCGCCGCGGTTTTCGATCTCGGGGCATTTGATACGCGACACCGTGGCCGCGATGCGCGGCGGATAGGCGCCACTGCCGATCACCGGCATCAGCGGCCGGCGCGCACCTCGGCGCGGATGCTGTCGAGCGTGGCGCCCGGGTTGGGCGTGCTCAGGAATGCCTCTTCCGCCAGCGCAAACGCCGGGTCGAATTCCAAGGCTGCACGGAACGCCTTTCTCGCTTCGTCAAAGCGGTCTTCGGCCATCAGCTGCAGGCCCGCCGCAAACCGCGCATAAGCCTCCCAACTGCGGGTGTGGATGCGGTGCACACCCGGCGGCAGGTCCTTGATGTCCAGCGTCTCAAGAATGCCGTAGACGATGCGCTTTTGCAGTGTGAAGAACTCGGCCTGGCCGCCATCGGCTTCCTGCAAACCCACCACTTTCCCGCCCTGCACGTCGGACACCGCGGTGTTGATGCGGTAGCGGCCTGAACCCGGGCCGGCCGGGCCGGCCTGGTTGAACACCGAGCCCGCGATGACGGTGCCCGCACCCAGCAGCCGGCCTTGCGCCAGCACTGTCGCCCGGTCCACGAGCGGGCTGCCGCTGAGCTTGAGTTCCTGCACCAGGTGGTCGATCTTTTCGCGCTCCAGCACGGTGATGGCGGGCACGCGCGACAGGTCGGTCGTGATCATGGCCATCACGGCGCGGTTGAACGATGCGTTCGCTGGCAGCGCCGCGTTTGGGCCCTGGCTGAAGAAGGGAAAGAGGGCCACATGCAAACGGTCGGTCTGCGTGTAAGGCGCTGTCTTTTCGCGGGCCGCCACCTGCTTGGCAAAACGCCGGGCCGCTTCGCGGTCCAGCAGCGTCAGGTAACCCCTGACTTTGCGGGTCAGGTCCAGATGCACGGGTGCGATGGTGCTGTATCGCCGCCACGCGGCGAGGCTGGCGTCGATGTCGTTGCGAGCCAATGCGCTGGCACCTTCTGCGTAGAGCCGGTCCATCGACTGCTGCAGTTCTGCATCCAAGGCCGGCGGTGCAGCCTGCTGCACCGGTTGCTGCACCGCCTGTTGCACCGCCTGTTGCACAGCCTGTTGCAAAACCGCGGGCGGAGGGCCCTGGCGCCAGTTCACAAAGGCATCGCGCCAACTGGCGCAGCCTGCCAGGGCCCACGCTGCGCCCACGAGCAGGATCCACCAGGACGCGCTCTTGACCCTGTGCATCCGGGCCATCAGGCCACCTCCACCACCAGCCGCTGCACGCCCACCCTGCAGCTGCTGATCTCGACGTGGACCTTGCCCGTGCCGGTGGCGATGAGGGTCACGAAGCGCTCGTGCCCGTTGCCGCGCGTCCACGGTGAAAAGACACTCGGCCCACCGTGCAGGCCGCCGCCCCAGCCTTCCAGGTGCCCGATTTCCACCACCGCTTCAGCCGGCGCCAGCAGCGTGACACCGTCGCCACGCGCCGTCAGCCGCAGCGGCTCGACGTGCAGCAGTGACTTCGCCGACGGCACGCCGCAAGTCCCCAGGTAGCCGTGGTTGGCGACGCGGATGTCGATGCGCGTGTGGTCCCCGCTGCGTTCCTGTTTGACCACGCTGACGCTGACACGCGGCAGCAGCGCGGCCACACGCAAGAACGCCGCGCTCTGCGTGTTGCAGGTCTCGGGCAGACGTTCGTAGGGCGGGTTCCAGATGCCCACGCGCGGGTCGAAGCCGTTGACCTCCACCTCGCCCAGTTGCGGGTGCTGCACCTTCTTCCAGTTGCCGAAGATGCGGCCCGCGTTGTGCTGGCGGTCGAATTCGGCCAGGGCCTGCATGTCCTTGCGCGTGAACTTCGAGTAGTGATCGACGAAGGGCTTCTTGCGGTCGATGCCCAGTTGCTTGAACAAGTCCCACAGTTCCACCACAGAGGCCAGCGCACCCCGCTGGTGGTAGGCGTAATCGGACAGGTCGCCGTGAATCGGCTTGTCGGGTTCATACAGGAATTCATGGAAGCCGCTCACGCAGGCGTAGCCGGTGTGCTCGGTCATCCAGGCTTCAACCTGTTCGAAGATGGCCAGGTCGCCAGCGTTCATCTTGGCGTCGGGCTTGTCGCCCAGCGGCCGGATCAGCACGCCGCCAAAGGTATGCAGGTTGAGCCACACCATGATGTTCGGGTGCGCCGTTGCAAAGTCCAGCACCGCGCGCGTTTCCGGCGCGCTGCCGGGGTACGGGCCAGCGCCGGCCTGCTGCGGTTCTGGCGCCCAGGTGTAGGGGAAGTTGCGGTTGAAGTCGTAGAGGTTGTCGGACAGGAAGTACGGGTCCGGGATCTTGCGGCCGTCGAAGTTGGCGATGCGGCCTTCGGGGTACAGGCGGTAGAACGGCCCTTCGTCTTCGGGCATACGGCCCACCAGCACCGGCGGCACCAGCGGCTGGCCGTCGTCGCCGCGCAGTTCAGACAGCTCGCCATCGGGGTCGAGCTTGCGCATGTAGCCGGTGATGCCGTCGCCGTTGATGTCCTCACCCACCCAGTGCGCATGGCCCAGGTTGACGCGGTCGTTGACGGGGCTGGAGCGCACGTAGCGCCCGCGCTTGAGCACTTCTTCGGCGCCATCGGGCGAGATGCGCGGCACCACATAGAACAGCGTCTCGCGGATGGCCTGCGCCATCTGCAACGGCAATGGCTTGCCGCCCGCGGTGTTGACGCCCTGGTGAATGGCGATCACGTCCTCGGCGATGGCCAGCGCCACGCTGGTGCCGCACACCTCGCTGGCGTGCATGTTGCCGTCGATCCACACCGCCGGGCGGGCACTTCCCGCTTCACCCGGGTCGCGGCCGATGGTCAGGATGGGGATGTCGCGGCCGGCGGCGCTTTGGCCGATGCTGCCCAGGTGCACCAGTCCCGGGTAGTTTTGGGCCCAGCGCTGCAGCTGGTCGGTGAGCTCGGCGTAGTCGACGTATGTCTGACGGAACATGGCTTGGCCTTGGTGAAGTACAAGCTGCGATGTTGCCGCATCCGGCGGGTGGCTTGCTGCGTTCATCCGTGAACGCAGCGGTGTTGCCGGCCGCAGCCGGGCCCGGCCATCGGGCCCGGCGTGGTGCTCAGTCCACGATGGCCTGCGACACCAGTTCCTTCATCATGCGGCGGTAGCCTGCGCGCAAGGGGCTGGGTGCCTGTGTCATGTACACGGCGCACAACTGTTCCTTGGGTTCAGCCCAGAAGAAGGTACCCGCGTAACCGGCCCACATGAATTCTCCGGCCGAACCCTGCACGGCGGCGTTGCCATCAGCCGGTCGCACCAGGAAGCCCAGACCGAAGCTGTAGCCCGGCGAGCCCAGCAGCAGGGCGCCGGGGTTCATGGTGGTGTTGACACCAGCCAGGTGGTCGCTGGTCATCATGCGCACCTTGGTGCGCGACAGGATGCGGTTGCCGTCCAGCTGGCCACCGCCCAGCATGGCCTGGCAGTAGCGCAGGTAGTCTGCTGCGGTGCTGACGCCGCCGGCACCGCCGGAGTCATTGCCGGGCTGTTTGCTCACGTCGATGAGCTTGTTGTCCACGCCCGTGGCCGGGTCCTTGGCAAAGGGCTCGGCCACACGCTGCATCTTCCCTGGGGGCACGGAGAAGCTGGTCTCGGTCATCTTCAACGGCGCGAACAGCCGCTCCTGCATGAAGTCGTTCAGCCGCTTGCCCGTGACAGCTTCGATGACTCGGCCCTGCACGTCCACCGACAGGCTGTATTCCCACGTGGTGCCCGGTTGCTGGGCCAGCGGCGCCTTGCCCAGGCCTTCGGCCATCTGGGGGCCGGGCAGGTCGCGGGCGTCAAAGTCGAGCGTGGGCTTGAAGACACCCACCTTGATGTAGGCGTCGCGCACCAGGGCGTTGCGCGTCAACTCGCCATAGGCAATGCCCGAGGTGTGGCGCAGCAGGTCGTAGACCGTGGGTTCACGGTTGGCCGCCACCAGCCGGTTGCTGACGGCGCCGCTCACGGGGTCGAGCACCGAGGTGCTGACCATCGCGCCCTTGAAGCTGGGCAGGAACTTCGACACCGGGTCGGTCAGCTGCACCTTGCCGTCTTCCACCAGCATCATCAGCGCGGTCGACACCAGCGGCTTGGTCATCGAATAGATGCGGAAGATGCTGTCTTCCTTCATCGAGTCGCCAGCGGCGTTGTTGGTGCTGCCAAAGGCCTGCGAGTACACCAGCTTGCCCTTGCGGGCCACCATCACCACGGCGCCAGGCAGACGTTTGTCGGCCACTTCCTGCTGCAGCACGTTGGTCAGGCGGCCCAGGCGTTCGCCCGACATGCCCACCGACTCGGGCGAGGCTCTGGGCAACGCCTGGGCAGCTGCAGCACCGGCCCACAGCAGCGTTGCGGCCAGAGCCGTGGCTGTGAGCAAGCGGCCAGCGTTCGTCTTCAACATGGGGTTGTCTCCTGGAATGGGTTTGTTGGAGACGGCAATCTACGGCGGAGCAGCAGGCACGACCAGCGTAAAAGCCCGCATCCGCAATGGGTCCGCGGCTGGTGGCGGTGCTGCTGCCCGGCAGTCGCAGCTCCGTCGCATCGACAGCCCCTAGAAGGGCTGCCGGCTATCAATCAGCCTTGATGTTCCTGGCCTTGATGACCTGACCCCAGTAGTCGGTCTCGCGCTGCACCAGCGCGGCCAGCGCGTCGGGCCCGAGATAACGGATCTCGATGCCGGTGCGGTCGGCCACGGCCCTGGCTTCGGGCGTGGCCAACGCAGCCTTGACCTTGTCGGTGAGCTGCTGCACCACCCCGGCCGGCGTGCCGGCCGGGGCAAACAGGCCAACCCAGGCCTCCAGCTCGAAGCCGGCAAGGCCCGCCTCGGCCGTGGTGGGCACTGTCGGCAGCCCGGGGTGCCGAGTCTTGCCGGTAACGGCAAAAGCCTTCAGCTTGCCCGCCTGCACATGCTGCATCACCGAAGGCGGCGTGGTCATGAACACCTGCACCTGCCCGGCCAGCACGTCCTGGATGGCAGGCCCGCTGCCCTTGTACGGCACATGGGTCATATCGATGCCGGTGGTCTGTTCGAGCAGCGCAGTGCCCACATGCGACAACGAACCGTTGCCCTGCGAGGCGAAGTTCAGCTTGCCCGGGTTGGCCTTGGCATAGGCGATGAACTCCTTCAGCGTGCCCGCGGGCACCGAGGGGTGCACGGCGATCACGTTGGTGGCCGCCGTCAACAACGCCACCGGCACGAAGTCCTTCTGCGCCCACGGCAGCTTGCTGAACATCGCCGGGTTGCCCACGTGATAGGCCGAATACGAAATCAGCAGCGTGTGGCCGTCCTTGGGCGCCAACGCCACCTGCTGGTAGGCGATGTTGCCGCTGGCGCCGCCCTTGTTTTCAATCACCACCGGCTGGCCCAGCAGCTTGGCCAAGGGCTCGCTGAGGAGGCGCGCCGAGGTGTCCACCACGCCACCGGGCGGGTTGGGCACCACCAGCGTCACGGCCTTGGTGGGAAAACCCTGAGCCGCGGCGGAGCCCAGGCCCCAGGCCAAGAAGGTGAAAGTTGCGGTCTTCAGAACCAGGTGGCGCAAACGCATGCTTGTCTCCAATGGATGGGTGTTGGTGGGCGGTGGCTGCCGAGGACGCGCCGCTCGTTTCGTCCCATCCATTGTCAACCCATCGTCTCAAGCGCCTGGGCGTGCACACGCTCGCAAGGCTGGGCCGCACCGCGGCGCCATCAAGCTGCACAACAGGCAGCCATGAAACTGGAGGTGGTTGGTGAATGGCGGCAGCGCCAGCTTGTGCAAACGCGAAGGTGCTCAATGCTGCTCTGCTGCCGCGGTCCGCTTGACCGCGCCCACTGGGCTGGCCATCATGGGCGGGCGCAGAGCGGCGTCCATCCGACCGGCCGAAACCGTGCGCAGCGCGTCGCGAGCCACCGGCAAAGAGGGCTCGAAGGTCGCCAGCACGGCCATGCCCAGCATGTAGATGGCGAAGCAGATTTTCATGTTCGTCCTGGCAGCTGCACTTTGCGACATTCTGGCGCCGGACGCGAAACACGCCCCCATCCCTTGGATCAGCCGCAGCATGAAAACGACTGCGTTGGGGCTGGCTGCAACAGGCTGGCCGTCGATCGCAGCGAGAGACTGTCGTTGCGATCACCTCAGTGACGGCGGCGGGATGGGCGACACTTCAGCAACCCCTCTGCTGAAGACCCCTCGCGTGCACTACCCCACTTACGATCCGAACTCGCCCGTCACCCCGTTGACGTCAGAAGAACTGCAGGCCGTTGACCAACTGCTGCAAGGCATGGACGCCGACCAGGCGATGAGCCTCGACGGCATGGACGGCTACCTGACCGCCTTTGCCGTCGGCCCCGCTGCGTTGCGGGCCCTGCCCACCGGCGACTGGCTGCCCGCCATCTGGGGCGGTGACACGGGCGCGGCCGATGAAGCGGCTCCTTTCGGCAGCAAGCGCCAGCGCAAGAACACCGTGGTGCAGGCGCTGCGCCACTTGCGCCACCTGCAGCAGCAGCTGCGCGACAGCGCCGACGCCTGGGAGCCCATTCTCAGCATTGCCGAACAAGGCGCCGACGAGTGGACCGATGCGCGCGAGTGGTGCATGGGCTTCCTGCAGGCCGTGGACCTGCAGCCCGATGCCTGGGGCACCGTGTTGCAGGACGCGGCGCTGGAACCGCTGCTGCTGCTGGGCGGTGGACTTGATGGCCACGCGCAAGACGCCACTGTCGCGGATGAGATCGACGACCCTGCCGTTTGCGACAAGCTCAGCCGCGCCGTGCC
>JANOZF010000158.1:0-3492 GCA_031429255.1 Rubrivivax sp.
CAGCGCCGAACCCAGCCAACGCATCCACCAGCGCGAATCGGGTTCCAGCGTCAACACCTGGCCACCGCCACCGCCGTCGGGCACGTGCCATTCAAACCAGTCGCCACTGGCGTCGCGTTGCACACGGTAGGCGTTGTGCAAGCGGTCGATATCCAACAAGTGCAGCAGTTCTGCAGCCAGCTGCGGGCTGTCGATCACAACGCCCAGTTCGGTGTTGATGGTGGCCGAGCGTGGGTCGAAATTCATCGATCCGATATAGGAAAAACGGCGGTCGATGACCAGCGTTTTGGCATGCAGACGGCCAAGTGAAGCGCCAAACAAAAACATGCGCATGTTGTCCTTGACACGGCGCTGGCTCAGCTCATACAGCTGCACGCCCAGGTCCAGCAGTGCAGGGCGGTAACGCGCATAACCCAGATGGGCCAGCAGCTCGTCGGTGGAGGCCAGTGAATTGGTCAGCACGCTGATCTGCACATCGCGCCCGCGCAACTCCGTAAACAGCGCCAGGCCGCGCTCACCGGGTATGAAATAAGGTGACGAGATCGTCACCTCTTGCTGTGCGCGGCCCAGCGTCTGCAACACTTCATAAGTGACGCTGCTTGTCATCAGCGCGCCGCCTGCCGCACCGTCTTGCGGTTTGCCCGGGTCGTCGGCAAAGGCCTTGGCGGTGCCCCATATCAACTGCAATGCGCCCTCGTCCAGCTCGGCGCCGATGGCTGCGTAGCCCAGCACATCTTTGGGTGGCAGGTCAAGGCTGCGGGTCTGCGGCCCGGGCTCGGTGGCCACCTCGAAGTGGGCCCTCTGGCGGCTGGGTTCGCCCTTGTGCATCAGCAGGGCCTGCACCGGGAACACCGTGTCGCTGTTCCAGTAGCGATCGAACAGCGCTTGCAGCTGCGGCAACACGGCACCGGCCACCAGCGCATCCACGTCGATGAAGTTGTCTTCCCTTTTGCGCAAGAAGTATTCGTCCGCAATGTTGCGGCCGCCCATCACCGCCCACGCGCCGTCGGCGATGAACAGCTTGTTGTGCATGCGATGGTTGATGCGGCCCCATGCAAAGGGGTCGGCCACAAAGCGACCCAGCGGGCCGCGCTCGCGCGCCACGGTGAAGGGGTTGAACAGGCGCACTTCAACGCCCGGGTGAGCCGCCAGGGCCAGCAGCAATTCGTCGCAACCACCGGTGTACAGGTCGTCCAGCAACAGCCGCACGCGCACGCCGCGCGCAGCCGCGTCACGCAGCTGGCGCAGCAGCGCGCGGCCGGTGTCGTCATTGGCCAGGTGGTAGTACTGCAGGTCCAGGCTGCGTTCGGCGCGCTTTACCAGCTGCTGCCGCGCGTCCAGCGAAAGCGAGCCCAAAGGCAGCAGCCTGAAGCCGCTGCTGTTGGCTGTCGGCTGGCCCACAGCAGCCGTGCGGCCCAGCGCGGTGACCGGGCTGGCCGGCACGGCGGCGCTGTGCAGCGCGCTGCGGTCCAGCTGCGGCAGGCTGCCGCAGCCGGCCAGGCCCCAGGCCTGGAACAGCAGCAGCCAGAGCCACAACCCCAGCTTCCCCCGCCCCAGCGCTTTCAACTCACAGCTTTGCATTGAAAAACCTCCAGAGCGCAGCATGCAGTCGGCGGCGGGCCTTGGGCATTACGCATTTATTAAACAGCTGTAGCTGCAGCCTGTCGGTGGATGTTTGTAATGGCTGCGCTGCCGTGGGCGACTACCGCAGCGTGCAATCTGCACGACCGAACATTGAAAGTGAACGCATTATGCGCAAGAGCCACCTGCTGCTGCCAGCCCTTCTGGGCCTGGCCTTGGTCACTTCCAGCCTGACCGCTAGTGCCCAGACGATGGACGACAACTCTCTTGACGGCATGTTCCAAATGGAACGCGTCGACAAGAACAAGGACGGCATGGTTTCCAAAGCCGAGTTCTTGGCCATGATGGGCAAGGCCTACGACATGAAGGCCAAAGAAATGAAGGTCAAGGGCAGCATGATGAAGATGGAGGACTACATGGCGTTCTCCGCGTTTTTGTCGCGCGGCGAGAAGAACAAATAGACCGTCGGGCCTCAGCTTTGCGCCGGGTGTTCCGAAATGCCGGGTGTCCACAGTTTCGAAGGTACCCATGGCTAGCGCCTCCGGCATCGAAGGCATCCCATCCAGAACCGACACTGCGGCCGCTGGACAGCGGCCCGCAGCGGTGGTTGAAAGCCAGCTGGCGACGTGCAAAAAGCAGCTTGCCGATTGGGTCAATTGCCCCTCGGGCAAAACCGCCGCCGGCCGCGCCAAGATTGAAGCTATCACCACCCAGATTGCCAAGCTCAAGGCGCAGGCCGAGCAGACAGAGCAGCCGACCGCGCCCACGCCGGCGCACCAGGCCGATCAACTTCGTTACGACGCCCTGGGCACCTGGGTGAACCTGCAGGCCTGAGGCCCGAATGCTCAGTAGCTGCGGCGCGCCAAACAGGCCCGCTGCAGCAACAGCGCGGCGGCAATGCTGACCATCGTGCTGCACAAAGCCAGCCCTGCATAGGGGCGCAGCAGCGAGATGCCAGGCTCGAAGGCCCTGGGGGCCGTGCCGCCGCAACCGGCAGCGTGGCAGCGCCTAGCGCTGAAGGTCTGAAAACAAAGCTTTACTCAGCAGTCAGAAAAAGAGGCGACAGATGGGTGCCTAAAGAACGAGCGGACGAGCTCGGGGGCGTCGGCCACTCCTTGCAGCTTCGCATCCACTCGATTCTTCAGCTTCTCGCCCTGGCGCAGTGGGTTTCGCGCCACCCCGGTTAGCTTGGCGTGGCTCCACACCAACTCGTCTGGGTTGAGGTCCGGGGCTTAGCCGGGCAAGAAGTGCAGCGTCAATTGCCCCCCGGCTTCGGCCACGTACTGTTTGACCACGGACTTCTTGTGTGCGGGCAGCCCATCGATGACCAAGTGCACCGATGAAAGTGCCGATGACCCAGGCCAGCTCGATACTGGCGTGGTGCAAGGCTTCGTACATACCCACCTGATGCCTCAGGCCAAGGAGAACAGCTCACCCCCGTCGCTGCTGCCGTCGGTATTGACCACCGCCACACCCAGTGGTGTGAAGAGGTGAAAATGGATGGCGCCGCTGATGATGCCCAGGCGCAAGGCCGCGCCCAGCACTTGCAAACAGCGCTGCCGCGACAGTGCAGCGCCCACCAGCAGCAGCACCGATGCGATGAGCTCAAAGCTGCCCACCACCTTGGCCGAGAAGATGCCACCGGGCGCAAAGACGCCCGGAAAACCCAGCGTCGCGGCCCAGGGGTCGAACTTGCCCTGGAAGATTTACACCGTCTCCGGTGAGCCGGTGAACTTAAGAAACAGCGACTGTATGAAGACAGAAGACACGAACAGCGTCAGCAGCCAGTGGCCGTGTTTTTTCAACCAGGTCATGAGCGAATCCTTTGTTGTGGCCGGTGCATGGGCCGTTGCGAGCCGTGCAGTTTTTATTTCGCCAACAGCGGGGCGAATCGCGCGTCAGCGGTCTTGA
>JANOZF010000159.1:0-78842 GCA_031429255.1 Rubrivivax sp.
GTGCCGATGCCCATGCCGCTGTGTTTGGTGGTGCTGAAGGGTCTGAACAAGCGCGACTGAATGAAGTCCTCGGTCATGCCGATGCCGGTGTCGCCGACATCGACCTTGACCTGGCCACTGCTGCGCTCGACACCGATCCACACTGTGCCCTGTCCAGGCGTGGCGTCCAGTGCGTTTTGCACGAGATGCCCGAGCACACGCTCCAGGCGGTCCTCGTGACCCCGTGTGGCCAGTGGTTCGAGCTTGGTCACCTGAATGCTGCGACCTTGTGCGGTGGCCATGGTCTGCAGGCGTCTGACGATGGGTTGCAGCTCCACACCATGGCCGGTTCCGACAGGCGTCGCACCTTCGCGAAGCTGCAGCATAAGCCGCTTCATCTTCTCAAGCGAGCTCTCGACGGTCAACAACATGTCTTGCTGGAACTCCGGGTTGTCGCGGTGACGCTCGGCGTTCTTCAGCATCAGGCTCAACTGGGTGACGATGTTCTTCAGGTCGTGCACGACGAACGCCGACATGCGATTGAAGGCCTCGAACTTGCGCGCTTCAAGCAGCGCCTCGGTGGCCTGCATCTGGGCCAGGTAGCCCGCAGCCTGACGGCCGGCCGTCTTCAACAGATCAAGCACCTCCCAATTGAGGTCGGTGGCAGCGCGCGGATGTGCCAGCAACACGAAGCCGAGCATTTCAGCGTCGACCAGCAGCGGGACCACCAGCCAGGGGTTGCTGCTGGCCAGCAGCCAAGTCGGCATTGTCATGGCACCGTACCGTTTCGGTGCTGAACGGTATTCGGTCAGATCGATCACCCAGCCCTTGTCACGCAACAGCACGCAAAACTCGGTGTCCGCTGCTTCACTGCCGCCGGTGTGCGGCATGTTCCAGCGGGTGGCTTCGGTGTAGGGTGCATCGGCCGTGGCGCGCGTCCACAGGCTGCCAGCGGGGCACTCCACCATGCCCGCCAGGCCGCGCACGATCATGGCTCCGGTCTCCTGCGGTGAGCGACGGGAAGACAGCATCGCGGTGAAGCGCAACCACTCTTCGCGGTAGTCGTATCGGTAGCTGTAGAAATGTTTGCCGACAAAGACCTTCACCCATGCACGGGTTGAGCTCGACAACAGCAAGACCCCGAGTGCCACCAGCCCCACCACCAGCAGTCCCAACTGCAGCGCCCGGCCCCATGTCCCACCAAAATATCTGACGTAGTAGCCCAGCCCCGATATGAACAACAGATAGCCGCCGGCAAGCACAAGCGTTGCGGAATAGAACGCGGCGGTTCTGGATACCTGCATGCGACGCAGCCAGTCCTTGCGACGCCGTGACGCCACCCACAGGAACGGCACCGCCAGGGTGTGCGCTGCACCGCGCAGACCCAGTGCGTCCAGATCGACTGAACCCAACAGCACGGCCTCGGCATAGACGTATATGTCGAAGGCAAAGACGCAACCCAGGCCCAGGCACACCGGTTTGGCGCCCCAGCGCACGTCTTCGCCGACATTGCGAAACACCTGCTCTACGGTTACCAGCCCCAAAAGGGGAAGTGCCAACTCGAAGGCCAACATGCTGCGTGAAGCCGCCAAGGCGGTGGGCTCTACACTGTTCAGGGCTAGGCAGGCGGCAGCGCCAAGCAAGGTGAGCAAGGTGCCGCCACGCAGGAACTGGGTAGCTCGCGGCAAATGGGTGCTGCTGTTGACTTTGAGCAGCTGTTGCAAGAAGACAAACCACAGGCCATAACGGGCGAGATCTGCCCACGCCGCCCAGAGACGCCAGCTCTGACGCGGCTCGATGGCCGCGGTTGACATCAGTGCGGCCCAGACGCTGCTGGCCAGCAAGGCCAGGACCAGTAGCCGAGCCTTGTTGTTTTCGCGGCCGGTCAGGCGTGCTGACCAAAGGATGTGACCGGCGAACAGCAGGTGGATGGTCGCTGCCGTCGCGTGCCCGTAGAAGGCGATGTCTTCGATGCCTGGGCCCATGTTCTCTGTGTCTCGCAGACCTGGCGATTTCGCGGCTGCAGTTGACGATGCAAGAGGCGCTTGCTATCTGCGTTGCCCCAATCAGGAGTCTTGGGGCGTGTCAGCTGGTGCAGGCACTTTAACGCCAGGGCGGGCTCAACTCCTGCCTCTAAGGGCACGATTCAGGCGCAATTCAGCGTGCGCCCTTGCCCGTCAGTACCACACCCACCGTTTCGAACAGGACCACGAGATCCAGGAAGAGGCTGTGATTCTTGACGTAGTAAAGGTCGTACTGCAGCTTCTCCTGAGAGTCCTCTATCGTGGCTCCGTAGGGATACCTCACCTGAGCCCACCCGGTCACCCCTGGTTTCACGCTATGGCGAAGCGCGTAAAACGGGATCTCCTGGGTCAGCTGATCGACGAAAAAGGGTCGCTCGGGCCGTGGGCCGACGAGGCTCATGTCGCCACGCAGGACGTTGAAGAGCTGCGGCAGCTCGTCGATGCGTACTCTGCGAATCAGATGACCAACCCGTGTGATGCGGTCGTCATTGGCTGCTGCCCATCTAGGCGTGCCGTCCCGCTCCGCATCGGTACGCATACTGCGGAACTTGGCGATGCTGAACTTGTGACCATTCAGACCGACCCGCTCCTGGCGGTAGAGCACCGGACCTTTGCTCTCGAGCTTGATGAAGAGTGCCGCCAACAGCATCAGTGGCAACGAAAGCACGCACAGCACGCTGGCGCTGACGATATCGAAGACCCGTTTGACGGCAGTGCGCCAGGTGCCTTGGTTGAAACCGTCACCGAAAATCAGCCAGCTGGCGTTCAGATAGTCCAGGCGAATCTGCCCGAGTGTCTTTTCGAAATGCGTATTCAGATCGTAGACCTTGACGCCTGAGGCCTTGCAGTCCAGCAGCTGCCGAAGCGGCATGCTGCCGGCTCGGCGCTCGGTCAATGCCACCACGATCTCGTCCACCCCGAGCCGGCTGGCCGTTTCCGAAAGGGTGTCTGCCGGTGTCAACAATTCCAGCGGGGGAACCGTGGGGTCTCTTTCGTTGGGCCCCGCTACGTAGCCGACGATGTGGGCGTTAGGGTCCGATGCCTTGAGCGTACGGCCGACAGTCTCGGCCGCTGGGCCGGCACCATAAATCAGAATACGTGCCCGGCCAGCTGGTGTGACCGTGGATTGAGTCATGTATGCGCGCCTCAAGATCAATGCCGCCACCCCGGCCATCATCGACAGCTGGATGGCACCCCTGTTCACCAAACCCGCCGGCAGAAGTCCGAAAATGGCGTAGGCAAGTGGCAACGCTATCAGCAAAACGAGCATCGCTCGCGACCAAGAGCGCCCAACCCGTGAACAGGCAGACGGTTCGTACAGGCCCGATGCGCCGCCGATCACTGCCAAGCACGCCGCAAACGAAACCACGTGAGTCCCAGCCAAGGAAACCACTTGGTCGAGCCGATCAACCTGCATCAGCACGGCCACCAGAGCCACGAGCAAGACCCAGCCGAGATCAAACAGCATGCCCAGCAGAGAGGCGCGGTGCACGTAGTGGTTGAAGATCCTGATCATGGCGGTCGGCGGGCGAAGGAATGTAGCTGACTCAGGAAAAATTGCTGCGCCGGCAAGCACCAGCGCAGTTACAGCCAGCCATTTCAACGACAGCGCATTTGCGAGACGGGCAGATGGTCATCACCGCTGGAAAAATGTAAATCTGCAAATGATGCTCTCACAATCCCTGTGCTCAGGGGGGAGTGAAAGTCGTTGCGATTCCACGGCGGATACCGTTTGGTGCGCTGTGGATCGTGGTGCAGCAGGTTCGATGCCTAAAGTCCGGATGGGCCATTGCTGACTCAACCGCTGAGCATACGCACTGCGGTGCACCGGATCAAACATTGTTTGGCCTGCCGCGCGAATTTCTGCTTGATCAATACGCCAGGTTTCGGTCGCCGCGATGTAACTAGAAGTTGGCGCCCTGCGCTCGGTCGGTCGACCTGTCTGAACTGCGCTTGTCTTTGTGCATTCCCAGTGCCTTGATAGCCAGATGTTTAAAGAGCATCGGCGGCGGCATTCGGAGCCAATGGCCCCGCACATACAGCGCGGCCAACGCAAGATCTCTGCCTGCCTTGCTCTTGCTGGGAGCAGGGGGGAAGAGCGCTTGCGACCAGATCCAGTCCATTGTGCGCCCCAGCGGCTGGCCAGGGCCATCTTCAGCCGCTGCAGCCAGGAGTTTCTCGGGTATGGGGAGGTCAGTGATGCGACGCAGACAGCGCAATGCGTAGAACAGCGGGCGCTGGAGGTTCAGTTCACGCGCTCGCGGCAACAAGCGTGCCCAGATGCTGTCCTGTCCATACGGACCGCGCAACAACAGATCCAGATCCGAAAGATCGCGCAGACCGTGGGTCATGTCGTCATTCATGAACAGATGCGTCATGCTGTGCAACAGCATGTCCACCGGAGAGAGGACGTGCAGCACCCGAGTCGTTGGAAGAGGAACGGCCGCCTCGATCAACTTCGCAGCATCTGGTCGCAATCTCGCCGTTTCCGGCAAGATCGTGTGGTGTACATCCAGAACGGTTCCGCGCTGAAGGTGACGCAGCGGAGGCAACTCATGCATCCATTGACGGTAATACTGTTGGTTATATTCTGATTCTTCGGTCGTCATCCAGCCATGCACGGCCAGCAGTGATTCCGCCTTGGCTAACGCAACCTTGGGCACCAGGATGTCCATGTCGGAAAAAACGCGGCCTCGCGCAGCGGGCAAATCGGCTGCTGCATAGGCCGCCCCTTTCAGCAAGATCACAGGGGCGCCAAGGTTGGCTAGCGCTTGGTCAAGGAACCGAGCCTCGCGCGAAACTTCCGCCCGCTGGGCTCTACAGACCCGAAGGGCCGCCTCCAGGTGGCCGCGCACTGCGCGAGGGCAGATGTCTCCCGGCAGCTTCGAATCCAGGAGCAAACCATCCGCCATCCGACCAACCAGGCCAGTGAATCGCGCTTGGTGGAGCGCCAAGGTCCAGTCGCGACCGTTCCAGGACGCTGTTCCTGCCGGGTCAAGCAGTGCCGACATGAGCAGGTTCTGCGCTCTTGACTTCACGGTTTCGTCGGGAGGGTTGGTGACAGAAGAAATCTGCTCACGCTCTCATGTCCGCAGAGGCCCTATCAGCCAAGCGCGCAAAAAGCTCGATGGCTTCTTGCAGGTTGCTGTACTCAAAGGTAAAGCAATCGCTGCGATCGACCAAGTCGGCCAGCATATCGAAGCCTTCGCTACCGAAAATGTCGTAATTGAAAGCGTTTTCAGCCAATTGCATCAAGGCGCGCGCTTTTTCGAGAGGTTGCAGGAGCGTCGGCGAACCTGCCAGGAATTTGGGAAACACCACCCAGCCTGGTAGCGCATTTTGATGCTCCAGTTCGAGCGCGGAAGGTGGCGCTGCAAAATGCGCCACGATGCCTTTCACGGTCTCCTCGATGCGAGAGCCAAATCGCAAACCCGGCTCCAGTTTGGAAATCACATCGATGGAACTATTCTTCAGGCTGACCGGGCGCGGATTCGGCACCAACTCCCCAGTTTTCGGGCAAATCAATGTGAGTTCATCGGAAAGGAGGCGCCAGCCCCGAAAAAGCAATGCGGCGCAGAGGGTACTCTTGCCGGACCCCGACGGCGCAGGGAGGATCAGCGCGCGGCCGTTTCGTTCAAGCACTGCCGCATGAAGGATCAGATACTGATGACACATGCCATAAACGCACCAGTTCAAGCCCCACTCCAGCAGTGGGAGACCCTGATCTCCAGGCAGTGGGTTGAATGGTTCTTGCCCACCCAGGCCAAATGTGACCTGAGGGTTCCAGCAGCGGCGAATGCCTGAGGGGCGACGGATACTTACCGAGAAATCGGTGAATTCCGCTTCGTGAACCAGCGCGTACCTCGCGTACAGGTGGTAGATGGACTGCGCCACGTTGGACAGAGGCGTCTGAACGGCGGCGACAAAAGGACCCAGGCGGAGACGCAAGCCAATAGCGCTGTTGAGTCGCTGCCGGGTTTGCGTTAGTGATAGCTCACTGAGTCTGAGAGTCATTCCACACGGCGCAACAGTCCGGCAGCAACCAATCCAATGATCGCTTGATCGACCAGCTGGAGGTCGCCACCGATGTCAGTGATGGAAGAGTCTAGTGGGCTGGCTGCGAAAAGGGCTGCAAAGATCTCGTCTACCGTGACAGGATGCACTTTGGCGAGCTCCAATATGGCTACCGCTAATTCCCCGACGAGATGGGTGCTGACGGTGTTGTTGTCAAAGACCGCCGCGGTGTTTTGCCCGTCCCAACGCCGAAAAGACAAGCCGGCGCTTGTTGAGACGCGTGACACGCTCAGTGGAGGATCAAAGGCGGACCTGTGTCATCAGGGCAGCAGCGTATAGCCCAGCAGCAGGCGCGCCCACGCAATGATCTCGGTGTCACCCCAGTCGATCTGCGACCCGGGCTTCTTGTAGCGGTTGCCGTTGAATTTGTAGTTCGACCATAGAGTCTGAAGGTACGCCAAGTCAAAGCCTGCGCCTGCTGTGATGAAGCCTGCATTCAAGTTCAGCGCCAGTGCAATCAGATGCTGCAACGTGCCAAGTTCGCCTGTCGTCTGTACCGACCCGCTGGGTAGGTTGGCAAGCAGCACATCCTTGACCAACATGACGTTGTAAGCGGAGCTTGTATTGCCCAACAGTGCAGAAACGGTAACATTCAAAGCGGGTGTTGCCGGTGCGGTGGAAGCCAGGCCGCGCCAGTAGTCAGCGTTTTGCGAGGAGCACTTCAGGGAGGTCGCATTGGGGTTGCGGCTCTTGAAGGTTGCCACCGACACAAACGATGATGCCAGCGTGCAGGTGCCGTTGTTGACGAAAGGATTCGCAGCGACGGGGCCGCTGGCCAAAGAGAGCAGCACGGGACTTGCACCCGCTCCAGCACGCAGCAGGGCTCGGCGGCTGAGGCCGGTGAAGCGTGCCTTTGCAGCTTGTGCTTCTTCCGAGCTGTTGTTCAATTCGCCATCGTTCTTCATCTTGACTCTCCAACCGGTATCGCCGACAAGCTTGATTGTAAGTAGCGGCGGCGCATAAATGTTGCCTCTACCCCCCCCTTGACCCCGGGGTACATCGCGAGGATAGCGTGCCTTTTGGTGGTATCGAGTCCTCCAGAGGTCTCCGTCTTGGAACGCGCGGGCTGTTTCATGCCCATCGCCGGGCCCAGTCCGCGCATGAAGTGCACTTGCAGCGATCGACCGAGGTGAGCCCTGCGCAGGGCTGACCAGACGGGCGGGGCCGGCCAAGGGCCGGTTCAGAGTGGGCGTGGCCGCATGCAGACATGCCATTTCGTCTGCGGCTGCTCATGAGTGCTGGTGATCACGCCAACCCTGCTCTGAGTGCCGCCTAGCTAAAACGGCGCCGATCTCGAGGGCTCGGAAGTCGGCTTCTCGAACCGATGAACAGCGCAGGCAAAGCGAAATGCATTGGTCAGATGGTCATTTGCGGACCGATTGATCAATCATTGACCTGTTTCGAACACGCTTCGGATATCAGAACTTGACTATTTCTTACCTTGATGTCTGCTTTATTGTCTAACATAAGGTATTCCTTGGTAGCGAAAAACATCGCGAAAATATCGGTCGATGGTCAGTACAATGTCCGCTTAGGCTCTGTTGCATGGAGGCATTTCGATTCAGACGCGGCTGCTAATTATTACATTTCGTCAGTCAACAGTTCGGATCAGGATGGGCCGAGTTTGTAATTTATTGATTATGACGCTGCCATATACTTGAAGGCTACATATTTGGTCGTCTTATTTTAATAAGGCGCTGAAATTGATGCAAATTGAACAATGATTTTCTTGCTCGATATTGGAATGGGATTGGCTTTCTTCAATCTTGGTAGTTGGAGCGCTGGCTAGAGTCAATCTCACCTGACGACCCAGCATGGCACCTTCAGGCCGCCCGCTTCGCCTCGTTGCGCTGCCCAGTGTTGCATGCAGATGCCCTCAAGGGGAAGAGTCGGTGCGAACAGAACGAATGGGTTTGACTGCCGACACCAGTTGGCTTCCGCTCACACCCTGATCGCGGTGTAGCGCAACCGCGTTCACCACCTGCGGCCCGACCCCTGGAAACGGCTGCGGCAGGTGCTGCGCCGCGCGCACTCTCTCGAACGTTCACGACTATTTTGAGCGCTGCAGACCTCGCTGCAGACCTCGCTGCAGTTATCCGCTGCTTTGCCGCCGCGGTTGTCGCGCTCTCAACTGCAAAAAGCGCAGTTCGTGACGCGGCGTGACTGAACGTGAAAAAAGTGCCTTGCGTCCCCCAAACCTGTAACTCGGCATGCGCGCCCAGGTAGAGTGGCTATGACATCATTCAAGCCTTGATAGGCTTGAAATCTTGGTCGCTCGGCGCCTCTAGGGCCACGTCACAAGCCCTTGGACCCAGTTGCGGGCTCTTACCGCCACGCCCGACAGGAGTGTTTTCTTGAGTACAAATTCTGCCCGTTTGACGACCGTTGTCCGACTGGTCGCCGCATCACTGTTCGCGGCGTTCATCGCGGGATGTGCTGGCTCCGTGGCGCCGTTGCCCGCTGCTCCGGTGAGCATCGCATCGGCCGACTACAGCTATGTGATCGGAGCCGGCGACAACCTCAACATCATCGTCTGGCGCAACCCGGAGCTTTCGTTATCTGTGCCGGTGCGCCCCGACGGTAAGGTGTCGGCCCCACTGGTTGATGAGTTGGTTGCGCAGGGCAAGACCTCCTCGGAAGTCGCACGCGACATCGAAAAGAAGCTTTCGACTTACGTGCGGGATCCTGTCGTCACGGTCATCGTGACCAGTTTCGTGGGTCCGTACAGCGAGCAGATCCGGGTCGTGGGCGAAGCTGCCAAGCCGCAGTTCCTGCCTTACAAACAGAAGATGACGCTGCTGGACGTCATGATCGCAGTCGGCGGGTTGACCGATTTTGCCGATGGCAATGGCGCGTCGATCCTTCGCGGCGCTGACGGCAACAAGCAGTATGCAGTGCGACTCAAGGATCTGGTCAAGCGTGGCGATGTTTCAGCCAACGTCGAGATGCGTCCGGGCGACATCCTCATCATTCCGCAGAGTTTCTTCTAGAACACCTATCAGAGCCGGCATGCACCTGGGTTGATTGGGCGCCCGGGCAACCAGCCGGCCCTTTCGACACTGGCATGTCGCCGGACGTCCAAACGAGGCCACGGCCTCCCCATCTACTCAGCGATGCAAGAAATAGCACAACAGATACTCGCAACCGTACGGGGCATGTGGAAATTCCGCTGGCCCGCGGTGATGGTGGCTTGGGTCGTTGCCGCATTAGCGGTGATGGTCATCTGGCGCATTCCGGACCAGTACGAAGCATCGGCGCGAATTTATGTCGACACCGACTCCATCCTGAAGCCGCTGATGTCGGGGCTGGCGGTGCAGCCCAACGTCGAACAGCAAATCTCGATGTTGAGTCGCACCTTGCTCAGCCGTCCGAACGTGGACAAGCTGATCCGCATGGCCGACCTCGACCTGAAGAGCCAATCCAAGAGCGAGCAAGAGGCGCTGGTCGAGCGGCTGATGAAGGGCATCCAGATCCAGACGGCTGGCGGCGTCAACCTGTATTCGTTGGCCTATCGCGACGCGGAGCAGGACAAGGCGAAACGCGTCATCCAGTCCATGGTCTCCATATTCGTGGAATCCGGGTTGGGAGCGAGTCGAAAGGACACCGACTCTGCCAAGACCTTCTTGGCCGAACAGATCAAGTCCTTCGAGGCGCGGCTGGAAGAAGCCGAGGCGCGGATGAAGGAGTTCAGGCTGCGCAATCTCGACCGCCAGGGGCCCGACGGCAAGGATGTCGCTACGCGCCTGGCCGAGATTGGTGGCCAGTTGGAAAACGCCAAGCTTCAATTGCGCGAGGCTGAGAAGTCGCGTGACGCGGCGCGTCGTCAATTGACTGAAGCCCGCAGTGGCAGTGGAGCGGCCACTGCGCTGCCCAATCTGCTGAAGGAATCTACCCTGACGGTTTCTACGCCAGAGATCGACGCTCGCATCGAGGCGCAGAAGCGAAATCTGGACAACCTGCTGCAGCGTTACACCGATCAGCATCCCGACGTGCTGAACACCAGGCGGTTGCTGACTGATCTGGAGGCCGCCAAGGCCAAGGAAGTGACCGAACTGCAGCGCAAGGCTGCTGCTGCGCCCGCACCCCCTGCGCCGGCTGCAAACGAGAATCTGGCGATTCAGGAATTGAACCGCATGATGGCGACGGCCGAGGTGCAGGTGGCTGCCCTTCAGGCGCGAGTGGATGAATACGCAGGTCGCTATTCGCAGATCAGGGAGTCACTGAAGACCGCGCCCCAGATTGAAGCCGAGGCTGCCCAACTCAACCGCGACTACGCCATCACGAAGAAGAACTACGAGGATCTGGTGGCGCGTCGCCAGTCGGCTGTGATGTCGGGAGAACTGGACGTTGCCTCAGGCGTGGCCGAGTTCAGGTTGATCGACCCGCCCCGTGTTTCTCCCAAGCCGGTGTCACCCAATCGCTTGCTGTTGTTGCCATTGGCCTTGGTCAGTGCGCTGGCGGCGGGCCTGCTGTTTTCATTTGCAGCCTCGCAGTTGCGACCGACGTTCTCCGATGGCAATGAACTGCGAGCGAAGACAGGCCTGCCTCTGCTGGGCGTGGTCACGGGATTGATTTCCGATGAGGACCGGCGTCGCGAGCGGGTGGGCTTGTTTAGATTTGTGACCGCCTCCGGAGGCTTGGTGGGATTGTTCATTGCGGGCTTGATCGCGATGACCTTGATGAATCGCTACGGGGGTTGAACCGATGAGCAGCCTGATTGAACAAGCCGCGCAACGCTTGGAGCAACTTCGCCAAGCGGGGGTCGTGATGCCGGAAGTTGCTGACTTTGGGTCCGCGCCCACTTCCGCCAGGGCGCCTGCAGGCGCGGAGGCAGGCTCCGGCGCCCCGGGCGGGCACAAGGAAGCGCTGCGTGCGAACACCGCCGACAGTGCATGGGACACCACGGCGCAGTCGCGTCGCGTGGTGCTGAATCTCGAGGCCATCGCTGCATCGGGCATCGTCACGCCGGCAGCGCCCCGATCACAGATGGCTGACCAGTACCGGGTCATCAAACGTCCGCTGATCGCCAATGCCATTGGCCGTGGTGCTGCTTCGATCAAGCACGGCAACCTTATCATGGTGACCAGCGCGTTGCCTGGTGAGGGGAAGAGCTTCACGTCGATCAATCTGGCGATGAGCATGGCTGCGGAACTCGACCACACTGTGATGCTGGTGGACGCTGACGTGGCCAGGCCATCGCTGCTGCGCATGATGGGTCTGCCACCAGGGCCGGGCTTGCTGGACCTGCTGGAAGGAAAGGCCGACATGGCCAGCGTGTTGCTGCGTACCAATGTCGACAAGCTGACGATTCTGCCCAGTGGCACTCCGCACGCCAAGGCCACCGAGTTGCTGGCGAGCGAAGCGATGTCCAAGTTGCTGGACGACATGTCCACGCGCTATCCAGACCGCATCATCATCTTCGACAGCCCGCCGCTTCTGCTGACGACGGAGTCACGCGTTTTGGCCACCCACATGGGACAGATCGTGATCGTGGTGCACGCCGACCGCACCCTGCAAGGCACGGTGCAGCAGGCCCTGGCGGCCATCGAGACCTGCCCCGTCAAGATGATGGTGCTTAACAAGGCCCGGCCCGACGCCATTGGTGGCTATGGCAGCTATGGCGGTTACGGGTACGGCTACGGTTACGGTTACGACTATGGCTACGGATATGGTGGCGGCGATGGTGATTCCGGAGTTGGTTCTTTGCCGCCTGGTGACTCGGGGCCGGGCTCTCAGGTGGGCGTTTCCGCCGGGGCTGCCCCAAGCAAGGTGGGGTCCTGAGCGTCACGACCACGATGAAGAGCCGATCTGTTCGTCGGGCGGCCAAGCGCTCGCACGCTGAATCGCTGGCCGTCAACTTCGCGCGCAGCGCGGTTTGGCTGGGTCTGACCTGCTCGCAGGCCGTGGCGCAGGACGCTGTGGTGTCGAGGGCTTACCAGTTTGTGCCGACCTTCAATGCCTCGGCGCAGTTGATTGACGTGCGCAACCGCAACGGCCCCAGCCAGCCCGCCGAACTGGTGATGCAGTTGGGGCCCGGGCTGCAACTGTCGAAGCAGTCAGGCCGGATCCAGGGCACGCTGGACTACCAACTCTTGGGCAACATCCATTCTCGTCAGTCCAATCGCAACACGGTGGACAACAACTTGGCCGCGTCGGGGCGAGCCGAGGCCGTGCCAGGCTGGATGTATGTCGATGCACGCGCCAACCTGGGCAAACAAAGTGTGTCGCCGTTGGGGCAACAGACCGCTGCCGACAGCCTTGCGTCAAACGGCAATCAGCAAGAGGTGCTCAACCTGCAGGTATCACCCTATGTGCGCGGTGAACTGCGGGACCTTGCAGACTACGAGTTGCGCCTCAAGGCGGGTGCCACCGAGGTGCGCGGCACCTCGGTTGGCGACTCCTACACGGTCGGCTCTTCGCTCAGCCTGTCGTCACCGCGGCGCGGTGCATTGCTCGGTTGGGGCCTCTCCGCGACCCAGGATCGCGTGGATTTCAAGGGCGGCCGCGCGACGGACAACTACCGTGTCACGGCTTCGATATCGGCGACCCCCTATACCGACCTCACGGTGGTGGCACGGGCAGGGCAGGAGTCCACCAACGTGGGTGCCCTCGAAAGCCGCAGCTATGACAACTGGGGTGGTGGTTTGCGCTGGACCCCGTCTCCACTCACGGTGGTCAGCCTCAGTGGCGACCGGCGTTACTTCGGCGACAGCTACCAGGTGGCGCTGGAGCATCGTCTGCGCCGATCGACCTTCCGTTTCACCAGTACCAGGGATGCCACGTCAAGCGGGGACGCGTATGGCGTTGGTCAACCCTTGACACTGCTCCAGCTGTACATGCGTCAATACCAGTCCGTGGAACCCGATGTGGGTCTTCGTTTCATCCGAGTCCTCGAGCTCTTGCGCCAAAGCGGGCAAAACCCGAATACGGTGGTGGGGGGCGGATTTGCAACCTCTGCCGTGACGCTTCAGCGCAGAGACGATCTTTCATACACCTACATTGCGCCTCGCTCGACGATCACGGTCCGCGCCAATTCGGGTACGACAGAAATCCTGGACAACGTGAGCTCGCAGCGCGGCATCGGTTTCATCAAACAACGTGGCCTTGATGCCTCGGTGGCGCATCGCTTGACGCCGATCACCAGCGTTACCTTGTCGGGAACCTTGCAGCGCAACTCCGGCCAGAACCAGCCCGACAGCGATCTGAAGTCGGTGTCGCTGAACCTGACCACCGCCATGAATCGAAACACCACGGCCTCCGTCGGTGCACGCTACGGGGTCTATAGCGGCGCCTCCAACTCCAATCGCGAGACCTCTTTGACGGGCTCGCTGAGCATGCGGTTCTGACATGTACGAAGCCTTCTATGGTCTGAGCAGCAAGCCGTTCCAGCTCAACCCGGACCCCAATTTCTACTTTGCCAGCAAGCAGCACCGCCGTGCCAAGGCCTACCTTGAATACGGTGTGTCACGCAACGAAGGTTTTATCGTCATCACCGGCGAGATCGGTGCGGGCAAGACCATGGTGCTGCGCTCGCTGATCGAAGGCCTGCATGGCAGCAATGTCATCACGGGTCACCTGGTGACGACGCAGCTGGGTGCTGAAGACACGCTGCGCATGGTCGGCGCGGCCTTCGGTTTCCGCGTCAAGGACGTGCCCAAGTCGGAATTGCTGATCACGCTCGAGGCCTTCCTCATCAGCCAGACCAGCAAGGGCAAACGTTGCCTGCTGGTGGTGGACGAGGCTCAGAACCTGACCCCGCGTGCCGTTGAAGAATTGCGCATGTTGTCCAACTTCCAGTTTGGCAACCAGGCGTTGCTGCAAAGTTTCCTGGTGGGCCAACCCGAGTTTCGCGAAATCCTGCAGCAACCGGAAATGGAGCAGTTCCGCCAACGCGTCGCCGCCACGTGCCATATCGGGCCGCTGGATCTGGAAGAAACGCGCGGCTACATCGACCACCGCCTCAAGTGTGCTGGCGCCAAGGACAAGCCCAGCTTTGGCCCCGAAGCGATCGAGAACATCTTCAAGGCCAGCGGTGGTATCCCGCGCCGCATCAATGGGCTTTGTGATCGTCTGCTGCTGGCCGGTTTTCTGGCCGGGCGCAGCCATCTGACCTCTGAAGACGTCAAAGAGGTGGTGCAGGAGTTCCAGCAAGAAAACACCGTGCCTGCGCGCAACCCCTCGGCGACAGCATCGCTGCGCGCCGAGCCCACCATGCCCGGTGGCATGGCCGGCGCGATGCTGGATGTGGATCTGAGCCAGGTGGCCCTCAGTGGCGAGAGCGCCGCAGCCATGTCGCAGCAGATCGCAGCGTTGACGGCCGACCAGCGTGGCGACCAGTTGCAGCGGCTTGAAAAGAGCCTCTTGCGAATGGAGCGCATCAACCTGCAGACCTTGAACATGCTGCAGCAGTTGGTCAGTGCCGTGAAGAAGCCCGCGGCCGAGCCCGGTCCCTGATCGGGCTTGACGGCTGCGGTGGCAGGGGCGGAAGGTCCCCAGCCGCACTGCCAGAAACCGACCTGGCACAAACCATCATTCAACGCCCTGACGTGACACGAATCGAGCCTATGGCACCGCCCACGATGCGCAACGCACTGACCATCGACGTCGAAGACTACTTCCAGGTTTCGGCCTTTGCTCCCTACATCGCGCGGGCAGATTGGGATGCTGCCGAATGCCGCGTGGAACGCAACGTGGACCGCATTTTGGCGATGCTGGCCGAACGCGAGGTGCGGGCCACATTCTTCACGCTGGGTTGGATTGCCGAGCGTTACCCGCAAATGGTTCGGCGCATCGTGGCCGGCGGTCACGAACTGGCCAGCCACGGCTATGGCCACGAAAGGGCCAGCGACCTCACCCGCGAGGCGTTTACTCAGGACGTCACGCGGGCCAAGAGCCTGCTCGAAGACCTGGGTGGCCGACCGGTGCTCGGTTACCGGGCGCCGAGTTTCTCGATTGGCGTGGGCAACCTGTGGGCCTTTGAAGTCCTCGACCGCGCGGGCTACCGCTACAGCAGCAGTGTCTACCCGATCAAGCATGACCATTACGGCATGCCCGATTCGCCGCGGTTTGCCTACCGTGTGGGCTCGGGCTTGCTGGAGATTCCGGTGACCACTGTGCGCATGATGAAGCGCAATCTGCCGTCCAGTGGCGGTGGCTATTTCAGGCTGTTGCCGTACGCGGCCTCGCGCTGGTTGCTGAACCGTGTCAATCGCCAGGAACGCGAACCGGCCATCTTCTACTTTCATCCGTGGGAGATCGATGCCGGTCAGCCGCGAGTCCCTGGCATTGACCTGAAGACGCGCTTTCGCCACTACGTCAACATCCCCCGCATGGAAGGACGCCTGCAGTGCTTGCTCGCCGACTTCCAGTGGGGCCGTATGGACGAGATCTTTCTGGCGCGACCAGCGGCCCCCCATTGAGCAGCAACGTGCCGACCATCGAACTGCTTTCACCCGACGACCAGACAGGCTCACGGGCCTGGGACGAATTTGTCCTGGCATGTGCCAGCGCCACGTTTTTTCACCGCGCCGGCTGGCAACGCATCCTGCGGGACGTGTTCAAGCATCCCACCTACTATCTGTACGCGCAGGAAGGTGGCCGCATCACCGGTGTCCTGCCGCTGGCGCATGTCAAGACCATGCTCTTCGGCAATGCCTTGACGAGCCTGCCGTTTGCGGTCTATGGCGGCGTGGCGGCTGATGACGAAGCCAGCGCCGCGGCGCTGGAAGCCCATGCGCAGCGTCTGGCCGGAGATCTGGGTGTGCAACACCTCGAGTTGCGCCATGTCCACCGCCGCCATGATGACTGGCCGCAACAAGACCTCTACGTCACGTTCCGCAAGGGCATCCTGCCCGACGATGAAGCCAACATGCTGGCCATCCCGCGCAAGCAGCGTGCCATGGTGCGCAAGGGCATCAAGAACGGACTGGTCAGCCATATCGACGCCACCGTCGACCGTTTCTTTGCGGTCTATGCCAACAACGTGCTGCGCCACGGCACCCCTGCCATGCCCAAACGCTACTTCGAGCGTCTGAAGCAGGAGTTTGGCGAGGATTGCGAAGTGCTCACCGTCACGGGTTCCACAGGGCAGTTGTTGTCCTCGGTGCTGAGCTTCTATTTCCGCGATGAGGTGCTGCCTTACTACGCGGGCGACGAGGTGGCCGCCCGAGACCTGGCAGCCAACGACTTCAAGTACTGGGAACTGATGCGCAAGGCCTGCGCGCGCGGCCTGAAGACCTTCGACTACGGCCGCAGCAAACAGGGAACGGGCCCTTACGCGTTCAAGAAGAACTGGGGTTTCGAGCCCCAGCCTCTGCACTACGAGTACCGTTTGTACAAGCGCGATGCCGTGCCGCAGAACAACCCAGCCAATGCCAAGTACCAGCTGATGATTGCCACCTGGAAGCGGCTGCCCCTGGGCGTGGCCAACTGGCTGGGTCCAATGGTCGTGCGCGGGCTGGGCTGAAGCAGCGATGGCCAACATCCTGCTGCTGACGCATCGGATTCCCTACCCTCCGGACAAGGGCGACAAGATCCACACCTATCAGCTCCTGCGCCACCTGGGTCAGCAACACCACCTGATGCTGGGTACCTTCGTCGATGACGCCGGGGACGAGCAACACGTGCCGCAGGTGCGAACCATGTGTGCCGACCTGCATGCGGCCCGCCTTTATCCCGCTGTGGCGCGATTGCGCAGCCTGAGCGGCTTGCTGCGCAACAAGCCGTTGACCGTGGCGTATTACCGGGATGCGGGCATGGCTCGATGGGTGCATCAGGCCAGCGCAAGGCGCAAGGTGGATGCTGTCATCGTGCATTCATCGACGATGCTGCAATACGCGCAACCGGTGCCGGCGCCCCTGATTGCCGACATGAACGACGTCGACTCTGCCAAATGGGGCGACTACGGTCGTTCCCGCCGCGGGCCGATGGCCTGGGTCTACCGGCGAGAGTCGGTGTGCCTGTTGAAGGAGGAGCGACGCGGTGCCCAGCAGGCCCGGTTGTCGCTGTTTGCCACCCTGCGCGAGGCCGCGCTTTTTCGATCGCTGGCACCAGAAAGTGCAGCGCGTGTTGACGTGCTGGGCAATGGCGTGGACACGGGCTATTTCGAGACGCTGGCGGGTCGCAACTCGCCTTACGCTCACGGCGAATTGTCAATCGTGTTTGTCGGAACCATGGATTACCACCCCAACGTGGACGCAGTGTGCTGGTTTGTTGACAAGATCTTGCCGTTGCTGCGCCAACGTTGGCCGCGGGTTCATTTCCACATCGTCGGACGCAACCCGACAGCGGCCGTGCGCGCGCTGGCAGGTGCTGGTGTCACCGTGGCGGGCGCCGTGCCCGATGTGCGCCCCTGGTTGCAGCATGCGGCGGCCGTGGTGGCGCCGCTGCGTGTGGTGCGCGGCATCATCAACAAGGCGTTGGAAGCCATGGCCATGGGCCGCCCTGTGGTGACCACTGCAGCGTGCGCGGAGTCTTTGCAGGCGCAGGACGGCCAACATCTGCTGGTCGCCACTGATGAATCCGGATTCGTGTCGCAACTCGAGCGACTTTTCACAGATCGGCGCGGTGCCGAGGAACTTGGTCAGGCAGCGCGGCGCTTTGTCTGTTCCACCTACAGTTGGCCCGAACGCATGGCACGACTCGATCGCTATTTGGCGCAGGCAGCAGGGGTCAGCGCATGAGTGCAGTCATTTCCACGGGCACGCGCCCGGCTCACACCGCGCTGCGCTTGTTGCCCGGCTTGCTGGTCATCGCATGCTTGCTGCTGTTGTTCCGCGGCACGGTGGCCGAAATGATCGCCGCCTATGACCGGTCGGAGACCTTTGCGCACGCCTACCTGGTGCCGCCGATATCGCTGTGGCTGATCTGGCGCCAGCGGTTCGCGCTGGCCCATCTGCCGTTGCGGCCGCAGCCCTGGATGCTGTTCGGCATCGCAGCAGCCTGTTTCTTGTGGCTGGTGGGCGAATTGGCGGTGGTCAATGCGGCCACCGAGTTGGCGTTGGTCAGCCTGATCATCTTGACGGTGCCCGCCGTTTACGGCTTCGCGGTGACACGGGTATTGTTGTTCCCGCTCCTGTTCCTGTATTTTTCGGTTCCCATGGGGCTGTTCCTGGTGCCGTTGATGATGGAGCAGACGGCCGACTTCACGGTCATGGCATTGCAGGTCACGGGAATCCCCGTTTACCGTGAAGGTTTGCAGTTCGTCATTCCGTCGGGAAACTGGTCGGTGGTCGAGGCCTGCAGCGGTGTGCGTTACCTGATTGCCTCCTTCATGGTCGGCACCTTGTTTGCCTACCTGAATTACACCTCCTGGAAACGACGTTTCCTGTTTGTGGCGGTGTCGATCGCCGTTCCCGTCGTGGCCAATTGGCTTCGCGCCTACATGATCGTGATGCTGGGGCATCTGTCCGGAAACCGATTGGCCGTGGGAGTTGACCACCTGATATACGGCTGGGTCTTCTTCGGCTTGGTTGTTGGGGTCATGTTCATGATCGGTGCCAGGTGGTCGCAGCCCAATGACCCGCCAACCGCATCGTCCGCCGCAGCCCTGACATTCGGTCGACCAGAAGCTTCAGCTCCCTTGGGCTCACTGTGGGCTGCTGCTGCTGCCACGGTGGCGGTGTTCTTCGGTGTGCAGGCTGTTTTGTGGGCCCTGGAGAGGCCTCGTGCCGATTCCTTGCAGGCACTCAGGCTTCCTGTCCAGTTGGGCAGTGAATGGGCGTCGGGTCCGCAGAGCATCACCGGATGGGTTCCCGCTTTTGGTGGCGCTCGCAGCACCGACAGTCGCGTCTATGTCGCGCAGGCCGCCGGCGCGGCAGAGCCCCTGGTGGTTGGTGTCTGGTCAGGCCATTACCGTGAACAAGGTCGCTTGAACAAGCTGGTGACCTCTAACAACAGCCTCTCGCGTGTCGAAGAGAGCAATTGGGCCCAGGTCACTTCGGGCAGCCAACGCGTGGCCGTTGCCGGTCAGGAATTGAACTTCAGAAAAACGCTGATGCGCGGCCCTGGTACGCCGGGCAGCCCGTCGGCGCAGCGATTGCTGGTTTGGCACATCTACTGGCTGGGGGGGGACAGCTACACGGCCAGTGATGTGCGGGCCAAGCTGATGCTGGCCATGCACCGCCTGGCCGGTCGCACCGACGACTCGGCGGTGCTGATCTTCTATGCCCCGGCGGGCAACTCGGCCAAGGGTCTGGAGGATGCGGATCTTGCCCTGCGGCGCTTGGTGGGTGAACACCTGGGCAGTTTCGCTGCGCCTCTGAAGGCGCTGGAAGCCGGCGGTCGGGTCCGCTGATTGAATTTATCAACTGTCGAGTTTTGATCTGAAGAGGAAGACATGAAGACCCTTGCTGTCATCGGACTGGGATACGTGGGGCTGCCGCTGGTGGTCGAGTTTGGCAAGCAGATCAAGACCATTGGCTTTGATATTGCCAAGAACAAGGTGCAGGCCTGCCAGCGCGGCACCGACCCATCCCGCGAGTTGACCGACGCCGAGGTGCAGGCCGCCACGCATGCGGTCTACACCGACGACCCACGGATGCTGGCCGAGGCCGACGTCATCATCGTGGCCGTGCCTACACCGGTGGACGAGGCGCATATCCCTGACTTCAGACCCCTGGTGGGTTCGTCCACCAGCGTGGGACGGCACATGAAGAAGGGCGCCATCGTGGTCTATGAGTCCACGGTCTACCCTGGCGCGACCGAAGAGGTGTGCATTCCGGTGCTGGAGCGCGAGTCGGGCCTGAAGTGGAAACAGGATTTCTTCGTCGGCTACAGCCCCGAGCGCATCAACCCGGGCGACAAGGAACACACACTCACCAAGATCCTGAAGATCGTCAGCGGCGACACGCCAGAAACGCTGGCCAAAGTGGCCGAGGTCTACGAACGCATCATCAAGCCTGGCGTGCACCGGGCTAGCAGCATCAAGGCCGCCGAGGCCGCGAAGGTCATCGAAAACACGCAGCGTGACTTGAACATCGCGTTGATGAACGAGCTGGCGATCATCTTCCACAAACTCGGTATCGACACCAACGAAGTGCTGGAAGCGGCCGGAACGAAGTGGAACTTCCTGAAGTTCAAGCCCGGTTTGGTGGGTGGCCACTGCATCGGCGTCGACCCCTACTATCTCACCCACAAGGCCGAGATGCTGGGTTACCACCCGCAGGTCATCCTGGCAGGCCGGCGCATCAACGATGGCATGGGCAAGTTCGTCGCCGAGCAGACCATCAAGCACATGATTGCCGCTGGCAGTCCCATCAAGGGGGCCAGGGTGAATGTGCTGGGCCTCACGTTCAAGGAAAACTGTGGCGACCTGCGCAACAGCAAGGTGATCGACATCATCCATGAACTTCAGAGCTACGGCATTGAAGTGATCGTCACCGACCCCCAGGCTGAATCCGAAGAGGCCGAGCACGAATACGGCGTGAAGCTGCACAGCTGGTCCGATCTGCCCCAAGCCGATGCCATCGTCGCTGCCGTGGCGCACAACGAGTACCTTGCACTCAAGCCCAACGATGTTGCTGCAAAGCTGGTGGCCGGAGGGCCCTTCATGGACGTGAAAGCGCTGTTCGACGCCAAGGCGCTGCAGGCTGCCGGCTTCACCGTCTGGCGTCTGTAGCCCTGCTCGTCGCGCCACAGGCTCGTTGATGTACCCATGTACTTGACGGTTGCTCGGGATCCCCGACCGTTGGTCTTGCATGTCGTCTTCCGATTCGACACGGGAGGCCTTGAAAATGGCGTGGTCAACCTGATCAACGGCATGCCCGAGCAGGCCTACCGGCACGCAATCCTGTCACTGAAGAACATCTCCCACTTCAGGGATCGTGTATGCCGCAAAGATACGCAGTTCATCGCACTGAACAAGTTGCCGGGACACGGTGTTTTTCAGTACTCGGCTGTCTGGAAGCTGCTCAAGGAAATCAAGCCCGCCGTCGTGCACACACGAAACCTGGGCCCACTGGAAATGCAGGTCGTGGTGGCGGCAGCGAGCCGCGCTGCTCGCATACATGGCGAACACGGTCGCGACATCGATGACATCGAAGGACTCAATCGACGGCATCAGTACGCGCGGCGCCTGTACTCGCCGTTCATACATCGATACGTAGCGCTCTCGCGTGATCTGCAGCGGTATCTCGTCGACAAGGTTGGTGTGTCGCCGGCGCGAATTGAACAGATATACAACGGCGTCGACGCCGATCGGTTCCGGCCTGCCTTGGCGGGCGATGCCCCGCCGCCTGACGACTGGCCTTTTCCACCCACATCCTGGGTCATTGGAAACGTCGGTCGCATGCAGGGGGTAAAGAATCCTGCCTTGCTTGCGCACGCATTTGCACGGGCGCTTTCGCTCAAGCCCGAGTTGAAAGGCGTGTGGCGGCTGGTACTGGTCGGCGAGGGTCCACTTCGAGCGGAGGTGCAGGCGATATTGGACCGGGCCGGATTGGCCAAATTGGCTTGGCTTCCCGGTGAGCGTGCCGATATTCCGGGCCTGATGCGGCGATTCAACTGTTTTGTCCTGCCGTCGCTTTCTGAAGGCATCTCCAACACCATCCTGGAAGCCATGGCCTGCGCATTGCCTGTGGTTGCCACCGATGTGGGGGGCAATGCCGAACTGGTGCAGCAGGGGCGCACCGGGCTGCTGGTTGAAGCAGGCGACATTGATGGCATGGCGCAGTCGCTGCTGAAGATCTACGATGCCGGCGACCGTTCACAGGCCATGGGAGCAGAGGGACGCCGCGAGGTCGAAAGCAAATTCAGTCTGCCTGCCATGGTGGGCGCCTACCAGGCCCTGTACGACAAAGAACTGGCCCGCGCCGGCCACCAAACCAGGAAGCACTGAACGCCATGTGTGGAATCACCGGAATCTTCGACACGCGCGGCGCGAGGGAGGTGCAGCGTGCGACGCTTCACCGCATGAACGAGTCGCAGACCCACCGCGGCCCGGACGAAGGCAGCCTGCATCTGGAGCCCGGCGTTGGTCTTGGCCACCGTCGCCTTTCCATCATCGACGTGGCCACGGGTCAACAGCCCTTGTTCAACGAGGACAACTCGGTGGTGGTGGTGTTCAACGGTGAGATCTACAACTATCAGGACCTGATTCCCGAGCTGCAGGCACTGGGCCATGTGTTCCACACCAAGAGCGACACCGAGTGCATCGTGCATGCCTGGGAGTCCTGGGGCGAGGCTTGTGTGCAACGGTTCCGTGGCATGTTCGCTTTCGCGCTGTGGGACCGCAACCAGCAGAAGTTCTTCCTCGCGCGCGACCGTCTGGGCGTCAAGCCGATGTACTACGCGGTACTCGATGACGGAACCCTCCTCTTCGGGTCTGAGCTGAAGTCCCTGATGGCCTTTGACGACCGCGGTCACTGTCTCAAACGAGAAATCGATCCCTGTGCCGTTGAAGAATACTTTGCACTGGGATACGTGCCCGAGCCGCGAACGATTTTCAAGCAGGCCCGCAAGCTGCCGCCTGCGCACACTCTGGTCATCCGCCGAGGCCAGCCGCTGCCCGAGCCGCGCGAGTACTGGGATGTGCGGTTCACCTGCGACAACAAGATCAGCGAAGCCGATGCCGAAGAGGAACTCATGCACCGTCTGCGTGAGTCGGTTCGTCTGCGCATGATCGCCGAGGTGCCGCTGGGAGCTTTCCTGTCGGGAGGTGTTGACTCCAGCGCCGTGGTGGCAGCCATGGCTGGCCTGTCTGACGGACCGGTCAACACCTGCTCGATTGCTTTCGATGACCCGCAGTACAACGAGTCTGAATTTGCCTAGATGGTGGCGGACCGCTACAAGACCCGCCACATGGTCGAAACCGTCGGCAGTGACGACTTCGATCTGATCGACACCTTGGCCGCCCTCTACGACGAACCTTACGCCGACAGCTCGGCAATTCCCACCTACCGTGTCTGCCAATTGGCGCGCAGGCATGTCACGGTGGCATTGTCAGGAGACGGCGGTGACGAGACCTTTGGTGGCTACCGACGCTACCGCATGCACATGATGGAAGAGCGCATGCGATCGGCCTTGCCACAGTCGCTGCGCGGGCCCTTGTTCGGCATGCTGGGGCGCGTCTACCCCAAGGCCGACTGGGCACCGAGGATGCTGCGCGCCAAGACCACGTTCGAAGGCATGGCCCGTGACTCGGTACAAGCCTACTTCCACACCATGGGCTTTGTGCGCGACCCCATTCGCAGCCAGTTGTTCAGCCCCAGCTTCATGAAGCAACTGGGTGGCTACAAGGCCGAAGAAGTGTTTAGGCGCCACGCTGCGCGTGCAAACACCGATGACCCTTTGGCCTTGATCCAGTACATCGACACACACACCTATCTGGTCGGCGACATCAACACCAAGGTTGACCGCGCCAGCATGGCGCACTCGCTGGAGGTGCGCGAGCCCTTGATGGACCATCCCTTGGTTGAGTGGGTGGCCACGCTGCCTTCCGACCTGAAACTGCGCGGTGCCACCGGCAAATATCTGTTCAAGAAGGCGCACGAGTCGCACCTGCCCAACGACGTCTTGTACCGACCAAAGATGGGCTTCTCGGTGCCCTTGGCGCGCTGGTTCCGTGGACCGCTGCGGCAGCGGGTGCGGGATTCGCTGCTGGGTGGTGCCATGCTGGAAAGCGGCATGTTCAACCCTCAAACCATGCGCAGCATCGTGGAACAGCACGAGAGTGGTCAGCGCGACTACAGCACCGCCATCTGGACCATGCTGATGTTTGACGCGTTCTTGCGCAACGCCATGATGCCCGACCGCGTCGCGCAAGCGGCTTGATCGCCTTGCACTCGCAGCGGGCAGGTGTGTTCCACGCCTCGCAAACTGTTGAAAGGCGCTGGCGGGTCAGCAGCCTGTCGACAGCTGTTGTAGTTGGTTGCAGCCGGATCAGCGACCTGTTGGCGGGGTTCAAGCTAACCGTGAAGATCATTGACCCCCCCGCGAGCGGGGCGGGTCCCGTGCAACCGCGCTGGCGGCATGTATTCAATACTCGGCGCTCACTCAGCCGAGAGCAGATCTCATGTCTCCAGTTAGCTCGTCGCACCGCCTGGATCACTCTTCAGACTCACGTTTCCGGGTTTATTACGAAGAGCGAAGTGCATCTGCGCCCGTGCTGCGGCACTTCGTCCGGTTGCGCGACAAGGTTCTGGCGCTGCGGGCGCGACAGAGCCGGTCTACCGACCTGCTTCGTGTGCTCGACATCGGCTGCAATGCTGGAACGCATGCGCTGGTCTGGGCCGAGCAAGGGCACAGCGTCACTGGCCTGGACGTCAATGAGCCCTTGTTGGGCGTTGCCCGCGAGCGTGCGCAATCGGCCGGTCTTGCCGTCCAGTTCGACCTTGGCACGGCCACCAAGCTGCCTTATGAAGATGGGTCGATGGACGTATGCATGATGCTCGAGTTGCTGGAGCATGTGCAGGACTGGGAGAGCTGCATCAGGGAAGCGGTGCGTGTGCTCGCTCCCGGTGGGGTGCTGTACATGAGCACGACAAACGCCTTGTGCCCGAAGCAGCAGGAATTCAACCTGCCGCTCTACAGCTGGTACCCCCATCCGCTGAAGAAGCACTTCGAGAGGCTGGCAGTGACCACGCGTCCCGACTTGGCCAACTACACTCGCTACCCCGCGGTGAACTGGTTCACCTACGCAGGGTTGCAAAGGTATCTCAGCCAGAAGTCCATGGACTGCTTCGACCGTTTCGACCTCATCGAAACCGCGGGCTACGGATGGGCATCGCGGCACGCGATAGCGGCGTTGAGGGGTCTGCCGTTGCTGCGTTGGCTGGGACATGTGCTGACCCCGGGGACATCGGTGATGGCGTTCAAGCGGCTGACCGGAGGGGCAACACCTCTCTGAGCCGTTGGCGCGGGCGCCTGCCTGCAGCTGCGACGGGGTTCTGTCACATCGACGCCTTCAGCCAGGGGTCCGCGTCCGGAACGGGATTGGCGCCAGTTGGCATGTGCATCGGCACTTGCGCAGGATCTGAGCTTTGAGGACCTTGCTTTTCTCCACGCTGTATCCCAGCAGCGCCCGCCCTCTGCACGGCGTGTTCGTCGAAACCCGCCTGCGTGAACTGCTCTCAAAGGGCGGCGTTTCAACCAAGGTCGTGGCGCCGGTGCCCTGGTTCCCGTCGGTCGATGCGCGGCACGGCAAGTACGCAGCCATGGCTGCCACGCCGCGGCGCGAGACCCACAACGGCATCGATGTCCTGCACCCACGCTATGTCGTTGTGCCCAAGATCGGCATGAACGTAACGCCGTTCTTCCTGGCGCTGTCCGCCCGCTCGGCACTGCGGCAGCTGCTGGATGAAGGCTTCGACTTCGACGTCATCGATGCGCACTATTACTACCCCGACGGAGTGGCTGCCGCCATGCTGGGGTCGTGGTTCAACAAGCCGGTGGCCATCACGGCGCGTGGAACCGACGTCAATCTCATACCCGAGTACCTGATTCCGCGCCTGCTGGTTCGTTGGGCGTCGTCCAGGGCGCAGGCCTCGATTGGTGTGTCGGCGGCGCTGGTAGAGCGCATGCGCAGCCTGGGCATGCGTGCCGACCGGCTGCATGTCATGCGAAATGGCGTCGATCTCAACCGGTTCCACATCCGTCTTCAAGCCGAGGCCCGGCGGGGCCTGGACATCCGTCAAGGGCCGGTCTTGCTGACCGTGGGCAACCTGCACGAACACAAAGGGCAGCGACTGGCTGTCGAATCCTTGGCCATGGTGCGCCGGCAACATCCACACGCCCAGCTCTATGTGGTGGGTTCAGGGCCCGACAGGCATGTGCTGGAAAGGCAGGCGTCGGAACTGGGTCTGGCGCATGCCGTGCATCTGGTCGGACCGGTGCCCAACACCGAATTGGTGAACTGGTACAGCGCGGCCGATGTGTTGCTGCTGGCCAGCAGCCGTGAAGGCTGGCCCAACGTGCTGCTCGAGTCGATGGCGTGCGGCACCCCGGTGGTCGCGGCCCGCGTGGGCGGTGTACCAGAAATCGTGCAGTCGCCACTGGTGGGGCGCATCGTGGAAGAGCGCACGGCGGCTGCTTTCTCGCAGGCCGTTCTGGAACTGCTGGAACAAGGCCGTTCGGCCGAAAATCAGAGATCCGAGGTGCGTCAGTACGCGCAGGGGTTCAGCTGGGACCGCACCAGTGAAGACCAGATCACACTATTCAACGCCCTGTCCCGCGCAGGGACCGGGCCTGCTGCATGAACATCCTGTACCTTTGCCACCGTTTCCCATTTCCGCCCAAACGCGGCGGCAAGATCCGGCCCTTCAACATGATCCGCCATCTGTCGCAGGCAGGGCACCACGTGCATGTGGCATCGCTGGCACGCACACCTGAGGAAGCCGAAGAAGGGCGAGGCATCGCACCGCACTGTGGGGGCTTTGATGTCTCGGTGGTGAGCGAACCGCTGCAATGGGCGCGCATGGTGGTGAGGCTGCCCGTGCCGACACCCTCGTCAATGGGCTATTTCTACTCGGCGGAGCTGGCCTCCAAGGTGCAGCAACTGTTGAAATCCCGGCGCTGGGACCTGATCTTCGTGCACTGCTCGTCAGTGGCCCAGTACGTTGAACATGTGCAAGGCATCCCGAAGATCCTGGACTTCGGCGACATGGACTCGCAGAAGTGGCTGGAATATGCCCATTACAAGCCCTGGCCGCTCTCGATGGGTTACCACTACGAAGGCCGCAAGATGCTGGCGGCAGAGAAGCGCCTGGCCAGGCGCTTCGACGTCTGCACGGCCACCACGCGCGCCGAGTGGCAGACACTGGAAGACTACGGAACGGGTGCCAAGACCGACTGGTTTCCCAACGGTGTGGACGCCGGGTACTTCAGCCCCACAGACGGCCAGTACGACGCTGACACCATCAGTTTCATTGGCCGCATGGACTACTACCCCAACCAGGAATGCATGGCGCGTTTCTGCAAGGAAGTCTGGCCGCTGCTCAAGGGCAAGCGTGCTGCAATGAAGCTGCTCATCGTGGGCGCCGATCCCTCGCCCGAGATGCGAGCACTCGGTGACCTGCCCGGTGTCACGGTCACCGGGTCGGTACCCGACGTGCGACCCTACATCCGCAGATCGGCCTTGATGGTGGCGCCGCTGGCCATCGCCCGCGGCACGCAGAACAAGATACTCGAAGCCATGGGCATGGGCGTGCCGGTGGTGACGGGTACCGCCGCAGCGGGCGGTGTCGACGCCGAAGCGGAAACGCACTTCCTGGTGGCTGACCAGCCTCAAGCCCTGGCCGATGCGGTGATGCGCATCGTCGAGAATCCGACTGAACGCGCACGTCTTGCACAGTCTGGCCGTGACAGGATGCTCAGTCATCACGCCTGGCCCCGCTCGATGCAGCGCCTGGACGGCATCATCGAACGTTGCGTCTGGGGCCATGCCCAGCGCCATTCCTCACCTCAGAAAAGCAGCGCATGAAGATCAGCATTTTTGGCCTCGGCTACGTGGGGGCGGTGTCCCTGGCCTGCCTGTCACGTGATGGTCACAACGTGATTGGCGTCGATATCGACCGCTCCAAGCTGGAGCTCATTGCGAGCGGCAAGACGCCGGTGGTCGAGGAGGGCATGGTCGAGCTGATGCAGCAGGTGGCTGCCAGCGGGCGCGTGAGCGTCACCACCGACAGCGAACAAGCGGTGCTGGACAGCGAGCTTTCGCTGGTTTGCGTGGGCACGCCGTCGGCGGCCAACGGCAGCCAGGATCAAAGAGCGATCCTCGCGCTGGCAGCGTCCATGGGCAGGGCCTTGCGCAAGAAGACCAGCCCGCATGTGGTGGTTTTTCGGTCCACGCTGGTGCCAGGCACGGTGGAAGACGTGCTGCGGCCGATCATCGAAGAAGCGTCTGGCAAGAAAGACGGCGTCGACTTCCATCTGTGTTTCCAGCCGGAATTCCTGCGCGAGGGCTCGTCCATCCGCGACTACGACAAGCCGCCGTTCACCATCTTGGGCGCCAATCACGACCACCCCGCAGATCGCCTGCGCGAGCTCTTCGGCCACCTGCCCTGCAAGTTCCTGCAGACCACCGTGCGCAGTGCGGAGATGATGAAGTACTGCTGCAACAACTTCCATGCGCTGAAGATCACCTTCGCCAACGAGACGGCCCGCCTGTGCGGTGCCCTGGGCGTTGATCCGTTCGAGGTGATGGACCTGGTGTGCCAGGACACGCAGCTCAACATCTCGCGTGCCTACCTGCGCCCTGGCTTTGCCTTCGGCGGGTCCTGCCTGCCCAAGGACCTGCGTGCCACCAGTTACCTGGCCAAGATCAACGACGTCGAGATCCCGATGCTGTCCAGCATCCTCGAGTCGAACCAGGCCCATCTGGCACAAGCCGCCGACAAGGTGCTGGCCAGCGGCAAGAAGCGCATCGGTTTCATCGGACTGAGCTTCAAGAGCGGTACCGACGACCTGCGCGAAAGTCCTCTTGTCACGCTGGCGGAACAGCTCATCGGCAAGGGTTTGCAGTTGAGCATCTACGACCCGGATGTGCACCTGTCGCAGCTGCTCGGTGCCAACCGCCGCTACATTGAACAGCACCTGCCGCACATCGGGCAACTGGTGCGCGCTGACGTCGAGGCTGTGATCAAGGAAAGCGAGCTGCTGGTGGTGGCTCTGGGCGACAAGACCGTCACCGATGCCCTGCAGCGCTGCTTGCGTGCCGAGCAGCAGGTGCTGGACCTCACGCGGCTTTCCAACGCCAGTGAGCTGGTGGCCGCGGTGCAGGGCTTGAACTGGTAGTCTGGCGCGTTTTCGATCCGCCCGGCCTGAGGCCCGACCATGCGTGATGTACTGTTGACCCTGATAGTGGCGGCATTGCTGCCGATGGCCTTCAAGCGCCCCTGGGTGGGCGCATTGATGTTTGCCTGGGTGTCGATCATGAACCCCCACAAGCTCACCTGGGGTTTCGCGAACGGCTTTCCCTTTGCCCAGTTGATTGCCATCGTCACGCTGACGGGGTTTCTGTTTGCGCGCCGCGAGCGCAAGCCATTTCCGATGACAGGCCTCACGGCCGTCTACATGTCACTGATGGTTTGGATGTCGGTGACGTCGATCTTCGCCCTCGGTGTGCCCGATTGGGTGCTGGGACGGTGGATCTTCGTGATGAAGATCCACCTGATGGTGCTGGTGACGCTGATGCTCATCCGCGACCGCAAGCACATCGAATTGCTGGTGTGGGTGGTGGTGGCATCGGTGGCCTACTATGGCGTCAAGGGTGGTTTGGGCACCATTGTCACGGGTGGCAGCATACGGGTGTGGGGGGCACCCGGCGGCATGATCGAAGACAACAACGCGTTGGCCGTGGCGTTGGTGATGATGATGCCCTTGATGTTCTATCTGATGCAAACCAGCACCAGGCAGTGGGTGAAGTTGTCCATTGGCGCGAGCCTCTTCTTCATGGCTTTCGCGGTTCTGGGCACGCAGTCGCGTGGTGCGCTGCTGGCCTTGCTGGCCATGGCCTCGTTGCTGGGATTGAAGAGCAAGCATCCCGTGCGTGCCTGCCTGGCCATCGGTGTGGCGGTGTTGCTGGGGATCGCGTTCATGCCTGACAGCTGGAGCAACCGCATGGACACGATCAAGTCCTACCAGTCGGACACCTCGGCCATGTCGCGCATCTACACCTGGATCACGCTGTGGAACCTGAGTCTGGACCGGCCCTTCGTGGGTGGAGGCTTCGGAACCGATACGCTCAACGTCTTCAGACGCTATGCCCCCACCGAGGCACCCTACAACGCCTTTACGGGCACTGTGTGGGTGGCGCACAGCATCTACCTCCAGGCCCTGGGCGAACACGGCTATGTGGGCTTGATTCTGTATCTGATGCTCGGCTTCATGACGTGGCGCATGGCGGCACGGACCATCCAGTGTGCGGAGGGCGACCCTCAATTCAGCGACTGGGTGCCCCTGCTGATGCGCATGAGCCAGGTCAGCCTGATGGGCTTTGCCGCCGGAGGTGCCTTCCTGTCATTGATGCACCTGGACGTCACGTTCTACATCATGGCCATCGTCGTGGTGACCGATGCCACGGTTCGGGAAGCGCAGAAGGCCCGGCTCAAGAGCCCGGCCCCGACGCCGATGGTGGCTGTGCCGCACGAGACCGGCTCGCTGACGAGCGCAGCTCGAGCCGGTGGCTGGCCCAGCCCTCGAACATGAGTGCAGGTCATCGCCTGCTGGCCCATGCAGCGCGGGCATGGACCACTGCCGCTTCGCTCTCGCAGAGCCCACGGCTGAGCATCCTGATCTTTCATCGCGTGCTGCCAGCGCCTGATCCGCTTTTTCCGACCGAGGTGGATGCGCCACGATTCGACAGCATGATGACCACGGTGGCCAAGGCTTTCAATGTGATGCCCTTGGCAGAAGCCGTCCGCAGCTTGCAGCAATCGCGATTGCCACCACGGGCGCTGGCCATCACTTTCGACGATGGCTACGCAGACAACGAAGAGATTGCGTTGCCCATCCTGCAGCGGCACGGCTTGCCGGCCACCTTTTTTGTGGCGACGGGATTTCTGGACGGTGGCCGCATGTGGAACGACACCGTGATCGAGTGCATCCGCCACACTGCGCGATCTTCAATCGAAGTGGAAGAACTCGGCGTGCTTGGTTTGCCCACCCAAAGCGTGGCAGAGCGCCGGACCGCCATCGCGCGGCTGATACCCTTGATCAAGTACAAGGATCTTGGTGGCCGGGAGTCCCTGCTGAAAGCCCTGCACAAGTCCTGCGGCAGCCCGGAGTTGTCGCAGGCGCTGATGATGCGCAGCGAGCAGGTGCGCTCATTGCATGGGGCCGGCATGGAAATCGGAGCCCACACCGTGAACCATCCCATTCTGGCTGCGGTGTCTGACAGTGAGGCCCGGCGAGAACTGCAGCAAGGGCGGGACGCGCTGCAACAACTCACGCAGACGCCGGTCGTGACCCTCGCCTACCCGAACGGCCGCCCCGCTAGCGACTACGACCAGAGACACGTCGCGATCGCGCGCGAGCTGGGCTTCCAGCAGGCGGTTACCACCGCCGTGGGCGTTGCCCGCACGGGTGATGATGTGTTTCAGTTGCCACGATTCACGCCATGGGACAGGTCGCTGTCCAGATGGACGATGAGGCTGCTGCTGAGCCGAGGCAACACGCAGTTCAAGGTTGCCGAGATCGGCGCAGCCCAGCCCGCCTGAGCCGCAACGCACGGCGCAGGCGGGTGGTGAACACGGGCTCGGCGCTCCGCCTCGGGCTCTCGGCCTGCATCTGCTGGTGCATCGAAGGCGGTGGCAACCGAAGCACCAGCGCCTTTGGCGTGCTTCATCCGACCTTGAAGAAGTAGACCGATTCGTTGACGGCGTTGACGACGAACACGCAGTCGCGCCAGAACCAGGCCCGGCCGTAGGTGCCCAGGCGTTGGGCGGCGGTGGGCACGATGCCGCTGCTCAAGGCGACCGTCAGTGTGTCGATGACCCAGGGGTCGGTGCGCGGGTTGGCGCCGGGGGTCAGGCGGACGATCTGCGTCGTGCTGGTGCGGTTGTCCCAGATATAAGCACAGCGTCTGGTTGCGTCCCACATGGGCTGACACTTGCCAGGCCATACCCCAAGGGTGGGTGCCGGCCCGGCGCCTGTTGCACCGACAAAGCTCGGGTAGTGCATGTTGCCCGTTGACGTGTCGAACACGCACCAGCCTCCCACCACCGACTGCCTGAGCACACCGTCGTCGTCGTCTCCGTTGCCCATCAGCACACATCCGAGACCTCGCAGGTGCACCATGCTGGTTGCGCCGTTCCATGACAGCGTGGGGCCGACCACCACATGTTGCGGGCTCTTCGTGTGGCTCCACTTTCGCATCGGCTGACTGCCGTGGGGGCGATGCCAGACGACGGCGAGGTCGCCGTCCCAGCAGGACGAGGCGCCAGCGCCGACGCCAGGCGTGCTGGCCGCCCAGTAGGTTGCTGCGCCCGTGTTCTCGTTGAAGGACACCACCTCGCCAGCGCCCTGAGCGCCCGAACTGGCCATGGCCTGCTGGTTTGACAACACCGGACCCAGACCAGGAACATAGACCGGGCATCCATAGGTGTGGCCACTGCGCGGAGTGCCGTCACTGTAGCGGCCGCTGCTCTCGTTACCGCTGTAGCTGGGCAATATGCTCGGGTTGCTGTAGCGCTCCCAGGTGGGCGCGGCGCTGTTCAAGCGCAGGCGCACGCTTGCATTGCCAAAGTAATCGGTATGGCCGCCCGCAGCATTGATGTGCAGCATGCCACCGGTGGTGTCGAAGCAGGCGCCGGACCAAGCCTCCATGATGCGGCTCCACCCACCGCTGCTTTGCTGTGTGCCGTTGAGGGTGTAGCGCCAAGGCGGTTGATTCGGATAGTTGGGGTTTGCCACCGGGTCGTTGGCGGGGTCCTGCGAGGCGCAGGTATTGGCTGTCGGAACTATGTTCCAAGTGCCTACCGCGGCCAAGGCCAGCCAAGCAGGTGCACTGGAAGGAGCACTTGAAAGTGCCCCTGAGACCACTGGACGCACGTCGCTGGAGCGACCATAGACGGCGGCCGTGCGGCCGGTGATGAAGGCGCCGATGTCCGGCGCGGTACCGCTGTAGCCATCGGTGATGCCAGGAATGACCGAGCCGGCATTCCGCGCAACCGACCCGGCCAGCAACGCACCTGTTGGGTTGCCTGCGTAGATGGTGCTGTAGTTGCTGCCCAGAGTGATGGCTTCGGCGAAGGGCTGCGCAGGCAGCAAGACGTCGGCGGCGAATCGCGCCGGGTTGCCGGCCTTGGCGCCCGCCAGGTTCGACCAGCTGCCCGCGCCGTTGATGAAGATGCCGCCTGCCGTCCACCCATTGGTTCCCCAGGTGTCTTGCATCATCGGTGAAGACCAGTGGATCAGGTTGCCGGGGCCACTGTAGACAAACAGGTTGTTGCGATATTCCAGCGCGATTTGTCCATCGGCACTGGGCGTCAGCAGTCCATGGGCTGACGAGGCGGACTTGGTGCCGATGACAAAGGTGTTGTTCAGGATGCGTGTGTTGATGGACTTGCTCGTGACCTTGATCGGGCCACGGGTGGTGTTGATGCACAGATTGCGGAAGAACCCGGTGGGCCCATAGGTTCCGTCCACCGACAGCATGTCGCCGCTGTTGCAGATCAGGTTGTCGTAGGCTGCCACGTTGCCCGCAGCGTCGTCGGCTTCGAAGGCGTTGTCGCCTCCCCACTCCACGCGGTTGCGCCAGTAGTAGTTGCCTGCCGTGAACCGCATGCCCAGGCTCGTGTGGCAGCGGAAAGTGTCTCCGAACCCGCTCAGGGTGTTCGCCCATGCTGCATTTCCCGAGCCCGGGAACTGCAAGCCGCTGTCGTCCCAGGTCTGGTTGATCGGATCGCCATAGGTTGCGGACCACGTGTTGTTGCCGCGAATCAGGCACTCGTAGACGAGGAAGTCGTCCACCGGCTCGAAGCACTTGATCGCCGAATCAAAGCCTGTCATCTCGCAGTACCGGAACGTCCAGGCCTTGTTGCGGCGGGTCGTGCTTGGCACGCAGAATTTGGACAGCACGTTGATACCGCTGTCCTGGTTCGAGCCTGTGAAGCGCACGCGCTCCCACACGACGTGGTCGCTGTTGGGTACCAGAAGTACGTCGGTGTTGCGGCTGATCGTCACATCGCCCAGGTTGGCTGCCGTGATGTAGATGGGTCGCGCTTCCGTGCCCGATGGAACGCTCACCAAAGGGGCACTCAATACGTACGATCCCGCGCTCAAGCGCAGGTGGTCGCCTGGGACCAAGGTGAGTATCACTGAGGTGAAGTTGGCTGGCGTGCAGGTCTTGGTGACCACTGGCGCCGCAGCCGGCAACGAGCGTGTGGCACGCGTGCCGGAGATGATCTGTTCCGCCACTCCAGGTTGATTGACGCGCACGCGTACGTCATAGGTGACCCCGACCGACAGGTCCGTGATCCAACCGACGAAGCTTTCTCCGACCTTGCCAACGAGATCTGCGGGCAGGCTTCCCATGTCCGTGAGGCGGGCGCGATAGAGCAGCCCACCGTCGATCCATGTTGAGGCTCCCACCCGCCTGTATTCGGCCTTGGCAGTGGCGTTGCTGGCCAGCACACCGGTGATCGGGCAGCGAAGGCTTATCTGCTCCGGTGTGGCGCGGTCGTAGCCCATAGCCACCGTAATCGGTCCGCTCGGTGTTGGCGATGGAGCAGGTGCAGGTGCAGGTGCGGGTGCAGGTGCGGGAGCGGGAGCGGGAGCCGGTGCAGGAGCGGGTGCGGGTGCGGGAGCCGGTGCCGGTGCAGGAGCGGGTGCCGGTGCAGGAGCGGGTGCCGGTGCCGGTGCAGGTGCAGGTGCAGGAGCAGGAGCAGGAGCGGGAATTGGAATCGGAGTGGCTGGAACGGGCGCGACAGGAATTTCGGGCACGGTCGCCGGAGTCGGCGCAGGCGCGGGCACCGGAATGGCAACCGATGCAGCGGCCAAACTCTCTGTTGGCACTGTTGCAGCAGACGGTTCCTGGCTGCCCCCGCCACCACATCCTGCAAGCCAACCGGTGGCCGATGCGGCAACACCCTTCAGTGCCATTCGACGTGAAATCTCGCTCATGCTGCCTCTTCCTTCCCAGCGTCCTGGTCGAGAAGACGAGCAGGTACCGTCTAGATGTCGGCAGGGCTCATGCGAAATGGAGGTGGGTTACGGTGTCGATCTGTAACTTCAGGTGTGGTGGGACGGATGGTGCGTGCTTCGCCGCACAGAGTTGCGGTGCAACCGTCGTCTTCCCCGCGAGCGAGCGGGGCCGCAGTCTTCAGGGGCTGGGTTCTTCAAGCGACCGGACGAGAGGCTGCGAACCCGGCCCCTCGTGACGCAATGCATTCTTCTGGGGCTTGCGACCCGTTGCGCCGCGCTGCCTGAGGTCGAGCTGCGACTCAGGGACTCGCGCGCGGGGCAGTGCCAATGCGATGGCAAGCATCAGCCACAGCACAAAGCCCACACGTGGCATGTCCAGCAAGCTATCGACAGCACCGACCACCAAGACACCGAGCAGTCCGCCGGCCAATGCGGGCGACAGGCTGTGGCCGGCCGCTGCGCCCAGGCACAGCCGCCACAAAGCCACGGCGGCCGCAAGAGCAAAGCTCAACAACCCCAGAAAGCCTTGCTCGAACAGCAGGTGCACGCCCAGGTTCTTGGCATGCCAGGGCATGTGGTGATGGTCGCTGCTGGTGAACCAGCGCGCCAGGCCCCTGGCGAAAGACCCGTTGACCAACAGACTGTTCTGGGCAGCGTCCAGAAGCAACAGGTCGTCAAACTCGGCCTGGCTGCCCGGCTGTGCAAGGGCCATTGAGAAGACGGCCATTCGCGGAGCGAAGGGGATTCCGTGGCTCAGTGGCACTTTTCCCGTCAGCACGAATTTCTGTTTCTGCCAGGCGCCCTCGCTGCCTGGCAGCGTGCGGCGTCCCGTCATGCAGATGTTGTTGTAGAGCAGATGCTTTTCGCAAATCTCGACGACCACATCCACTGGTTTCGAATTGCGAACCTGCACACTCAGCGTCGCGGTCCCTGCCGCCGGCATGTCCACACGCTGAGACAGGCGGTACATGGCGCCGAACCCCATCAGGTGCTTGCCGCTGGTCAACATCACCGATTGATCGCCGACGTCGCCCGGCGTGGCGCCTGCCGCGTTGAGGCGCAGGTCGCCTACCTGGTCTTCGGGTGCGCCAGACATCACATGGTTGGACAGGTACCTGCCCAGGCCCTTGCCAATCACCCAGTCAGTGGTACCCATCCAGGACAGTGAGCGGGACCAGTGCACCGTCCTGGTGGCGCCGTCGTCCAAGGACGCCGTCATTCGTCCACCCATATAGGCACCGCCACTGAACACGGCGGCCACGATGGCCGTTACCGCCATGCCAGAAACCACCAGCGCCTGCCATTGCCATCGATCAGGCCAGGCCGCCGATGGCCCTATCGAGACTGCAATGATCAGCAAGGCCGCTCCAGTGGCTACGCTCAGCGATGGAACCCACGCCTGCGATCCACCCCATTGAACACACACCGCAACCAGCGCTGACAGCGCGGCAAGGTAGCCCGCCATGGCAACGGCACTGTTCGTGACAGAAGGCCTGCGCAGGCCCGCGAACAGGGCCAGCGCCCAGGCGGCGGCAAAAGCCAGGTAGGCGCCTTTGGGCCACGCGACCGCCAGAGCCGCGACGGCGGCCGTGCCTGCAATCGCTCCTGCCAGCCCCACTGTCCAGGAGGTGCCGGTCAACCTGTGCAAGCGCGGCGCCAACATCAGGGCCAGCACGGCCACGCCCAACCATGCGAGAAGGCCCCGGTAGCCTGCAACAGGGAAGAGCCACCAGACGACTGCCAGGTTCAGGAGCAGCCAGAAAGCGGCGCTGAACGCACTCCTGGGCCGGCCTGCCTGCATCGCTGCCGTCGATTGGCGGGTCTGCAACCACCAGGCCAAGCCCACCGCCACCGGCGCAGCCAGATAGACGATGCGCGAAAAGGTCACGAGCGCCGCGTAAGCAGCCAGCGCAAGCAGTGCTGCCAGCGCCGCCCAGCGCATGCCGCCGCGCTCGCGCCACAACGCAACCGTACAGAAAGGCAATGCAGCGACCAGCAGAGCATCCAGCGCTGCACCGCCCACGTGCATTTCCCAGAAGGTGCCGGTAGCTCGGTAGTCAGATGAAAAGTTGAGAAGTCCGGTATGGGCGAGGCGCTCCCACCACACGCCCAGTGCCGTGCCTGCAAGCAACGCAAGGAAGCCCCAGCCGACGATTCGTCTGGCGCGAACACCGTCGGTTCTCTGCGCGGCCAACCACAGCGGCAACAACAGTGCCACCTCCAGCACGGGTTTGGCCAGGCGAAGGCTGTTCAGGGGCTCCCTGTACCCTTGCCACCAACTTGGAATGAGTTCTCCCGCCTCGCTCAGCCCGCGCAACATGCTGATCAAGGTCGACGCCGCCAATGGCAGCAAGTAAAGCCAGGCAAGGCTCGTGTGCCGGCTTCGCCGGTTCAGTGTCGGCTGCATCGGAGAGTTGAAAGAGGCGCGCTTGCCGCCACTCGACACGGCCAGGCGCGCATAACCGCCCGCAGCCACCGCCAACACCGCCAGGTCGAGTTCCTCGACCACGATCCAGCCCGTCCATGGCATCAGGCCTATCCAGGGCAACAGCGCCAGCAAAACCGATGTCAGGTAAAGCGGCTTGAGAAAAGCCAGCGCCGAAAGTCCTGCAACGACAGCCGTTACGGCAAGGGGTGCCAAAGGGTGTGCCTGCGACAGGACCAGTGCAAACACCGCCGCCATGCCGGCCAGCAGCGCAGTCACGGCGCGCCTCAGCACCGACGTCTGCCTTGAACCGCGCGCCCGGCACCTCGGCCGACGTGGCGTGCCGGCCCGTCGACTGCAAAAGGTGAGCAGATCGGTTTCGCCCGACGACCGATGTCAAGACTGCCGTGCAGACTGACGCTGACTGCCAATGGGCCAGAACGACTGGTCTGCCACTCGGTTGCGAAGAGAAGATAGAACATTGAAGTGGGGGCAAGAGCCGTGGCTGCCCGTGACACCATCATCCGAGCAGAGACAGGCTCATCCATTGCGTCCAGGTTGACTTCCTTTGAGTGGCAGCCACAGCGCAGGCTCGGCAACACTCGCCAAGGATTGATCTTGGGATGGTACCGGGGTCAGGACGGGCATGGGCGGTGATCCTGCTCGTGCCGAAGGATCGTCTGACCGTGCAAATTCCCGGGCATGGCGAATTGGCTGCCAGTTGGCGCCGTAAACGCAGCTTCCATCGAACCAACGCGCGCTCATGGTGAACTAGCATTCGAAGTGCCGCTCTAAATGGACTCTGCACGGGAGCAAGATGCTTGGATTTATCGTTTCACCCCGGGGCCAGCAGTGGCTCGAGAAGGGCCAGAAGGCATTTTCAGCACTCCGCTCGGCGAGTCTGGACAGCCGTTACGACGTGGGTGACAGCTCGGTGTGGGTCTATCGCACGCCGCAAGCAAACGACTACCGCCACGTGGCGGCCTCTGGCAGGGTGTTGATCGCCACGGGCACGCTCATGTTGGGTGTACTGAGAGGCAACGCTGCGCTGGCCGAGATCGCGCAGCGGCTGGATCGACGCGACTCGCTCGATGCAATCTACACGGAACTGCGCGGTGCCTTTGCTCTGCTGATGATGGACAAGGCCAGAGGCCGTGTGGAACTGCTCACCGATCGGGACGGGTTGCTGTGCTGCTATCAGGCCCGGTCTGGGCAGAGTCCGTTGATGGGTACCAGTCTGCTGCTGCTGGCCACACTGACCGGTGCTTCGCTCGATCCCGTGGGAGTGCAGGAGTTTGTTCACGGCGGCGCTGCGGTGAATGGACGCAGCCTGTTTTCCGGTATCTCCAGAGTGCCCAAGGCCAGCGCCACCACGATCGATGCTGATGGCATCAGCTCCAGACGTTTGTGGCAGATGACGGTGCACAGCCCTTATCTACAAGACAGCGACAAGGTCATTGTCGATCGCATGGATGAGCTTTTCGCCACTGCGCTGCGAACCGATCTGCGGGATGCGCAGCGCAGTTTTGGCGCTGACCTGACGGCCGGCACCGACAGCCGAACCGTCTTTGCCTATCTGCTCGCAGGCGGTCAACCGGTGGTTGCGTCGACGGCGGGCCCTGCGGACAACGTGGACGTCAGCCGAGCTCGTCATCTGGCCGCCCTGGCTGGCGTCGAACACTTCTGGTATCCGGCCGATGGCACGAATTCCTTCGATCAGAACGATGTGGACGATTGCGTTGAGCAGTGTGACGGTGCCATGAGTCCGTTTTCCTTGATCAACCAGCGCAAATACTTCGTCGAGAAGGCCAGGCGCTTCGACATCCTCTTCGGCGGCAATGGCGGGCCACTGTTCAAGGATCACTACTGGCTCTTTGAATTCAATCAAATCGATCAGTCGCGCGAGCCCAACTGGGGCCGCATCGCTCGGTTTTCGCTCACCGAAGGCCCCGTTGATCAGGGTCTGTTTGCCGGCGGTATTGACTACCTGCCACACATGGAGAGGTTCTTTCTCGAAACCAGCGAGAGGATTCAGGGGACAAACAACCAGAAGCTGGACTTCATGTACTTTGACCTGAAGATGTCATCCTTTGCTGCGCCCCAGTTTTCCTTTTCCAACCGGTACATGGATGTTTACCACCCGATGTGTGACGCCAAGTTGGTGGAGTATTCCCTCAGCATCCGGCCCTGGATACGGCAGCGCGCACGGCTGCAGTCTGAACTCATTTATCGGCACAACAAACGCCTGGCTTGGGTCTTGACTGACAACGCGGTGCCCTGCGTGCCTGACACGGGGCTGCGGTATCCCTTGCGATTGACCCGCGCGGTGCGCTACGGCAGGGCGCTGAAGCGCAAAGTCCGGGACTTCGTTCTCAGCCCGAGCCAACGGGCACCCGACCCCAGGGCAACCAGCTTCGTCAGCAGCCTGCAGGCAACCGAGTTGGGTGATCTGGCGGCCAATCCCCGGCGCATGCAGTTGGCGCCGCTGCTGCAACCTGGCCGCGTGGAGCAACTGCTGACGGCCGCCCGAGCAGGGGCTCACAGCGGTTATCTGCAGCGCCTGATGGGCGTTGAAGCCATCGTCCGGCACGTTGCTGCGGCACAAGCTCGCCTGATGGTCTGAGTCGCTCCGTGTAAACAGGGCGGCATCGACCGCTTGGCTGCTGCGACTATGCAGACTCCGCGGGTTTTTCCAGTGTCACGAGTATCCAGCCGCGTAACTTGCGCAGTGCATGGAAGCGGGCGATCAGCTTCTCGTAACACATGCCCACGAAGAACACCACGCCGTTGAACATCAGGTAGTTCGGGTACTGGCTCAGATACTCGAAGCTCTTCACCTGCAACCCGACACTGGCCGCCAGTCTGTCAACATCGCTGCGCGTGTTGGTGCGGTAGGCGGTGGGAAACGTGTCTTCTTCGGCGCGCCCTTCAACGAGCTTCACCACCTTCGCGTGGTGGCGATTGGGCACCAGGCGCGCAACCATGGTGCCGTAGTCCCACAAGTTGGCGGTGAGGAACACGACACGGCCCCCCGGCCTGAGCACACGCGCCAGTTCACGGTACACCGCGTCGGGGTCGTCGAGGTGCTCGAACACACTGCGTGACATGATCACGTCGACGCTGGCATCGGCCAGCGGAAGGTGCGCCAGGTTGGCGTTGTAGGTCTCGATGCCTTCTGGCACGTCGGTGAATTCAACCAGGTCCGCGCCGATGAGTCGCTTGACCTTGCCTTGAAACCGCCGAAGCACAGGGGTCGTGCGGCCGCAGCCTGCGTCCAGCAGTGCTTCATCGGTGCTGCGCAACGTGGCAACGACCTGCCGCTCAAAGACGCGGTTGGGGTGCGCGTCGTTGGCGTAAAACCGGTCGCGCAGACGTGTGGCCAGTGAAGACATGCGTTCTTCTGTCGTGAAGGCAGTTGAGTTTCACCGATTCCAAAGGCTATCAGCGAGATCGGTCCCAGCGCGCTGGGTCATCGCCATGTGTCCGTGAAACACTTCGCGCTTTCAATGCCCAACCCAGGCGCTTGCCGTGGCATTCAGGCGGCGCCGACTTTGTAGTTCGGCCTGTGCACCCTCATCCACTGCTCAGCCATCATCAGAATCCAGACCATGGTGCCGTAGTAATGCGGGTGGGCTGGCAGGTGGGTCTCGAGCAGCTGCTTGATGAAGTCAGGGCGCACGATGCCCCGGTTGGCGAAACTGCGCACCGAGTCGCTCGCCAATTCGCGCAGCCCTTGATGACGTACGGCCCAAACGCCAAAGGGCAACCCAAACCCCTGCTTCTTCTTGGTGAGGATCTCATCCGGCAGGAAGCCCCGCAGCGCTTCCTTGAAGAACCATCGCAGGCGCAGGCGATTCAACTTGTACTTGGGCGGCAGACGCATGGAGAAGGCCAGCAGATCATCATCCAGCATGGGAAAGCCCACATCGAGTCCCGCCAACGCGGCGGTGCCACGCACCTTGGGCAGATCGGACTCGGCCAGCGTGTAGCGCCAATCGTAGGCAAGATGCCGGTCGATTTCGTGCTCGCTGCGCGACTCGCCCCACACGCCGCCTTGGTTTTTTGACACCTGCGAGGTGTTGATTTGCGCCAGGAAGCCAGGTTCAAGCACGTCGGCATAGCCCAGGCGACGCACCAGGTTGAAGGCCTGCAAGCGCTCTGGCAAAGGCGTCGTGGCCTGACGGATGTATCCCGTGCCCTTTTTCAGCAATGGCACGCGGCCCACGGCCGGGATGTTGAAGAATGGCTCCAGCAAGCCGCGCCGCAACGCAGCAGGCACTTTTTGGTACCAGCCGAAGACATCCTGCATCGCATATCGCGTGTTGCCCCCGAACAGCTCGTCTCCACCGTCGCCCGCCAGGATCCGAGTGACGCCGTCTTTGCGGGCTTGCAGTGCGCAGTAGTAGGCGGGCAGCGCTGATGAATTGCCAAACGGCTGGTCGTACGACGCGGCTACGTGACCGATGCTCTTGACCAGATCGTCAGGCGTGACGTAGTACTCATGGTGATCGGCACCAAAACGTCGAGCCGCGATGCGCGCGAACTCCATTTCGTCGTAACCCTCGGCTTCAAAGCCGATCGAGTAGGTCGAAACACCGCCACTGACCTCGCGGATCATGCCCGCGACTGTTGAGCTGTCCGTGCCGCCGCTGAGGAAGCATGCCGGAATGCTGCCGTCGAGTTGACGTGCCACTGCAGCCTTCAGCAATTGCCTGAATTCGTCGCGCAGGTCGGCGAACACCGCATGGCGTGGAGAAATGAAGCGGGGCTGCCAGTAGGGCGCCACGGTGACCTTGCCGTTGGAGTACTCGGCATACCGCCCTGGCGGCAAGCGGTGCACGTCCTTGAAAACCGTTCTGGGTGATGGGATGACGTGGAAGTAGAGGTAGTCGAACAGTGCCTGCGGATCCAACTCGGAGTCTGCGCTGGCCAGTGTGGTGGCTTGTTGCGACCATTCCAGCCGCTCGCCGTGGACGGTGTAGCAGAGTGACTGCGAGGCAAACCGGTCCACCGCCAGGGCGCCATGGCCTGATGCATCGCGTGCTGCCAGAGCAAAGTCGCCCTTGAGCCGCAGGGCTGTCTGTGCGGCCGAACCGCCCGTGCAGGCTTGTTGCCACCAGCCTGGAGTTTGGGTGTCGAGGCCTTCTGCGTGTGGATGACCGATAACCAGTTCGCCGTTCTCAAGGGGCATGGCTTGGGTGCTCTTGGAAGGCGGCTGATGGACCGCCTGATGGTTGTTGGGTTGAACCTGACCGGGCCGCGCGCAGTGCTGCGCCTGGTTGCCGGACGAGCCCGCCGTGGCCAGAGGAGGCGTCAGCTACTTCGGACTGGTGCGCTTGGGTTCGCCCATGGGCGCTGACGAAACGCTGGCCGAGGCTGATGCGCTGGTTCTTCGGGCAGCGGCCTCGCGCGCCGAGGACTTGGATACCGCAGTGGCTTTGGCTGAAGCTCCCCGCTTGATTTGATCGAGCTTGCGGGTGATTTCGGGGTTGCCCGGCATGATGGACAAACCCTGCTCCAGCAGTTCGATGGCCTCCTTGCGGCGCCCCAGCACCATGAGGGTATCGGAGGCCCAGGTGTAGGCTGGCCAATAGTCTGCCTTGGCCTCGCGTGATTTCTGATACGCCTCCAGTGCCTCACCCGGCGCTGGCAACGCTGCGTACGCTTCACCCAGGCGCGCAAAGATTTCCGGCTTCAACGGGAAGCCGGGTCGCTCGTTGTTCAGCACGTAGATGTAGTCGCCAATCGCGCCGCGGATTTGACCCTCGCGCTGCGGCGCGGAAAGCCCGGGCTGCCGCGACCGGTGCATCCGCAGCAGCGCCCAGCAGTGGTGGTGCATGGCCCAGAAGGTTTCGCCCATCGCGGCCACCCAGGCGGGTGCACGAGGTGATGGATTTCCTCCCATGGGGTCGGTGAATCGCGTGGTGGCTTGCACATCGACGCAGTATTCCGGCAGCAGCGCCAACTCACCGGGCGTGATGTTCGCTGGAACCTGCGCGGCGGCAAATGGAGCAACCAATGCCAGCAGGCCCGTCACCAGCCATCGGCTCAGCGCAGGAAAGGCCTGCGGAGCAGACAGGCAAGGGCCAGCAACTGCGTTTGGCTTGATCGTGTTCATGATGTGATGGGTTGAGGTCGATGGGTTGCCGGGGATGCCACTTCGCAGGCGGCCTTGACGACGCGCTGTGCATTGGCGCTCCAGACGAATCCACGGCGTTCGAAAGCGGCTCTGGCCGATTGACCCAGGCGCTGCCGCAGCGCTGCATCTTGCGCAATCAGGTCCAGGCGTTTTTCAACACCATCGACCTCGGCCGGGTTGTACATCAGGCAGTCGACGTCGCGCTCAAGCACCTCATGGTGGTTGGGTTGGTCTGGCGCCACCACGGCCTTGCCCAGCGCCATGTATTCAAACAGGCACAGCGGTGACGCATAAGGAACGAGTGCGGTCTGCAGTGCAATGTCGAATGCGTTGGCCGCTGCTGGCACTGCGGTGCGGGGCACGACGCCCGTAAAGAAGAGCTTGTGGCCAATGCCAAGCTCCCGCGCCAGGGTCTCGAGTTCCGCCCGCACCGGCCCGTCTCCCACGACCATGAGCGTGAGCGTGTCTTCCTTGGGGCGTTTGGACAGCCAGGCCACGATGCGGTCCAGCTGGTCCCATTCACGCACGAAACCGATGAAGCCGATCACGGTCCGCCCGGTAAGTCCATATTGGGCCTTTGACTCGTCTTGCGATGGCACCGAGGCATAGTGTTCGGGGTTGATGCCGTTCGGAATCACCCGGACCCGTTCCTGCGACACACCCATTGCCTGCAGCATGTCTCCCAGGACCTGGGTCACTGGAAACACGCGTGCTGCGCCCGTGAAGGTGTAGCGTTCCACGTGGTCCGCCAGCCAACCCAGTTTCAGTGCGTTGTACTTGCGCCTTGAGATGGCATACGGCGCATTGACTTCGAGCAGCAGTGGAATCCCCGTGCGGCGGCTGGCCCACACGCCCGCGGGCTGGTAGAGCGCGTAGCGCTCGTAGATGACATCGGGCTTGAAGTCAGACACGGCCCGGCGCAGGCGCCTGTAGGCGACCACCGAATAGGCCACTTCGGCCAGTTCATACAGTGCACTGGGCAACGCCGCCTTCAGCGCACCGACCCAGCCCGCACTGCCGCCTTGGCCAGAATCAGAGTTGTGCACCTCAGGGCCCACGATCCGCACTTCATGACCCAGATTGCGCAGGGCCTTGACCATTTCTTCGATGTGCGTGAACTGACCGTCCTTGGAGGCGATTCGGTGGTGGTACAGGATGCGCATGATTGCTCGGGATTGTCAGGCAGAAGAGCGGGCGCCCGCTGTGCCTAAGTGCCGCTTCGTACCCGCCCTCATGGCCCATCTCCTGGCGTCGACCGCTGCCTGCCCAGGCGGCCCTTGATGCCAATGCCTATGCGCGCAATTTCCGGCCACAGCGGGTGCCTCGTCAACTTCAAGGAGGCCAACCACAAAACGCAGGCACTGGTGCCAGCGAGCGCAGCCACTGCCAGATAGTTGCTTTCGTCGATGGGTTTGAACAGCGCCCACAGCGCCAGAGGTGCCACCGTGATGCCTGTCACCTGAACGCTGGGCCACAGGCTGCGCAAGACTTCGTCCACCCGCACGCCAACGTGGCGAGCCAGATAGGCGTGTGACACGACCATGCCCACCGTGGCCGCAGCGAACAGGCCCCAGCAGGCGCCCAGCAGCCCGAACTTGAACACCGCGAACAAGCCCGCCACGCGCAACAACTGGGTCACGACCTGCAGGTTGTTGCTTTCCCTGGCCAGCCCTTTCGAGAGCATGCATTCCTTGGATGCGACATAGACCAGTTCCAGCGCAGCCACCCCGCACAGGATGCGCGCCAAGGGCACGGAGTCCAGCCATTGCTGACCGTACATCAGCCTGACCGCGGCAAAGGCTGCAATGCCCATGAAGGCCAGAAACGGCCAGCCCACCGCAGTCAGGTAGGCCATGGCCTGCATCAACCCTGGCTTGGGTGACCCGGTGTCGCGCACCGCCTTCGCGAAGTAGGGCAGATACACCGGCATGATGGCGCGCACGACCAGTCGGTTGAAGATCTCGACCAGGCCCTGGGCACGGCTGAACATTCCCACCGCTGCCATGTTCTGCGCTCTGCCGATGATCATCTCCGGTGCACCCTTGCCCAATTGCCCAAAGATGTAGATGCCGCTGGCGAATTTGCCGAAGTTCACCACTTTGGCCACCCCCCGGGTGCCGGGCCAGCGAGGAAAACTGGCCGGCCTGAGCGCAATCGACACCGCCACCGTCACCACCACGCCAGCCAGCGAGGACCACGCCAGGCTCATGTAGCCATAGCCCTTCAAGGCCAGCGTCAGCACCACGGCAAAGGAGATGCTGTTGCCCAGCAGGCTGGCCAGCAGGATGGGCTTGAAATTCATCTCGCGCCGGAACCAGGCCATCGTCACGGCTCCAAACGGTATCAACAGAAAGTTGATGGCCTGCACGCGCATCACGTCCCTCACGCCCTCGGCGCGGTAGAACTCGCCTGCCCACGGTGCGGCGACGAACAGCAGCACGGCCATGGCCCACGACACGCCAATGTTCACGGTCAGCGCGGCGCGAATGGCGTCTTGTGTGAGGTCCGCTTCCTGAATCAGGTATTCGCCGACGCCAAAGTCCCGAAAGGTGCTTGCCAACGAAGCAAACACGGCCGCGACGGCATAGATCCCCGTCTGCTCGGGCGTCAGGATGCGGGCGATGATGACGGTACTGACGATCTGCAGAACCATCGCCAGATAGCTGTCCAGCGCGGAAAATGCCAGCGACTTCCTGACCGAAGTCATGTCGGCGCCTTGTGGTGTGTGGCGCCTCGCAGCGCCGTGGCGAGCCAGCGGGCCGTGGCGTCTTCAAGTTGCAAGCGGCCGGCGGCGTCGGAGCACGTGTGATCGGTGCCGACGAGTTCGACGCGCGTAAGGCCAGGGCAGTGCAGTGCGCCTTTCCAGTCCGGGTCCTGGCTTGTGACTTCCACGAACTCCTTGGCGGTGTAGTCGTTCTCGCTCAGCAACAGCAGCAAGGGCCTTCCAAAGCCGAGCCAGCCCTGCGCCATGCGCGACTGGAAAGTCAGGTCCTGCAAGCGCGCATCGTTGCCAGGAGACCGTGCGGCAGGCGCTGCGGGTTGGCGTGCCTGACGCAAGTTCGACAGCAGGTCTCGAGCGGCTTTGATGGCGACGCCACCCTTGAGCAGCTTGACCCAGAAGGCGCGCTGTCGCAGCCGGTCCTTGTAGTAGTGTTTCACCGTGGTTTGCGCTTGCGTGGCGGCTGACCGAACCCAGGGGTTGGCCAGGCACATGCCGGCAACAGCAGCCTGCGGATTGCGCTGCAGGTACATCAGCGCGGCCGAGGCGCCATCGCACAAACCCCACAGCACGATGGAAAGCAGGCCGGGAAGACGCCCGCGCATGCCGCTCATTGCGGCGGTGATGTCGGCATCGATGTCTTCGAAGCGGGGCAGGGCCAGGCCGTCGCTGTCGCCCATGCCGCGCACATCGAAGCGCAGCACGGCGTGCCCTTCCTGGGCCAGACGGCGCGCCAGCAGCACGAATTGGCGGTGACTGCCTACACGGTACTGAGGACCACCAACAACGATGATCACGCCTGTGAGCGGCTCCGCGGCGGCATCTGGCATGCACAGAATGCCCCACAGCGTGTGCTCGCCACAGTCCAGACGCAAGGTCTCTTCGTGCGTCTGTGCATGGTCATTTTGCCGATGGTCGTCGTGCGCGGCGGGTTGCGACGGAGAAGGCGGCGGCGCCATCACATGGCGGGCCATGGTTCAGCAACCAGTTGCAATGCAGCGCTCAGTGTGGCTGGCAACAAGTCGGGTGCGTCCTCGATTTCCGTGGTCTGCCAAAAGGCAGGTCCCTGCACGCGGTGCGCGCGCACACGGTGTCCTTGGGTGCGCCAGTTCTCGGCAATGGCAGCAAGTGCCGGTGAAAGGTCGCCACCCTGTTGAGCGTTCGTTTCCAGAATCTCGGCCGCCACGAGTCGATCAGGAGCTTTCATCGTGCTGGCGTCCAGGCCCTGCGACAACTCAGGGGCGACCGCATAGCCGGCAACTTCGATGGGCAAACCCTGCCGCAGACGTTCCTTGATGGCATCGGCTCGTGCTTTGCCTGCGTCGCCCGTGAGCGCAGAGGCGGTGGCCAGTCGCAAGAACTGTTGCCACTGCTGGCGCCCGCTGGCCGGTGGGTTCCACAGCAGCATAGCCACGGGGTCGGGGGTCTTCGCTGCGATCTCGCAGGCGAGCAGACATCCTGAACGCAAGCCCCACAGCAAGCGCGGTGCATCAGGGTATCGCTGCACCAGCCATTGCAGCGCATCGCATCCATCCTCCACCCATTGTGCCCAGTTGGCCAAGCCGTGGTCGCCAGAGCTGTCGCCGCACCCGGTGGGGTCGATCTGCAACACAGCAAATCCATGGGCAGCGAGCAGTCGGGACTGCAGGCGCGCCATGCGCCGGGACTTGTTCATCTCGTCGGCCCAGGGGGGCAGATACACCACCAGTCCGCGTGCCCTTGCCGATGCACCGACGCTGACCGCGCCCGGTGCATGGTGCACACAAAAGCGCCTTCTACCGTCTGCGTGGGCGAGAAAGAATGGTTCTGAGGCGTGCCCGCTCACGTCAAGCGTCAGCGACCTTGGCGCTGACGAAATCGACCAGGGTGCCCACCGTCTCGAAAGTCTCGCCCGTGATTTCGTCGTCGTCGATCATGATGCCCAGGCGCTCTTCCAGGGTCGTGATCAGCGTCACCACTGCCATGGAGTCGAGCTCTGGAATCGAGCCCAGCAGATGCGTGTCGCGGGTGAACGCGGCAGCCCGGCCACCCAGGCTCAGTACCTCATCCAGAACACCACAAACTGACCGATGCACGTCCATCCAATCCACTCCCCGTTGGGACAAAAGCAACGAGAATTCTAGTCGCCATGGACCTCCGGTAACGGGTTGGCAACACTTGAGTCGGGCGTTGCCTTCGTGGCAAAGCGCACTCTTGCGGCCATTGAGCAAGATGCCGGGCCGATGGACAGGGACGATGTCGAGTATCGGTACCTAGAATGGTCGGCGATCTGGGCAGGGACGATCCCAGCCTCAACTTCAGCCGGTAAGCCACTTTGTCTCTCAAGCGCATAACGGGCACTTTTCGCGAATTGGGTCTCTGGGCTGGTTTGCTGTACACCGTGTTGTACGTCCTGCGGCCCTTGAATCCGTTTGCGGCGCTTTTCGTCTACGAACTCGTCGAACAACCCGTTGCAGCGTCGCCCAACCTCGCCAGCCGGCATCAGGCCGCTGTGCGTTGGTTCGAGGTCCACCCCGGCAGCCCGGAAGTCGACCTGATGCCGCCAGCACCGCAGGTCAAGCAGATGCGGTTTGATCAGGGCGCGCGCTGCATTGCCATCTACCGCAAGAGCGACTTCATCGGCTACGTGTGGTTTTGCTTCCATCAATATGTTGAAGACGAGGTGCGCTGCACCTACTTGCTCAAAAGGCCGTTGACTTCAGCCTTTGATTTCGACCTGTACATCTTTCCGGCGTTCAGGCTGGGCAGGGCATTCGCCACGGTTTGGGATGCCTCGAACGAGTTCTTGCGCAGCAATGGCGTGACGCACACCTACAGCCGAATTTCTCGCTTCAATCTGGCCTCGCGGCAGGCGCACATGCGGCTGGGGGCTCGCGTGCTGGGTACGGCGGTGTTCCTGCAACTGGGGCCGCTGCAACTGTCGTGGTCGCGGCTCTCCCGCTTGCTGCCGTTGAGATCCACGTTGAACAGTCGCGTGCATCTGCACCTGTAGACGGCAAGCGCGCGATTGGACGGCGGCCCCCGAAGCGAGTGGGCCCCTCAATATCAAGTGATGGCAGCGCGCCACTAGATCACGGCTGCGGCCCGGCCAGATGTGCTCCGGGCGCGGGCACCATGCCATACTTTTTGCTTTCGACTTCATGTCGCATGGGTCCCCTGGATCCGTTCGGAAGTCGCAGCACTCCTGATTCAAGAATCACCCATGAGCGACGCCAGCCTGCTGCACGAATTTGTTCGCCTATCGGCCCAGCGCACGCCCGCTGCGGTAGCGTTGACGGCCGCCGACAAGCACCTGACGTACCAGCAGCTGGACCAAGAGATCACCGGCTTTGCCAACGGGTTGATCTCCATGGGCCTGCAGAAATCGCAGCGCGTGGCGGTGTTTCTTGAAAAGCGTTTCGAGATGGTGGTCGCCTGCTTTGGCGCAGCGGCAGCGGGTGCCGTCTTTGTGCCAGTGAACCCGCTGCTCAAGCCCGAACAGGTGCTCTACATCCTGCGCGACTGTGGCGTGAAAGTACTGGTGACCTCCGCCGACCGTCTGGCTCTGCTGTCCGGTGTGCTTGCAGAGTGCCCCGAACTGATGCACCTGGTGATCACAGACAGCGTGCCGACCGCCACCGGTCAGCGGCCGGTCAGCAGTTGGACGGAATTCCTGGCGAGTCCGGCTCGCCAACCGCACCGTGTCATTGACAGCGACATGCTCTCCATTCTGTACACCAGCGGCAGCACGGGCCGGCCCAAGGGCGTGGTGCTGTCGCATCGCAACATGGTGGCTGGCGCCAAGAGCGTTGCCAGTTATCTGGGCAATGTCCCGTCTGACACTCTGTTGGCGGCATTGCCGCTTTCGTTCGACGCAGGTTTCAGTCAATTGACGACGGCTTTTCATGCAGGTGCCCGCGTGGTGCTGCTGAACTACCTGATGCCGCGTGACGTGCTGCGCGCCATGGAGCGCGAGTCGGTGACCGGACTGACCGCGGTGCCGCCTCTTTACATCCAATTGTCGACGCTGGCGTGGCCTGAGGCTGTCAACAAGAACCTTCGCTACTTCGCAAACACCGGTGGTCGCATGCCGCGAGAAACCCTGCAAACGCTTCGGCAGCGCGTTCCCTCGGCCAAGCCCTTTCTGATGTACGGATTGACTGAGGCCTTTCGTTCCACCTTCCTGCCACCCGACGAGGTCGATCGCCGTCCTGACAGCATCGGCAAGGCCATACCCAATGCCGAGATCCTGGTGCTGCGTGAGGACGGAAGTGAGTGTGCCATCGACGAACCCGGCGAGTTGGTGCACCGTGGCGCGCTGGTGGGCATGGGCTATTGGGGTGATACCGAAAAGACAGCCGAACGCTACAAACCTTTGCCGGTTGGCGTGGCCGGCCGCGAGGCGGGCCTGCCGCTGCGCGAGATGGCTGTGTTCAGCGGCGACAACGTCAGGCGAGACGCCGAAGGCTTCCTGTATTTCATCGGTCGTCGCGACGAAATGATGAAGACTTCGGGCTATCGGGTGAGCCCCACCGAGGTGGAAGAAGTCTTGTACGCCACCAAGCTGATAGGGGAGTGCGCAGCCTTTGGCGTGGACCACCCGCAACTCGGCCAGGCCATTCGCATCGTGGCCACGGCGCCAGATGGGTCGGCTGAAGTTCAGGTCGACGCCTTGCTTCGCGAGTGCAAGCAGCGCATGCCCGCCTACATGGTGCCGCATGGCGTACAGGCGGTGGCGGGCCCGCTGCCGCGCAATCCCAACGGCAAGATCGACCGCAAGCTGCTCGCCACCCAGTGGGTGGAAGCCAACCCGCCAAGCGTGTAGCGTCACCTAGTCGGCAAGCGATGCCGATACCGAATCTGGGCGCTTGCGCAGTTTCAATGCCATCAGGGCGCGCCCGGTTGATTCACGTGCCATGCCCAGAAGGCCACCTGCGGTGCGCGGATTGAAAGCCAGCAGCGCAAGGCGCTCGCGTCGATGCGTCATCCACTGGTTCTTGTAGGCGTCATCGCCTTTCAGGTAGTCGACTTCGTGGACGCCGTCGCCGTCGATGACGCGCTGCATGAGTTGAGCCGTGAGCAGGCTGCCGGGGCTGAATTGCCGGAACTCAGCGTCATAGGCCAACTTGTAGATGTGGGCTTTGGCGCCCGCAACGATCCAGAATTGAGCCGCTATCGGTCGGTCGCCCAGCCAGGCCAATCCGACGCGCAGCCAGCCCTTCGCTGCGCACAGTTGCGCGAGGCCCGGCATGAAGCGCTCAAATGGTTCGGGTTTTTTCCAGCTCGAGCTGTAGACCGCTGAGTACGCGGCCATGGCGGGGGCGACTTGGTCGGGCTGGTCGGCGATCTCGAATCGGCCACCAGCGGCTGCGAACTTTTTGCCCATCCGCTTGAGCGTGTTGCGCAACTCGCCGGGCCGGTCCGCCAGGTAGTCGGCGCAACTGCCGGTGACCGGCAGGAACCAGTTGCCAAACGCTTCGTGGCTGTAGGTATGCAGGCGTGCCAGGCGCAGGGCCTGCAACATCAATGCAGACGACGGCGCTTTGCTGTCCAGAGGCGTCAGCGAAATTGATGCCAGCGGTGCGTGCACGCGCTTGACATCGGCCATCAGCGCGGCAAGTTCGTGCGCAGCCAGATCTTCATGCAACGCTGGCGCGTACAGGCAGGTGTAGAAATTTCCCAAGGCCCTGGCTTCGTATCCCCTGGCGGTGGCCCTGACATGGAGCGGCAGGGCAGCTACCGGGTGGTTGTTCACGCGCAGCACATGCAGGCACACGCCCGCGTCTGCGGCGAATACAGTTTCGGTGAGGTTGCGAAACCAGCCCAATCCGTATTGCGGGTCGGCCTGCTCTGCCTGCACGAACAACTCGGCGACATCCGTCGGAATCTCATCCAGCCGGCGAAGCGTGTCGCAACGCAGAATTCTGGGCGCCGGTGACGCACGGGTTGCGTCGAACTGCGCTGGGAGTCTGGTGGTCATGGGTGGGTTGCTGCGGTATCGCCACCATTGTTTCAGCAAGGCGGGTTGTGGCGGATCCCCTCGACAAGGCAATGTGGGCAGCCTTCACGCCAGACGACGATGATCGACCGATCCTGTTGACGTACCCGGACACCATCGTGCGGCAGTTCTCGCAAGCGCTCACACGCAGGAGCCCGTGCAGTGCCAGTGCCAGTGCCAAAGGGACTCGCGGTCTACCTTGGCGAGCCCATGCCATCGGCCGTGCCTGCCCTCGCCGTCATGGCGCTGCGCCGTGGGCGCCAATCCGGGCGGTACTAAGCAACATTTACAGCTCGGTGAAGCTTCGGAGATTGGCTTAGCATCTTTGTTGTACCAGTCCACGACGGCGGCCCTCGGGGCCGCTGCTTGTTTCATGAGCTCACCACTGACCATAGACGCACCTGTGCCCTCAACGCGAGTAGCGCCCGTGCACGCCCCCATGCAGCAGTTCAAGACTGCTGGCGGTGAGCTGCTGGTAGGTGGGCAGACTGTGACCAGGCTGGCTGCGCGTGTGGGCCAGACGCCGTTTTTCGTCTACGACCGCGAGTTGCTGCGCCAGCGCGTGGCGCAGTTGCGTCACGCGTTGCCAGCGGGCATCAAGCTGCACTACGCGATGAAGGCCAACCCGATGCCCGCCGTGGTCGGCTGGATGGCGGGCCTGGTCGACGGCATCGACGTGGCCTCTGCGGGTGAACTGCAGGTGGCACTGGACGCTGGCGCCGACCCAGCGGAAGTCAGCTTCGCCGGGCCCGGCAAGCGCGACATCGAGCTGCGCCAGGCGGTGGCCGCTGGGGTGCTGGTGAACGTGGAGTCGATGCGCGAACTGCCTGTGCTGGCGCGGGCTTCGCAAGAACTGGGGTTGCCGGCGCGCGTGGCGCTGCGTGTCAACCCTGACTTCGAGCTGAAGGGCTCGGGCATGAAGATGGGCGGCGGGCCCAAGCAGTTCGGCGTCGATGTCGAGTTGGTGCCGCAGGCGCTGGCCGCGATGCGGAGCCTGGGCCTGTCGTTCGAAGGTTTCCACCTCTTTGCAGGCTCGCAGAATCTGCGCGCCGATTCCATTTGCGAGGCGCAGCAGAAGAGCTACGCACTGGCGTTGCGTCTGGCCGGCGACGCGGGTGTCGAGATTCAGTTCCTGAACCTGGGCGGCGGCTTCGGCATCCCGTATTTCCCCGGGGAACGCCCCCTGGACCTGGCGCCGGTGGGTGCGAATCTCGCTGAAATCCAGGCCCGTGCCCGCACAGAAATGCCAGCCGCCAGCCTGGTGATCGAACTGGGCCGCTACATGGTGGGCGAGGCGGGCATCTATGTCACCCGTGTCGTCGATCGCAAGGTCTCCCGCGGTCAGGTCTACCTGGTGACGGATGGTGGCTTGAACCACCACCTTTCTGCCTCGGGCAACTTTGGGCAGGTTGTTCGCAAGAATTACCCGGTGACGATCGGCAACCGCGTCGATTCGACTTCGCGCGAGGTGGTGTCCGTGGTGGGGCCGCTGTGCACGCCGCTGGACCTGCTGGCCGACCGCATGGACCTGCCGGCTGCCGACGTGGGCGACCTGGTGGTGATCTATCAGTCGGGTGCCTACGGCGCCAGCGCCAGCCCGCAGGCATTTCTGGGTCACCCAAGATGTGTTGAAGTGCTGGTTTAGCAGCGCCATCGCCGTTGCCGTGCCAACACGCATGACGGCGTTGGTTGCGGCCAGTCCTTGCTGACGCCAGCGGCCTTGGAGCTGGACAAACCTGCTGCCAAGCCCGGGCGCTGAAGTGCCTTGGGGTCAAAACCTTGCACGCACGCGGCCAGGGGGCAAGCCCGGCCCCACAAAGCCCTGCGCTGGACCCCGCTAAAATGGCGGGTTGGCCGGCGGCAACGCCGGGATCCATCCCTCACATTCCACAGGACGGCCCGACGTGTTCATTTCCCAAGCCTTTGCCCAGACCGCACCCGCTGCCGCCGGCGGCGGGCCCGAGTCCACCCTGATCAGCATGCTGCCGCTGGTGCTGATGTTCGTGGTTCTGTACTTCATCATGATCCGGCCGCAGATGAAGAAACAGAAAGAGCACAAGGCCATGATCGAGGCCATCGCCAAGGGCGACGAAGTGGTCATCGCTGGCGGCGTCTTGGGCCGCGTGGCCAAGCTGGGTGATTCGTACATGCACGTGGAAGTGGCCAATGGCGTCGAGCTGCAGGTGCAGCGGGGTGCCGTGGTGCAGGTGTTGCCCAAGGGCACTTTCAAGTAAACACTCTCTGGCCGCCCAGCGGTGGCGCTGCCGCCTCGGCCGGTGCGCAGGCCCGGCGGCTTGAAAGCACGCAGCCCTGCCCCACCTCTTGCCGGGGCGCCTCGGCGCCCATCCGCCGGCACCAGGGTTACTCCGGCCCCGCAACCAGCCCAGACCGGCAGCCCAGCACAGGCTGCCTGGGCCATAGGAAGACAGCATGAACCGCTACCCCTGGTGGAAATACGCGCTCCTTGGAGTGGCCCTGTTGATCGGGCTGCTGTACACGGCGCCCAACTTCTTTGGTGAGGCGCCTGCGGTACAGGTGTCCAGCGGCCGTTCCACAGTGCGTGTCGATGCCACCACCGTGGGCCGCGTGCAGCAGGCGCTGAAAGGCGCGGGTGTCGACTCCGACCAGGTGCAGTTCGATGGCAACTCGGTGCGCGCCCGGTTCAACGACACCGACACCCAGATCAAGGCCAAGGATGCGATTGCCAAGGCCTTGAACCCCGATGCAAATGACGCGCGTTACATCGTGGCCTTGAATCTGGTTTCGCGCTCGCCGGCCTGGATGGCCAAGCTGCACGCGCTGCCGATGTACCTGGGCCTGGACCTTCGCGGCGGGGTGCACTTCCTGTTGCAGGTGGACATGCGCGCGGCCGTCAAGCAGCAGGTTGACACCTATGCCAGCGACGCGCGCAACGCCCTGCGTGAAAAGCGCATACGCTCCGCCGGCATTACGCGCGACGGTGCGGGCATCACGGTCAACCTGCCCGACGCCGCGGCGGGTCCGGCAGCGCGCGACCTGCTGGCTGACCGTCTGCCGTCCTTGAAATGGGCCACCGAGCCGGCCGCCGAAGGCTTGCGCCTGGTGGGCCGCCTGGAACCGAAGGCGATCAACGACATCGGCACGCAGGCGCTGAAGCAGAACATAGAAACGCTGCACAAGCGGGTGAACGAATTGGGCGTGGCTGAACCCGTCATCCAGCAGCAGGGCTTGGACCGCGTGGTGGTGCAATTGCCCGGCGTGCAAGACACCGCGCGCGCCAAGGACATCATCGGCCGCACGGCCACGCTGCAGTTCAGGTTGGTCGAGACCGACTCGGCTGCCGCAGCCGAAACCGTGCCGCAGCGACGCAACAGCGACGCGCCGCCATCGATGATCGGGTTGAAGCGCGATGCCATCGCCACCGGCGAACAGCTCAAGCAGGCCACCGCCACGATCGACAAGGACCAGCGCCCAGCCGTGGCGGTGCGGCTGGATGACGTGGCTGGCCGTGCCATGCGCAATGTCACCCGCGAGAACCTGGGCAAGCCCATGGCCATCGTGCTGTACGAAAAAGGCAAGGGCGAGGCCATCTCGGTGGCCACCATCCAGGGCGAATTCGGCACCGAATTCCAGATCACCGGCAATTTCACGCCGCAAGAAACGGCCGACCTGGCGCTGCTGACGCGCGCTGGGGCACTGGCTGCGCCGATGGAGTTCATCGAAGAACGCACCATCGGCCCGAGTCTGGGCGCCGAGAACATCGCCCAGGGCTTCAACAGCGTGCTGTACGGCTTCATCGCCATCGGCATCTTCATGTGCGCCTACTACCTGCTGTTTGGCGTGTTTTCCACGGTGGCGCTGGCCTTCAATCTGCTGTGCCTGGTGGCGGTGCTGTCGATGCTGCAGGCCACGCTCACCTTGCCGGGCATGGCGGCCATTGCGCTGACGCTGGGCATGGCCATTGACGCCAACGTGCTGATCAACGAACGGGTACGCGAAGAACTGCGACACGGCGCCGCGCCGCAACAGGCCATCCACGCCGGCTACGAGCGCGCCTGGGGCACCATCCTGGACAGCAACGTGACCACGCTGATCGCGGGCCTGGCGCTGCTGGCCTTCGGCTCGGGGCCGGTGCGCGGTTTTGCCACCGTTCATTGCCTGGGCATCCTGACCTCGATGTTCTCGGCCGTGATGTTCTCTCGAGGTCTGGTCAACCTCTGGTACGGCCGCCAAAAGCGCCTGAAGTCGGTGTCCATCGGCCAGATTTGGCGGCCTGAGGGCATGGTGCCTGATGCAGCCGTGGCCGACGACGTCAAAGCCTGAACCTCGCGGAGCAAACAAAAATGGAATTCTTCCGCTTCAGTCGAGACATCCCGTTCATGCGCCACGCCTTGGTGCTGAACGTGGTTTCCTTCATCACCTTTGCGCTGGCGGTGTTCTTTCTCGTCACCAAGGGCCTGAACCCTTCGATCGAATTCACCGGCGGCACCTTGCTGGAGGTGCAGTACGCCCAGAGCGCCGACGTCGGACGCACCCGCGCCACGGTGGAAAAGCTGGGTTTCGGCGAAGTTCAGGTGCAGACCTTTGGCACCTCCCGCGACGTGCTCATCCGCTTGCCCGTGCGCTCGGACATCAAGCAGATCGAGGTTTCGGGGCTGGTGTTTCAGGCCCTGTGCAAGACAGAGGCCGGGACCGTGGGCACCAAGCAGACCGTCACGCCTCAAGGCGGGCAGGTCAGCCGTGCGTCGTGCGCCAAGGTCGACGGCAGTGAACCGCTGGTGCTGACCCGCACCGAATTCGTGGGGCCATCGGTGGGCGCCGAACTCTATGAAAACGGGGCCTGGGCGTTGCTGGTTACTGTGGCCGGCATCATGGCCTATCTGGCCGTGCGTTTCGAGTGGAAGTTCGCGGTGGCCGGCATCGTGGCCAATCTGCACGACGTGATCATCATCCTGGGCTTCTTCGCGTTCTTCCAGTGGGAGTTTTCGCTGGCCGTGCTGGCCGCCATCCTGGCCGTGCTGGGTTATTCGGTGAACGAATCGGTGGTGATCTTCGACCGGGTGCGTGAAACATTTCGTAAATTCCGCATGCTGACGACGCCGCAAACCATCGACCGTGCCATCACCAGCACCATCAGTCGCACCGTCATCACGCACGGCAGCACGCAGATGATGGTGTTGTCGATGTTGATCTTCGGCGGCCCCACGCTGCACTACTTCGCCGTGGCGCTGACGATCGGCATTCTGTTTGGCATCTACTCGTCGATCTTCGTGGCCGCCGGTATCGCGATGTGGCTGGGTGTGAAGCGCGAAGACCTGGTCAAGGGCGGAGGCGCCAAGGACATCGACCCCAACGACCCCAATGCGGGGGCGGTGGTGTAGAGTGGGTTGAAATTTCGTTCACCCGCCACCCAGTTGTCTGACATGGCTACCCGCGCCCAGCACGAAAAGATCGCCAGCCAGGCGCGGCGGCTGTACATCGAAGAGCTCGTCAAGGGTCTGACGCCCCTGGTTCAGGCCGTCTTGGACACCGCTCGGGCTTTGCTCGACAAGCCTTCAGAACACGCGGTATTCCAGCGCCGTCGAGACCTGATGCAGTCACTGATGGCCAGCGCCCAGGGCTGGCATCGCGGCATCGTCAACGGCTTGCGCCACCTGCTCAACACCGGCAATTCGCTGTCCCGGCCCACGGAGCTGTCCAGCCTGGCGGACGCCAACCGCGACTCGCTCAGTCTGGTGTCCGACGACACGATCGATCTCGAAATCGTCACGTCGCGGCTGGCGCTGTCCATCATGGACAAGGCGTCCTGGGAATTTTCCGACCTGCGCTCGCGGGTGGCGCACCTGGAGGGCCGCAAGGAACTGGACCCCCAGGACATGCTGCGGGCGCATGTGCTGGCGCGCATCGTCTTCGACGCCTGGCGCTCCGCTGCGCTGACCCTGGACGGCTGGCGTGAAGTGCAGGGCACGCTCAACGATGAGTTTGCGCTGCTGGTGGAAGAGGCCTACCACGAGTCCAACCGCTGGCTCTGCGAACAGGGTGTGCTGCCTGAGGTCGATCTGCGGCCTTTCATCCGCCGCTCACGCACGCACCCGCAGGCTGCTCTGGCCTGGCAGATGGGCAGCGGCTTCATCGGCCTGACGCCGGGTGACGGCACAGCAACGCACACCGGTGGCGGGTCCGTCTTTGCAAGCGGCCCCGGCGCGGCATTCGGTGCTCCGGCGGGCCGCCCGCTGAGCAATTGGCAGGGTTCCGACAGCTTGAGCCCGCATCAGGTCAGCGACGAGACGCGCCTGATGACCCGCACCGCGCCGCTGGCGCGCAGTCAGGAAAACGCCGAAGCGGTGATGGGGCGACTGAACCGCTTGGTGGGGCGCCACGTGCCTGACTTCGGTGTCTCTTCCAGGCTGCAAGGGCTGCGTGCGCCGGTTGCACTGTCGGACGGACTGTCGCGCGCGATCCAAAGTGCCCAGATTGGCATTCAGCAGCGGCTCGAGCCGGGTGGGTCACCTGGCGGGTTTGTCGTCACGACACCGGTGATGCTGGAAGAACTGCACCAGCGCAAGCAGGTGCTTAAAAAAGCCGCAGCCACGCCGGAAGAGCGCGCCACGATCGAGATCGTGGCGCTGCTGTTCCAGAGCATCCTGACTGAAGACCGCATACCCGCCGTCATCCGGGTGTGGTTCGCGCGACTGCAGATGCCGGTGTTGCGCGTGGCCGTTACCGAGCCCGACTTCTTTGCCACCGTGGATCACCCGGCGCGGCGTCTGATTGACCGCATGGGGGCTTGCGTCATGGGCTTTGACACGACCAGCGACCGTGGCGTCAGCGAGTCGCTGGGCAAGGAAATCAAGCGCGTCGTCCAGGTCGTCGAGGCCTACCCCGACACCGGCCGGCGCGTGTTCCAGACCGTGCTCACCGAGTTCGAAAAGTTCCTGGAGCATTACTTCAAGAACGAAAACGAAGCCACCAAGAAAGGCGTCTCGCTGGCCCAGCAGGTGGAGCAGCGGGAAACGCTGGCGATTCAGTACACCATCGAACTGCGCCGCATGCTCAACGAAGTGCCGGTGCAGGAAGGCGTGCGACAGTTTCTGTTTCACGTCTGGGCCGATGTGTTGGCCACCACGGCCGTGCGTTACGGCGGGCAGGGCGCGCAGACGCGCACCATGAAGCGGGCCGCCGCCGACTTGATCTGGTCGGCCAGTGCCAAGGTGACGCGCGAAGAACGCGCCGAGGTGCTGCGCCGGTTGCCGCCTTTGCTGAAATCCTTGCGCGAAGGCATGGCGTCGGCCGGCATGGACACGACACGCCAGGATGAACAGATCCATCAACTCAACAACGCCCTCGCTGCGGCGTTCACCGCCAAGGCCGCGGTGATTCCCGACGACCGCCTGCGCGAGATGATGGAGCGGCTGGAGACACTGGAAGAACTGCTGCCGGACGCCAAGGATGTGGAGATCGACGAGTCGATGGTGCTCGACCTGTCGGGCCATCAGAACTCCGAGCTCGAAGTCGTGCTCGAGGGCGGTTCGCTGCCCACGCCGGCCATGGTGTCCTGGGCCCGTGAACTGCAGGTGGGCAGTTGGTACATGTTGGAACGGCACGGCCATAGCGAAGCCGTGCAACTGGCCTGGCAGGGAATGCGCAACCAGCTGGCGCTGTTTGTCACGCAGCAGGGCCGCTGCGTGTTGTTCCAGCAGCACCGGCTGGCTTCCTATTTGCAGGCGGGCTTGTTGTTGCCCGCGCAGGACGAGGCGCTGACAGTGCGTGCCACGCGCAGTGCTCTGGCCAAGCTGGACGTGGACGGGACGCGGCTGCTCAACTGATTGGCGATATTCCTGATCGCCGACATTCCCGTTGGCAGCTGCCGCAACAGCGGCACACGCCAGGCCCGGGCCCTATCAGTGGATCAGCCGGTCTTCGGAGGCGACGAACAACTCGTCGAGCACCAGTGCATCGGGCTCTTCGCCCAGGCTCCAGAAGACCATCAAGACGATGATTTTCAGGTCCTCGAGCTCCATGGGGCCGGAGCCAACCGCCATCGCGCGGTCGATCACCATCTCGCGCATCGCGGCCGACAGCACGCCCGCCGAGCCCAGGAAGGTGATGAATCCGATCGATTCCTCGCCCAACACCTCGTGCTCTTGCGGGGCGTAGATGCGCAGGCTGCCCTGAACCGGGCTGCCGGTGCACGATTCGGCTGAATCAGCCAAACCGTCGAGCCAACGCAGCGCGTCCTGGATTTCTTCCGACTCGAAACCCACTGCGGACAGCTTGCGCGACAGCAGCTTGGGCTCCGGGCAGGCATCGGGGCGCCAGTAGTTCTCGTAGAGATAGACGAGCACATCAAACATCAATTCACTATACCCGAGCCACCAGCTGCCCAGTGACCCACCTGGATGCAGGGGCATCAGCCGATGTGACGCCGTTGGTAAAGCCCACCGGGCAGGCGTGCCACCAGCCCCTCCAACTCCAGTCCCAGCAGCTTGGTGGCCAGTGCCGGCACCGGCCACCCGGTGCGCGACACCAGCGCGTCGGTGGTCACGGGGTCATCGCCCAACGCGTCGAGCAGCTCTTGTTCGGGGTGGGGCCTGGGCTGCCCGATGACATCGTCGCCATTCGGCGGGTCGAAAAGCGGCTTCTGAACGGGCTGAGTGGGCGCAAACTCTTCCAGGATGTCCTGCGCTGATTCCACGAGCTTGGCACCGAGCTTGATCAGGGCATGGCAGCCGCGTGACTGCGCGGCATGGATGGAGCCGGGAATGGCGAAAACCTCGCGTCCGGCTTCACTGGCCAGCCTTGCGGTGATCAGGGAGCCTGAACGCAGTGCCGCTTCAACCACCAGTGTGCCCAGGCTCAAGCCGGCGATGATGCGGTTGCGCTGGGGAAAATGTTCCGGCAGCGGCGGCGTGCCCGGGGCGTATTCGCTGACCAGTGCGCCCTGTTGTGCGATGCGCTGAGCCAGCGCTTGGTTGCGCGGCGGGTAAACACGGTCCAGGCCCGTGCCCACCACCGCAACGGTCATCAGTGCAGGTTGGTGCCCGCCATCAGTGTGCGCCGCCAGCGCGCCTTCGTGCGCCGCCGCGTCGATGCCCGCGGCCAGGCCAGACACCACCACCAGGCCCTGTTCGGCCAGGCTGCGGCCAAAGGCGCGTGCATTGTCGATGCCTTGCGCCGTGGCGCTGCGGCTGCCCACCACCGCCACGCTGCGCGCCAGCAGCGCAGCCGGCGAGCCGTGCACGTAGAGCATCAGCGGCGGGTCTGCGGTTTGCAGCAGTTGCGGCGGGTAGCCGGCATCGCCCAGTTTCAGCACATGGTGGTCTGGCGCGGCGTTCAACCAGGCTCGTGCGGCCTGGGCTCTGGACGCCTGTTCCGGGCCTGGCTCGCTGGTCAGCAAGCCCGCTACCTGTGGACCGACGAGGCCCCGCAGCGCGGCCAGCGGGGTGGTGAATACCGCCTGCGCGGAACCGCAGGCGGCGAGCAGGCGGCGTGCGGTGTCCCGGCCCACACCAGGCGTTTCAAGCAGCCTGAACCAGGCCTCGAAGTCTTGGTTGGCTGCCAATCTCAAGCCGTGATGAAGGCTGGTTGTCGAGCTCGACCAGGTGGCCTGAGCCTGCTCGATCAGGGCTGCGTGAAGCGGTCGCCGGCGCGCACCGGTTCCTGCACGTTCAGCACCAGCGCATACGAGACGCGGTCGAACACGCGGAAGACGAACAACAGGCCGTGTCGTTCGTCGGGCAGGCGCAGCGGCGTCTTTGCGGCCGACGTGGTGTCGACCGTCATCGTGCCGGTGCGCCACAGCGCCAGCACGTTGCCGCGCTCGATGCCGTCGCGTTTGCCGCGGTTGATCGACACCACCTGATTCTGGCCGGCGCGCAGGCCGTCGCCGTACAGCGAAACGATGCGGCCATCGACGGCGCCGGCTGGGGCGCGTGGTACGTAAGCCAGCAGCTCTTGTTGGGGCACTGGGGACAGACGGTCACCGACACCCGCCTCGAGCCGTGTGCTGGTGATGGTAAAGGTGCTGGGCACCACCGCGCCCACCGGCACGGCACCGGCTGGGGCGCCTCCATCACGCAGATGTTCGGCCGTGCCGACATAGCGGCCCTCGAAACCCAGCACTTCCTTGCTCACGGGGTCGTGCAGTGGCACCAGTTGGCGGAAGATGCGGAAATCGCGCGCGCCGGCAAGGTCACCGCGCACATAGGCAGTTTCGCCGCGCGAGACCATGACACGACCTTCCTGCGTGGCCACGATGCGCGGTGCGCGCTCGAGTTCGTCGGAGTCGAACACAACGGCTTCGGTGAGGAAGGGGCCGATCAGGTTCAGCGGGATGGCGGCGATGGCGCCGTTGTCCAGTTCTGAAGCCCGCACGCGGGGCGACAGCTTCACCGTGCCAGGTTCACCACTGGCCACGCGCAGACGTGCACGGCCGTTGCTCTTGTCCAGCACCAGCACCTGCCCCGGATAAATGAGGTGCGGGTTGCGGATCTGCTGCAAATTCATGCCCCAAAGCTCAGGCCAGCGCCAGGCGTTTTTCAGGAACAGCGATGAAATGCCCCACAACGTGTCGCCGGGCTTGACCGTGTGCGAATCAGGCGCGTTGGGCGCCAAGTCGGACAGTGGCACACCGGCCTGCGCGACGCGGCTTGCGGTGTCGCGCCACTCGGGGGTGACGGGCAGTCGGCTGCCTTGTGCCAGCACGGGCGTGGCGACGCACAGGGCCACCGCAAAAGCCAGGGCGCCAGCGGCGTGCTTGAAAAACGTCAGTTCAGCACCCATGTCAAACTGGCAATGGCAGGGTTGGCCGAGCAGATGTCGCGTCAGTTGCAGGCTCTTCAAGCATCAATCTCCGGGGGCCGGGCAGGCGGTGCGAAAATGCCGCTCCAGAAGTGGGGGACCGGCTGGACGTCGCCAGAAAAGCGTGTCGTCCGAAGTGCCGTTCCAACGCGCGACAATCTTCATATGGTTTCGCAGATTCTGCCCCTAAACCCTTGATGCCGCAAACAAACTGACGGCGCGGCTGACTGCAATTCAGCCTGCTGCCGGTGCTTTTTCATGCCCTGACGAGTCCATGGCCCAACTCACCATCCTGCGTTACCCCGATCCGCGCCTGCACACGGTGGCCAAGCCCGTGGCGGCTGTCGACGAGCGCATGCGCGCCTTGATCAGCGACATGCTGGAGACCATGTATGCCGCCGACGGCGTGGGGCTGGCCGCCACGCAAGTGGACGTGCACATGCGGCTGATCGTGATGGACACCTCGGAAGGCCGCGACCAACCCGTGGTGCTGGTCAACCCCGAGATCGTCAGCCACAGCGACGAGAAGGCCATCAACGAAGAAGGCTGTCTGTCGGTGCCCACCATCTACGACCGCGTGGAGCGTGATGCCCGCGTGCGGGTGCGCGCACTGAACCGCGAGGGCCAGGCCTTCGAGATGGACGCCGAAGGGCTCACGGCGGTGTGCGTGCAGCACGAAATGGACCACCTGCTGGGCAAGGTTTTTGTGGAATACCTCAGCCCGATCAAACGGGTGCGCATCCGCACCCGCATGCTGAAGAAGACGCGCGAAGAGCAGCGTGAGCGTTGAGCCGTTGCGCTGCGGCGCTGGCGCGCGCGCTGCGGGGCGGTGGCCGCCTCGTTTCAGCCCGGCAAATCGACGGCCTTGGCCGCCGGCAGCATGAAGCTCGCGTTTGCAGGCACTCCCGCCTTTGCCGCCGTCGCGCTGCAGGCGCTGCACGGCGCCGGCCACGAGCTGGTGCTGGTGCTGACGCAGCCCGACCGCCCCGCCGGGCGCGGCCTGAAGCTGCAGGCCTCGCCGGTGAAACAACGGGCGCAGACGCTCGGGATGCCGGTGGCGCAGCCGCGCAGCCTGCGGCTGGACGGCAAGTTCCCCGACGATGCCGCAGCGGCCCGCCAGCTGCTGCTGGCTGCAGCGCCACAGGCCATGGTGGTGGCGGCCTACGGCCTGATCCTGCCGCCCTGGACCTTGGCGCTGCCGGCGCTGGGCTGCATCAACATCCACGGCTCGCTGCTGCCCCGCTGGCGTGGCGCGGCGCCAATCCACCGCGCCATCGAGGCCGGCGACACGCAAACCGGCATCACCATCATGCAGATGGACGCCGGGCTTGACACCGGCGACATGTGGTTGGCAGCCAGCGAACCGATCCGCGCCGACGACACCACTGGCGGCCTGCATGACCGACTGGCCGAGCTGGGCGCGCGGCTGGTGGTGCAGGTGCTGGCTGACCTGGGCGATGCCCAGGCGCCGGGCCAGGGCCTGCACCGGCAAGCGCAGCCCGAGCAGGGTGTGACCTATGCGCACAAGGTGGAAAAGGTCGAGGCGCAGCTGGACTGGCGGCAGCCTGCCACACAGCTGGAGCGGCGCCTGCGCGCCTTCGACCCGTTCCCTGGCTGCCACGCACAGCTGGCCGTGAATGGGGCACTGCAGGAGCTGAAGGTGTGGCACGGCCGGGTGGTGGCCGCGCAGGGGCTGCCCGGCGAACAACTGCCGTCGGGCCCCGACCAGCTGGTCATCGCTTGTGGCCACGACGCGCTGGAACTGCTGGAAGTGCAGCCGCCAGGCGCCCGCCGCCTGCCAGTGGCCGACTATCTGAGGCGTCTGCCAGCGACGCGCTGACTTTCAACCGTTGGCCGTGCCGACGCAGACTGGGCGGGCGCTCAAGGTGCGGGTCGCAGCTGCCGATACAGCCGTCAGTGTTGATCTCTTCCCCATGACGAACCCACCCTTTCGAATCCCGCCTTCGCGCCTGTGCCCGGCCTTCGTGCTGGGCGCGGCAGCGTTGCTGTCGGGCTGCGACATGCTGGGCATCGAGACCGCCACGGTTACGGCCGCCCGCAAGGAGGCCGAGGGCAAGGCCGTAGGTGCCGGCTGCCGCCACGCAGCCCGGTCGGTCGAACAGTGCTACGTCACCAACAAGCGCGCTGAAAAGGCGGCGGTGTTCGCGGGCTGGAAAGAGATGAACGACTACATGCGCGAGAACAAGATCGAAGCCGTGCCGCCGCCCCCGCCGCCGCCAGGCGACCCCGCGGTGTCGAAGGCTGAAGACGGCGGCGATGACGACAAGGCGGGCGGCAAGGGTGCGGCCAAGAAGCACTGAAGGCCGTCGGCGCGCCGCACAAGGCGCCCGTCGTTCCAACGCCTGGGCCCGGCACTCCAGGCCCTGAAGGCGCGCGCTTGATCGCTTGAAACAGGCGTTCTGTCGCGGCGAGGCGCCGGTTGTCGCACCGGCAGTGCACTGCGGCTGCAGCAGGCGCACAGTGCGGGCCTTGCCACATGCCTTCAGGAGACCGCCCGTGACCACCCGCCCATCCGCCGCGCGCCGCGCCGCCTTCATCACGCCCTTGCTGCTGGCGGTGACCAGCTGGGTGGCTCTGTGGCTGCCCGCGTCGGCGCAGGCCGCCACCGAGACCCGCAATCTGCCCGAATTTCAAGCCATCACCCTGTCGGCGGGTCTGGACGTCATGGTGCGCCAGGGGGCCCAGCAGTCGCTGACGCTGACGGCTGAACCGAGCGTGCTGGAGCTGCTGGAGACCGTGGTCGAGGCCGGCGGCAGCGGCCCGACGCTGGTGCTGCGCTACAAGCGGGGCAGCAACGTCTACACACCCTACAAGGTGCGCGCCACGGTGGTGATGCCACGGCTGTCGTCGGTCAACGTGGCGGGCAGCGGTGACGTCAAGCTGGAGGCATTCAACACACCGACGCTGAAGCTGTCCATCGCCGGTGCGGGAGACATCCTGGCGCAGGGCTTGACGGCCGAGGATCTGCAGGTCAGCGTGGCGGGCAGTGGTGACGTGCGCGGCAGCGGCAGCACCCGGCGCCTGAAGGTTTCGGTGGCCGGCAGCGGCGATGTGCGGCTGACCGACCTGCGCGCCGAAGACGTGGTCGTCAGCATTGCCGGCAGTGGCGACGTGGCCGTGCAGGCGCAGACCACGCTGGAGGTCAGCATCGTGGGCAGCGGTGACGTGCAATACACCGGTGCGGCCAAGGTCAAACAGACCGTGCGCGGCAGCGGCAGCGTCAAACAGCGCTGACGCTGCACGCTGGCGGGTGCCGCAAGCAGGCTGCTTCGAAGGCTGCGGCGACAATGCGTGGGTGCAGTCTCCGAGCCCCGCGCCCATCTGGCGTCATCCCGAATTTGCCCGTGGCGCCCGCGAGATGCTGGGCACCGCCATCGGTATCGCAGCTTGGGGCCTGATCACCGGCGTGGCCATGGGCAAGAGCGGCATGGAGCCCTGGCTGATGGTGCTGATGTCGCTGCTGGTGTTTGCCGGCAGCGCGCAGCTGGCGGTGCTGCCGCTGATGAGTGTTGGCGCGCCGCTGTGGGTGGTGTGGGCCACCGCGCTGTGCGTGAACCTGCGCTTCATGATCTTCAGCGCCCAGTGGCGGCCCTACGTGGTGCACTTGCCCTTCGGGCAGCGCCTGCGCTGGGCCTACCTGACGGCCGACCTGAACTACGTGATGTTCATGCGCCGCTTCCCCGACCCGGTGCCGGCGCCCGAGCAGCCACCGTACTTCTGGGGCGGCGCGCTGACCAACTGGTTTGCCTGGCAGATGCCGTCGCTGGCCGGCATCTTTCTCGCTGATGCGGTGCCGGTGCACTGGGGCATTGGCTTTGCGGGCACGCTGGCCTTGCTGGGGCTGGGCCTGTCGCTGGTGCAGGGCCGCGCCACCGCGGTGGCCGGTGCGGTGGCCGGTTGTGCGGCGATGGCGGCCTATGCGCTGCCCTACAAGCTGAACATCGTGGTGGCCATCGCCACCGCGGTGGCCATCGGGCTGCTGATGGACCATGGTGCGCAGCAGGGCGAAAAGAAGCGGGTGCAGCCGCTGGACGAGCGCACCTGATGGGCGGCTGGGAAGGCTTGCTCGCCGTGCTGGGCCTGACCGCGCTGACGATCGCCACCCGCGGCGCGTTTTTCCTGTCGCGCCGCGAGGTGCCGATACCCGAGTGGCTGCGCCAGGGACTGCGCTATGCACCGCTGGCCGCACTGGCAGCGGTGGTGCTGCCCGAGGTGTTGATGACGCGCGGCGAGTTCATCGGCTCCATCGGCCACTGGCAGGACGCGCGTGTTTTCGCGGCCATCGCCGGGGCGGCTTATTTCTGGTGGCGGCGCGACATCCTGGGCACCATCATCACCGGCATGGCGGTGCTGTTGCCGCTGCGGCTGGGCCTGGGCTGGTGAACTTGCGCCGCAGCAAGGACTCCGCCTGCCCCGCTTTCTAGAATTTGCACCGACACCGCTGCCGCGGCCCCACTTTTCACTTCTTTGGAGACTTGTCGATGAATGTCCTGCGTCTTTCGGATCTGGTGGCCGCTGGCCGCGTTGCTGGCAAACGGGTATTCATACGCGCCGACCTCAACGTGCCGCAGGACGATGCCGGTCGCATCACCGAAGACACGCGCATCCGCGCCAGCGTGCCCTGCATCCGCATGGCACTCGACGCTGGTGCCGCGGTGATGGTCACGTCACACCTGGGCCGGCCCACCGAGGGCGCCTTCAAGCCCGAGGACTCGCTGGCGCCGGTGGCGGCCCGCCTGGCCGAACTGCTGGGCCGTCCGGTGCCGCTGCTGGCCAACTGGGTCGACGGCGTAACCGTGAAACCCGGCGACGTGGTGCTGCTGGAAAACTGCCGCGTCAACAAGGGTGAAAAGAAGAACGACGAAGCACTGGCGCGCAAGATGGCGGCGCTGTGCGACATCTTCGTGCACGACGCCTTCGGCACCGCCCACCGCGCCGAGGCCAGCACCTACGGCATTGCCGAATATGCCCCGGTGGCCTGCGCCGGGCCGTTGCTGGCCGCCGAGATCGATGCCGTGACCAAGGCGCTGGCGCACCCCAAGCGGCCTCTGCTGGCCATCGTGGCCGGCAGCAAGGTCAGCACCAAGCTCACCATCCTGCAAAGCCTGGCGTCCAAGGTGGACGGCCTGATCGTCGGCGGCGGCATCGCCAACACCTTCATGCTGGCCGCTGGCCTGCCCATCGGCAAGAGCCTGGCCGAGCCCACGCTGCTGGACGAGGCGCGCAGCGTGATGGCGGCGATGAAGGCGCGTGGCGCTGCGGTGCCCATTCCGACTGACGTGGTGGTGGCCAAGGCCTTCGCCGCCGATGCCCCGGCCACCGTGAAGGCCGCGGCCGACGTGGCGGCCGACGACCTCATCCTCGATATCGGCCCGCAGACCGCCGCGGCGCTGGCGGCACAACTCAAGAGCGCCGGCACCATCGTCTGGAACGGGCCGGTGGGCGTGTTCGAGTTCGACGCCTTTGCGCACGGCACCGAGACGCTGGCGCGCGCCATTGCCGCCAGCAGCGCCTTCAGCATCGCCGGCGGTGGCGACACGCTGGCGGCCATTGCCAAGTACGGCATCGAGAAGGACATCGGCTACATCAGCACCGGTGGCGGTGCTTTCCTGGAAGTGCTGGAGGGCAAGACGCTGCCGGCCTTCGAGGTGCTGGCCAAGCGCGCTGCACAGGGCTGAGCGATGCGCAGCGCCCGGCCCTGGCTTTTGGTGTTTGCGTTGGCGTGGGCTGCAGCCGCGTGGGTTGCCCACGCCCAGCCAGCTGCCGTGGCCGACGCACTGAACTATGTGCGCGAGCCCGAGATGAACCAGGTGGTGCTTTCGCCGTCGGGCAAGCGGCTGGCCATGCTGGTGAACCTGAAGGACGGCCGCCGCGCGGCGGCCGTCATGGACCTGGACCCCGCCGGGCCGGCACGCGTCGTCGCCAGCCACGGCACCGCCGACATCAAGAGCGTGGATTGGGTCAACGACGACCGGCTGGTGGTCTGGGCCTTCGAGAAGGGCGCTTGGGTCTACGAACACGTCGGCGGTCTGTTTGCCGTTGATCACGACGGAAACAACCTGCGCGAGCTGGTCATGCCGGCGGTTGACGACCCGCCGCAGGGCCAGGCGGTCCTTGACCGACGGCTGCCTTTGGGCTGGTGGCTGTACCGGACACTGGACGACGGCAGTGCCGATGTACTGATGTACGAAGCCCGCTACTCGGCCTTGGGCGAGCGCACCGACAGCCGGCTGGCGCGCCTGAACACCGTGACCGGCCGGCTCACGCCGCTGGACCTGGGCATGCCGGGCGGCACCAGCCACTGGATGCTGGACGGCAAGGGCCAGCCGCTCGTGGCCGTGCAGTCGCGCAAGGGCCGCCACCGGTTGCTGCACCGCAAGGGCAGCGATAGCGATTGGGAAGTGGTGCAGGATGTGGATGCGCTGGCAGCCAGCGCCCTGTGGCCCATGGGGCTGGAATCCGACCAGCAGATGATCGTCGCCAGCCGCGGCGACGGCGACACGTTGGCCTACTTCAGCTACGACCTCGTGCAGCGCCGGCTGAACCCGGACCCGCTGGTGCGTGTGGCTCGGTTCGACGCAGGGTCCTTGGAGTTCGATTCCCGCACCCGCCTCTTGCTGGGCGTGCACCTGGTGACGGACAGGCCGCAGACGCTGTGGTTCGATGAGCGCATCGCCGCCATTCAGAAGGGTGTGGACGCCGCGCTGCCGCCGGGCCGCTTCAACAGGTTGATTTGCGGGCGCTGCGAATCGACGCTGACCTTCGTGGTGCTTTCCCAGTCGGACCGCCAGCCCGGCGAGTTCTACCTGTACCAGCATGACACGAAGAAGATCATCCGCGTCGGCTCGCACCGCCCCTGGTTGGACGAAAAGACCCAGGGCACGCGCAGCTTTCATTGGGTGGATGCCCGTGACGGCTTGAAGATCCCGACCGTGGTGACACACCCTGCGGGCAGCTCGCTGAGCGCCGCGCTGCCGGCCGTGGTGCTGGTGCACGGGGGGCCGTGGCAGCGTGGAGGCGACAGGCGCTGGAGCGGTGAAGCGCAGTGGCTGGCCCAGCGCGGTTACCGCGTCATCGAGCCGGAGTTCCGCGGTAGCAGCGGTTTTGGTGTCAAGCATCTGACAGCGGGCTTCAAGCAGTGGGGACAGGCCATGCAGGACGACCTGGCCGACGCCGTGGCCTGGGCGGCGAATCAAGGCCTGGTCGATGCCCAGCGCGTGTGCATCGTCGGCCGCAGCTATGGCGGTTATGCCGCGCTGATGGGCCCGGTGCGCAACCCCGGGGTCTACCGCTGTGCGGCCAGCGTGGCAGGAGTCACCGATCTGGCTCTGGTCTTCAAGTCCTGGTACGGTGACCTGTCGGAAGAGGCGCGCCGGTTCACCCTGCCGGTCCTGGTGGGCGACCCCGACAAGGACGCCGCTCTGCTCAAGGCCCAGTCACCCATCGAGCGGGTGGCGGACATCAAGGTGCCGGTTCTGCTGGTTCAAGGGGCGCAGGACCGGCGGGTGCCGCGCATCGCTGTCAACCGTTTCGAGCATGCCGCCAAGGCTGCCGGCGTGGACCTTGAGCGTGTGGACTACGCCGACGAACACCACGGCATTGCGCTGCCGGCCAACCAGGCCGATTTCCTGCGCAGGCTGGATCGCTTTCTGGCGCAGTCGCTTGCGCGCTGACGGCTGAGCGTGACGCCCGCGTCGCGCCCAGCCGCTGGTCTTGCGCCGTTCAATGGCGTATCGCAGGGCGGGTCAGGCGCAGGGCTGGCACCCCGGGCTGGGCCTTCTTGCGAGGCTCCCTCGAAGCAACTGCGCCGTAACTCCGTTGAAACCCGGCGCCTCGGGCGACACCCATAATCCGCGCTCGAACCAGGAGTGAACCATGACCCGCGCCACCAAGATCGTTGCCACCCTGGGCCCCGCGTCCAGCGACCCCGCCGTGCTCGAGCGGCTGATGGTGGCTGGCGTGGACGTGGTGCGACTGAACTTCAGCCATGGCAAGGCGCAGGACCACATCAACCTGGCCGAGCTGGTGCGCACCGTGGCGGCCAAGGTGGGCAAGCCCATCGCACTGATGGCCGACCTGCAGGGGCCGAAGATCCGTGTCGGCAAGTTCGTCGACAACAAGGTGCTGCTGGCCGCGGGCATGCCCTTCGTGCTGGACGCCGCGCGCACCGAACCCGGCGACATCGGCGCCGTGGGGCTGGACTACAAGGAACTGCCGCGCGACGTGCGCCCCGGCGACATCCTGCTGCTCAACGACGGCCTGATCAAGCTCGTGGTCGAACTGGTGCGGGGCGAGCAGGTGCACACGCGGGTGGTGCTGGGCGGCATCCTGTCCAACAACAAGGGCATCAACAAGGCCGGCGGCGGCCTCACAGCGCCGGCCCTGACGGCCAAGGACATGGAAGACATCAAGACCGCGATGGCCTTTCAGTGTGACTTTCTGGCCGTGAGCTTTCCGAAAAACGCCACCGACATGGAAATGGCGCGCCAACTGGCCAACGTGGCCGGCGAGCCATTCCGCCACAAGACGTCGCTGATCGCCAAGATCGAACGCAGCGAAGCGATCCCGAACCTGGAAGCCATCCTGCGCGCCAGCGACGGCATCATGGTGGCGCGGGGCGACCTGGCGGTTGAAGTGGGCAACGCGGCCGTGCCGGCACTGCAAAAACGCATGATCCGCATGGCGCGTGAACTCGACAAGGTCGTCATCACCGCCACGCAGATGATGGAAAGCATGATCCTGGCGCCGGTGCCCACGCGCGCCGAGGTTTCCGACGTGGCCAACGCCGTGCTCGACGGCACCGACGCGGTGATGCTCAGCGCCGAAACCGCGGCCGGCAATTACCCGGTGGAGACGGTGGAGCAGATGCACCAGATCGCGCTCGAGGCCGAGCGTGCCGAAGACGTTCAGCTCGACGCCGACTTCACCGCCAAGCGCTTCAACCGCATCGACCAGAGCATCGCGATGGGCGCCCTGTTCACGGCCCATCACCTGGGCTGCAAGGCCATCCTGGCGCTGACCGAGAGCGGATCCACCGCGCTGTGGATGAGCCGCCACAGCATCAAAGTGCCAATCTACGGCCTGACCTCGCAGCCGCAGAGCCATCGCCGCATGACGCTGTACCGCAACGTGCAGCCGCTGATGATGCCCAAGCTCGCCGACCGAGATGAGGCGCTGGCCAAGGCCGAGGCGCTGCTGATCGAAAAGGGCGTGCTGCGCCCGGGTGACACCTACGCCATCACTTGCGGCGAGCCCATGGGCCACCCGGGCGGCACGAACATGCTCAAGGTCTGCCAAGTGCGCTGAGCCGCGGCTCCCGGTCCGCCAGTGCGGACCTGGACGGCGAACCGGCCCGGAGCTCTGCGAAGGGCGCTGAGCCGCGGCTCCAGGTCCGCCTGCGCGGACCTGGACGGCGAAGCGGCCCGGAGCTCTGCGAAGGGCGCTGAGCTGCGGCTCCAGGTCCGCCGAGAGCCTGCCCCCGTACTTATGCGATTGATGGCAAATCCGTATGGGTTCGCCACCCTTCCGACTGCGCGCCGGGGGCCCAGGGGTAGTGACGCAGTCAGCCCGCCGCGCGGTGGGCTGCGCATGCGGTGCAGGCCGTACGGCATGTCGCTGGGGCTCCAGGGCCTGCATGGCGCGCAGGCCCGCGCAGGAGGGAAGACCGTTGTTCACTCTCGCGTCTTGCCCAGGCCGAAGAGCTCCTGCAACGCTTGTCGGTACTGCGCCTGGCCGAGCAGTGAAGTGTCCTCGTGCACGGCCCCTTGCACCTGCACAAAACGTTTCGGCTGCTGCGCCAGCTCGTACAGCGCACGCCCCAGCTGCGGTGACACGATGCTGTCTTCGCTGCCCTGCACCACCAGCACCGGCGAGCCCACGTATGCAATGCGCGAGCCGGCGTCGAAGCGCTGCGTGATCAGCCAGGTGATCGGCAACCAACCCCAGCTCGTGCTGCGAAAGATGTCTGCGACCGAGGTGAAAGCGCCCTCGACGATGAGGCCGGCCTCATCCGCCACATCGTGCGCGAGTTGCACGGCGACGGCACTGCCCAGCGAATGCCCGAAGACATAGCGGCGGGATTGGGATTGCGTGCGGGCCAGCCAGTCCCAGGCCGCACGCGCGTCCTCGGCCATCAGCATCTCGGATGGCATGGTGTTGCTGCTGCGGCCAAAGCCGCGGTAGTCGATTCCCAGCACCGAGAAGCCCAGCTGGTGCAGCTGGCGCATGCGCGGCGCGCTGGCGCGCACGTCCCAGTGCACGCCATGCAAAAACAGCAGCACCGGTGCAGCAGGGTCGGGTTGCGGCAGCCAAAGACCGTGCAGACGCACTGCTTGGCCCAGATGCGACGGCAGCGCCGACACATGGTCGATCCAGACGTCCTGCATGCCTTGTGCCGCCTCCAGCCCAGGGCCCCAGGTGCGGTCCGTGGGCATGAAGATCCAGCGCCGCTGTTCGTAGTCCACTACCGCACAGCCCGCCGTCTGGGCACACAGCACGGTGGCCATGGCGAACTTCAAAGCGGTGCAGCGCGCGTGGCGGCGTGCGCAGCTTGGCGTGCCGGCAGGCGGCTTGGAGTGCATGGTGCAGATGTTCGCATGGTCAGTGGCCAGAGGCGAGACGCAGTCGCGGTCTTGTCCATGGCGGGAACCACTGAGTTGCCCGGTACCTGGAACGCAGTCGGCGCGGTTTGTGGCGCAGCGCTGCAGGACGACGCATGGACCGCGCGCGCAAGCCGCAGGCCAAGCGCAAGCCGAGACTCGAAGCGGATTGCCTTGCATGGAACGGGGCTGGGTGGCCCCAGCGCAGACAAGCGGCCTCGACGTCTGCGGCGCCTGGCCACCCTTGACCGCGGTGTGCAAGAAGCGCCGACGGGTAGCGGCAACGAACCGCCGAGCGACAGTTCAGCGCGCGAGCGACAGACCAAGGGCCAGCTGGATAGCCGCCTGGCCGAGGCGCATGCCGGCGATGTCGACATCCTGGTGGGCCAAGCAGCCGCTGACGATCTCGCGGCGCTGGGCGGCAATCGACGCAATCCGTATGTCAGGAGCTTGATCAGTCGACCAGGCGCTACCGACCCACTGCACTCGGACGCATCGGGTCCACAGCAGACGCTCGCCTATCGCACGATTCGCAACTGAAGTGCGCCGCCGAACGGAGGGCTGCGACTGTCAGTGCTCCGTCAAATGCGCGATGAGCCTGGCCTTCAGTGCCCTTTCGCGGATCGCGCCCTTGCCCTCACTCGTCCAGGTGAACGTGCCCCAGACCATGCCGTCGAGGCGGACGAACCGTCCATCACCCGCCTTGCCCTCCACCGTCGCGGCAGGAAGCTGACCTTCGAAATCAAACACGATCGTGGGCGTGCCGGGCTTCGGCTTGTAGCGAACCATCGTGTTCGGAAGGGTCTCGACAGTGGCTGCGCCATCGGCCTGGACCTTCATGAAAGTGGCGGCCGTCGCCCCAGTTGCGCCGCACGACGTATACCGTGACCGCGGTCGGGTCGGGTGCCAACTGCTTGGCCTGCGCGTCGGCGTTCAGGCTCGGCGCCGGGGCCTTGCTGCAGGAAATCACTCGACCCTTGGTGGTCTTGTGGCAGCAATGAGCCTCGACGGTGGGATCGGTCGCCGGCGGCGTGACACAGCCCGCCCGCAGCCACCCACCAAGAGCACCGAGGCCCCCATCAGTCTGCTGGCAGCCGTGGCGTTTACTTGAAAGCAAAGCGCACGGTGGCTGGCTTGCCGCCGACGGTCACGACAGCGACGGCCTTGCTCCCAGGGCCGACCTTGAAACTGCCGGTGGCTTCGAGCTTGTCGCCAGCCGGCTTGAGCTCGACCTCCTGCTTCTCGGTGCCGCTCAACAACGTGAGCTTGGCGGCAGCCTTGGACACGTCGGCCGCCTTGCCGTGGTCGCGCAGGTACAGGTGGATCACCGTCGGCTTGGCCAACAACTCGTAGTCCATGAGCTTGGTGGCGACCACGATGCCGCCGTGCATCGGCTTGTGGTCATCGCCAGCGCGGTGATGGTCGCCGGCAGCAAAGGCCGAGCCGGCCAGAGTCAGAGCGATCGCGGCAAACAGGGCTTGGTTCTTCATGGGAATCCTATCGGTGTGGTTGATGTGAACAGGTGAAAGGTCAAAGCGCCTCGGCGCCCTTGTCGTCCATCAGCGCTTCTGCCGGTTTGCGGCCGAACAGCCAGAACATCGTGGGCGTGAGGAAGGTGTCGAGCAGGGTCGAACTGATCAGGCCGCAGAAGATCACCACGGCCACCGGGTGCAGCACCTCGGTGCCGGGACGCTCGGCCTCGAACAGCAGCGGGGCCAGCGCAAACGCCGTGACCAGCGCGGTCATCAGCACCGGGCTCAGCCGTTCCAGCGAGCCGCGCATGATCATCTTCTGGTCGAAGGACTCGCCTTCGAAGCGCATCAGGTTGATGTAGTGGCTGACCTTGAGGATGCCGTTGCGCACCGAGATGCCGGCCAGCGTGATGAATCCAACCAGGGCCGCCACGCTCAGCGGCTGGCCCGACAGCCACAGCCCGATGACCGCGCCGACCAGCGCGAGCGGGATGTTTACCATGATCAGCGCCGACAGCACGGCCGACTTGTAGCGGCTGTAGAGCACCACGAACATCAGCGTCAGCGACACGATGGACAGCAGTCCGATCAGACGCGAAGCCTCTTCCTGCGCCTGGAACTGCCCGCCCAGGGTGATGAAGGTGCCCTCGGGCAGCTTCGTCTCGGCCACCCCCTTGCGGATGTCGGCCACGATCTCCGACAGCGCGCGGCCCGACGCGTTGGCCGACAGCACGATGCGCCGCTTGCCGTCGTCGCGGCTGATCTGGTTGGGGCCGTCGCCGTCTTCGATGGTGGCGATCCTCGACAGCGGGATGCGGCCATTCGGCGTCTCGATCAGGATCTGGCCGAGGCCTTCCACCGACCGCGCCGACTCCGGCAGCTTGACCACCAGCGCGAAGCGCCGGCCCCCCTCGACGATCTGGGTGATCTTCTCGCCTTCGACCAGCGCCTGCAGCGTGGCTATCACCTGCGGCGCCGGCACGCCGTACTGTGCCGCGGCGGCGTAGTCGATGCGCACCTTGATCTGCGGCGCCAGCACCTGCTTCTCAATCTGCAGGTCCGCCATGCCGGGAATGTTCGCCAGCTTCGCGCGCAGCACGTCGGCCTGGCCACGCAATCCATCGAGATCCTCGCCGAAGATCTTGATCGCGATCTGCGAGCGCACGCCCGAGAGCATGTGGTCGATGCGGTGCGAGATCGGCTGGCCGATCTCCAGCGCGGCTGGCAGGTTCACCAGACGTTTGCGGATGTCGGCCTTGATCTCGTCCATGCTGCGCGTCAGTTCGGCGGTGGGCTTCAAGCCCACGTCGAGTTCGCTGACGTGCACACCTTCGGCATGCTCGTCGAGCTCGGCGCGGCCACTGCGCCGTCCGACGTGCGTCACTTCCGGCACCTGCTTGACCAGCACCTCGGCCTGGCGCGCCAGTGCCGACGATTCGGTCAAGGTGACACCGGGATTCAGGCGCAGGCCAATCAGCAGCGTGCCTTCGTTGAAGGGCGGCAGGAAGGTCGTCGGAAAGAACGGCACGGCCACCGCGGCGACAAGCACCGCCGCGCCTGCGGTGGCCATTGCAGCCTTGGGCCGGTCGAGCACGCCTTGCAAGCCGCTGCGGTAGCGCGCCTTCAGCCAGGCCAGGGTCTTGGTGTCGCCGTGGTCCAGGTTCTTCATCCGCGGCAGCAGGTAGAAGCTGAGCACCGGCGTCACCGTCACCGAGACGACCAGCGAGGCGAGCGTCGACACGATGAAGGCAATGCCCAGCGGCACGAACAGCTTGCCCTCCAGCCCCGGCAGCGCGAACAGCGGGATGAAGACCAGGACGATGATGACCGTGGCGTACAAGATGCCGGAGCGCACTTCCATCGAAGCCTTGGCTACCAGCTGCAGCGGGTTCAGACGATGCTGCGGGCTGCGCGCCCGGTCGGACTTCAGCCGCCGGATGATGTTCTCGACGTCGACCACCGCGTCGTCCACCAGCCCGCCGATGGCAATCGCCAGGCCGCCGAGGGTCATGGTGTTGATCGACAGCCCGAAGTAGCGGAACACCAGCGCGGTCACGCAGATGGAGACCGGTATCGCGGTCAGCGCGATGAGGGTCGGCCGCAGGGTCCCCAGGAAGAAGAACAGGATCACCGCCACGAAGATCGACGCGCCGATGAGCTTGCCCTGTAGCGTGGTGATCGATGCCTCGATGAAGCTGGCCTGGCGGAAGGTCACGCGTGGCGCCTCCATGCCGGCCGGCAGCGAGGCCTTCAGCCCGACCAGTGCTTCTTCAATGGATCGGGTCAGCGCGATGGTGTCGGCGGTCGGCTGCTTCTGGATGCCCAGGATCACGGCCGGCTTGCCCCCAAAGCCCGCATCGCCGCGCTTGGGGGCCGCAGCGAAGGTCACCTCGGCGATCTGGCGCAACAGAATCGGCTGGCCGTTTTTCGCCGTCAGCGCCAGGTTGCTCAGGTCGTCGAGCCGGGACGTGCGGCCCAGATGGCGGATCAGGTACTCGCGGCCGTTCAACTCCAGGAAGCCCCCGGAGGTGTTGGAGGAAAAGCCCCTCAGCGCGCCTTCGAGCTGGTCGTGGGTGATGCCCAGTTCGGCCATGCGCGTCGTGTTCGGCTGCACCTGGAACTGCCGGACTTCGCCGCCGATGGGGATGACCTGCGCCACGCCCTGCACCGAGAGCAGCCGCGGCCGCAGCACCCAGTCGGCGTACTCACGCACCGCCATCGCGCTGATCTTGCTGGCGTCGACCGGAATGGCGATCTGCATGATCTCGCCCATGATCGAGCTGATCGGCCCCATGTGCGGCACGGCGCCTGCGGGCACGCTGTCCTCCATGCCGGACAGCCGCTCCGAGACCAGTTGCCGGGCTCGGAAGATGTCGGTGTCCCAGTTGAAGGTGACGTAGAGGAAGGACAAGCCGGCCGACGAGGTGGAGCGCACCGACTCCACGCCGGGCAGGCCGTTCATGGCCGTCTCCAGCGGGAAGGTGATGAGCTGTTCCACCTCCTCGGCGGCCATGCCACCGGCCTCGGTGATGATGGTGACCGTGGGCTTGTTGAGGTCGGGGAACACGTCCACCGGCGTGCGCGACAACGTGAACGCGCCGTAAGCCATCAGCACCAAGCTGGCGATGATCACCAGCAGCCGGTTCGTCAGGCTGTTATCGAGTAGCCACTTGAACATGTCAGCGCACCTGGTTGATCAGGGTGGCGCCTTGCGTGGCGATGCGGTCCCCGGCCTTCAGGCCCGACGTGACCGCGACGTTCACACCATCGAGGGCCTCGGTCGTGATGCTGCGAGGCTCGAAGCGCTCGGGTGCGGTCTTGACCCAGACGACAGTCTGGTTGGCCGGGTTCTTCATCAGCGACGCAACCGGGACCGCGATGCCCTTGACCTTCTGCTTCGTCTGCACGAACACGCGCACGGGTTGTCCGACGGCCAGGCTGTTCAGGGCCGCACCCTGGGCGCGGAAGCCCAGCGGCAGCGCTTGCTCGCGCAGGCTGCGCGCCGCACCCAGGTACTCCAGCGGCACGCGCTGGTCGCCGACTGCCAGCGTGGCACTGCCGACATTGGCCGCGAGCGAGGGCTCGAAGGCCAGTGCCTCGATGCGCAAGCGCCCCGGGTCGATGATCTCGAACAGCAGTTCGCGGGCATCGACCACCTGGCCGGCGACCGCATGGGCCGAGGCGATCACGCCCGACACCGGGGCCACCAGCGCCTCCCTCGTTGCCAGCCCACCGCCAACGGCCGCCATGCGCTCGGTCAGGCTGGCTGCCTCGCTCTCGGCCGCCTCGATGTCCTTGCGCGGCACGGTATCCGCCAACTCCTTCAGCCGCGCCACGCGCCTGTCGGCGAGCGACTTGGCCGCACGCAGCTCGGCCAGTTGCGCGGATTGATTCGATCTCTCGATGGGCGCTGTCGATGACACCACGTAGGCAAGCACCTCGCCCTTGCGCACGACCTGTCCCGGGTTGGGCAGGCCGCGCGGACCTGGCTCGATGCGGCCGGCGTTCAGCGGTTGCACCTTGCCGCCGGCGTTGGGATCCATCAGCACCTTGCCGT
>JANOZF010000160.1:0-41371 GCA_031429255.1 Rubrivivax sp.
GGGCCCGAAAGCGCCGGCGCCAACCCCGGCCCGGCCAGTTACCGGCGCGGCGGCCCGCTGGCTACCACCGACGCCAATGTGCTGCTGGGCAAGATACAGCCGGCGTACTTTCCCAAGGTCTTCGGGCCCCAGGCCAACGAAGCGCTGGACCGCGACGGCGTGGCCGTGAAGTTCAGCGAGCTGGCGGCGCAGGTGAAGTCCGCGACGGGCCGCGACACCACGCCCGAAAGCCTGGCCGAGGGTTTTCTGCAGATCGCCGTGCAGAACATGGCCAACGCCATCAAGCGCATCAGCGTGGCGCGTGGTTACGACGTCACGCAATACACGCTGCAGTGTTTCGGTGGCGCCGGTGGCCAGCATGCCTGCGGCGTGGCCGATGCGCTGGGCATGAGCCGTGTGTTCGTGCACCCGCTGGCGGGCGTGCTCAGCGCCTACGGCATGGGGCTGGCCGACCAGATCGCGATGCGCGAGGGCAGCGTGGAACTGCCGCTGGACGCGGCCGGCCTGGCCAGCGCCGAAGCGCGCCTGGCGCAACTGGGGCAAGCCGCGATCGATGAAGTGGCCAGCCAGGGCGTGGTGCGCACGGCCATCGAACTGCGCCGCCACGTGCATGTGCGCTACCAGGGCACCGACACGGCCTTGCTGGTGCCGTGCGGCACGCTGGCGGGCATCCGCCAGGCCTTCGAGGCGGCCTACCAGCAGCGTTTTGCTTTTCTGATGCAGGCGCGGGCGCTGGTCATCGAGGCCGTGTCGGTGGAGGCTGTGGGCGCGGGCGATCGCCACGATGCAGGTGCTGCCACGGCGGAGCCGCCACCGCTGGTGCCGCCAGCCGACGCGCTGGTGCCCATGCACAGCAGCCGCTGGCTGCAGGCAGGCCTGTACGTGCGTGAAAACCTGCGTGCGGGCGCCACCATCGACGGCCCGGCCATCGTGGCCGAACAGAACGCCACCACGGTGGTGGAGCCCGGCTGGCAGGCGTTGTTGACGGCTGCCGGCCCCATCGAGCTGACCCGCGTGGTGCCGCGCCAGAGTCAACATGCCATCGGCACCGAAGCCGACCCGGTGATGCTCGAGGTCTTCAACAACCTGTTCATGAACATCGCGGAGCAGATGGGACTGCGGCTGCAGAACACCGCTTACAGCGTGAACATCAAGGAGCGGCTGGACTTCAGCTGTGCCCTGTTCAGCGCCGCCGGTGAATTGATTGCCAACGCGCCGCACATGCCGGTGCACCTGGGCAGCATGAGCGAGAGCATCAAGACCGTGATCGCGCGCAACCCCGCGATGCAGCCCGGCGACGTGTACCTGCTGAACGACCCGTACCACGGTGGCACGCACTTGCCTGACGTGACGGTGGTGACGCCGGTGTACCTGATCGGCGGCGATCAGAAGCCCAGCTTCTATGTCGCCAGCCGCGGCCACCACGCCGACATCGGCGGCAGCACGCCGGGCAGCATGCCGCCCTTCAGCAAGACCATCGCCGAGGAAGGCGTGCTGTTCGACAACTTCCTGCTCGTGCGCGACGGCCGGCTTCGTGAAGCCGAGCTGCTGCAGCAGCTGCAGAGCGGCCCCTGGCCGGCACGCAACCCGCAGCAGACGATTGCCGATTTGCGCGCGCAGATTGCTGCCAACCAGAAGGGCGTGGAAGAGCTGGGTGCGATGGTGACGCAGTTTGGTCGCGCCACCGTGGACGCCTACATGGGCCATGTGCAGGACAACGCCGAGGAAAGCGTGCGCCGCGTCATCACGGCGCTCAAGGATGGCGCCTACACGCTGGCGCTGGACAACGGCGCGCACATCAGCGTGAAGGTCACCGTACAAGCGGCGCAGCGCGAGGCCACGATCGACTTCACCGGCACCAGCGCGCAGCTGCCGAACAACTTCAACGCGCCCAAGGCGGTGACGATGGCGGCCGTGCTGTACGTGTTTCGCACGCTGGTGGACGACGACATACCGCTCAACGCCGGCTGCCTGAAGCCGCTGCACGTGGTGGTGCCCGAAGGCTGCATGCTCAACCCGCACTCACCCGCCGCGGTGGTGGCGGGCAACGTGGAAACCAGCACCTGCATCACCAACGCGCTGTACGGCGCGCTGGGGCTGATGGCCGCGGGCCAGTGCACGATGAACAATTTCACCTTCGGCAACGAGCGCCATCAGTACTACGAGACGATCTCGGGTGGGTCGGGTGCCGGGCCCGGTTTCAACGGCACCAGCGTCGTGCAGACGCACATGACCAACTCGCGCCTGACCGACCCCGAGGTGCTGGAGTTCCGCTTCCCGGTGCGCCTGGACAGCTACGCCATCCGCAAGGGCAGCGGCGGCGCCGGGCAGTGGCATGGCGGTGATGGCGGCGTGCGGCGCGTGCGTTTTCTGGAGCCGATGACCGCGTCCATCCTGTCCAACGGCCGCGTCGTGCCGGCCTTCGGCATGGCCGGTGGCCAGCCCGGCGCGCTGGGCATCAATCGTGTGGAGCGCGCTGACGGCCGTGTCGAGACAATGGCCCATATCGGCAGCGCCGAGATGGCGACGGGCGACGTGTTCGTGATCGAAACACCCGGCGGCGGCGGCTACGGCAAGCCGTCCTGACCGCACAGCCGTGGCCCCGATGACCGCTTGCAGTTGACAATGGGGGCCATGGGCCAGCAACGCATCCTGCTCACCGGTTTCGAACCCTTCGGCGGTGACGCCATCAACCCCTCGTGGCTGGTGGCGCAGGCGCTGCATGGCCAGCAGATCGGCGGCGCCACCGTGCACTCGCTGCAACTGCCCTGTGTGTTCGGCCGCGCCATCACCGAGCTGCAGGCGGCGCTGGTGCGCCACCGTCCGCAGCTGGTTCTTTCGTTGGGCCTGGCTTCCGGCCGCGCCGAGATGTCGGTGGAACGGGTGGCCATCAATGTCGACGACGCACGCATCCCCGACAACGCCGGTGCTTCGCCCATCGACCAAGCCGTGGTGCCGCATGCGCCGGCGGCCTACTTCAGCACGCTGCCCATCAAGGCCATGGTGCACGAGATGCGCGCCGCCGGCGTGCCGGCCGCGGTGTCGCAGACGGCCGGCACGTTCGTGTGCAACCACGTGTTCTATGGCCTGATGCACCTGTTGCGCCGCCGCCGGGGTGCGCGCGGCGGCTTCATGCATGTGCCGCTGCTGGCCGCGCAGGCGCGTGAACGGGGCTTGCCGGGGCTGGACATCGACACCCAGTGCACAGGCGTGCAGGTGGCGCTGTCCACAGCCTTGGGGCAACGCGAGGATCGGCGCAGCACGGGTGGCGCCGTGGCCTGAGAAAATCACGCTGAGACCGCACTGTAAGAAAGCAAGGCGCTGCAAGACAGCCGTCTGGGCGTGTGCAGCCAGCGGGCGGCCCGCCGAACCCCTCACCCATCACTTCAGAGGACTTGGCCCATGAACCAGCATCTCATCATCTCCAGCGCCCTGGCTTCGGCCCTTGCACTCGGCCTCGTCGGCTCCGCGGCCGCGCAAGCGAAGGACAAGGAGAAGTGTTACGGCATCGCCAAGGCTGGCCAGAACGACTGCGCCCACCTGTCGGGCAGCCATTCCTGTTCCGGTCAGTCCAAGGCCGACAACGACAAGGGCGACTGGAAGTACGTGGCCAAGGGCACGTGCAAGGCCATGAAGGGCTTGACGGCCGAAGAGACCAAGAAGGCGAAGGGCTGAGAGCGCCATGGCCGGTCTGGCCGCGGTGCAGCCAAGCGGCCCGGGTGCCGAACGCTGGGCCGGCATCGGCCTGCGCCAGCCCCATTACGAAGCGTTGCTGTCCAGCCCGCCACCGCTGGCCTTCATTGAGGTGCACAGCGAAAACTTCTTTGGCGATGGCGGGGCCGCACTGTCGGTGCTGATGCAGGCGCGCGAGCATTGGCCGGTCAGCTTGCACGGCGTGGGCCTGTCGCTGGGTTCGGCCGTCGGGCTGGACCCCTGGCACCTGGACCGCCTGGCCGCCTTGGTGCACAGGGTGCAGCCGGCGCGGGTGAGTGACCATGCCTGCTTTGCCCGCGCGTCGCGCGGCGCCACGGCGCCGGGCCCGGTGCACGCCAGCGACCTGCTGCCCGTGGCCTTCACCGAAGCTTCGCTGCAGATCATGGCGGCCAACGTGCAACAGGTGCAGGACCGTCTGCAACGCCCGCTGCTGGTGGAAAACCTCAGCGCCTACCTGCACTGGGCCGATGACGTCGTGGCCGAACCCGACTTCTTCAACCGCCTGACGCGCCAGACCGGCTGCGGCTTGCTGCTGGACGTGAACAACCTGGTCGTCAACGCCCTGAACGAGCAGCGCGGCAGCGGCCGCGATGAGGCCGCTGCGGTGCAGGCGGCCTGCCGCTGGGTGGATGAGATCGACGCCGGCAGCGTGGGCGAAATTCACCTGGCCGGCTATTGCGATGCGGGCGACATCGTCATCGACGACCACGGCAGCCGCGTGCACGCCGGCGTGTGGCAGGTCTACCGCCACGCCATCCAGCGCCTGGGCCCGCGGCCGACGCTGGTGGAATGGGACACCGACCTGCCCGCGCCCGCGGTGCTGCTGGCCGATGCCGCGATGGCCGAGCAGGTGTTGGCGCAAGCCGCGCCCGGCCAGCCTGCATCGTCATGAGCGTGGCCCGCGAAACCCTGCGCCAGCAGATGTTGCTGCGCACCTTGTGGCGCGACGCCAGCGCTGCCGATCTGGAGGCGTGGACGCGCGACGGTGTGCACCTTCAGCGCGGCCTGCAGGCTTACCGTGCCCATGCCGGCGCGCTGGCCGGGCGTGCGCTGGCTGCCGCCTACCCCACCGTTCAGCAGTTGCTGGGCGATGTCTCATTCGCCGCGCTGGCCCGCGCGCACTGGCATCACAACCCGCCAGGCTGCGGCGATGTCGGCCTGTGGGGTGCGCAGCTGGCCGACTTCGTGGCGGCGGCGCCAGAACTGGCCGAAGAGCCTTACCTCGGCGACCTGGCCCGGCTGGAATGGGCGGTGCACAGCGCAGCCACCGCCGCCGACAACACGCCGGCGCCGTTCGGCCTGCAGCACCTGGCCGAGGCCGACCCCACGCCGCTACGGCTGGTGCCGATGGCCGGCACGGCGCTGGTGGATTCGACGCACCCCATCGTCAGCATCTGGCAGGCACACCGCCAGCGTGGTGCGGCCGACGAGAGGGGCGACGACCACTTTGCACCGGTGCGCGCAGCCTTTGCGCAACGGCGCGCCGAACCCGCTTTGGTGTGGCGCCAGGGCTGGCGCGTGCAGGTGGCAGCCGTCGATGCCACCGAGGCACGTTTCACGCGCCGCGTGTTGCAGGGCCAGGCGCTGGGTGCGGCCTTGCAGGCCACGGTCTCTGAACCTGATTTCGAGGTCGCCATCGATACCGGCTTCGACTTTCAGCACTGGCTGTTGCTGCAGTTGCAGCGCGGCTGGCTGGCCGGGGTGGGCCCGGCTGCGGCTGGCTGCTAGAAGCGGGGCGCCAGCCCGCATCAGCCCTGCAGCGCACAGGGGCTTGACTGGCGTTGTGCTGGTAAGTCAGCAGCGTGCAAACGGCGGTAAAGCCGTTCGGCGGTGATACAACCGCAGCAGCCTCAAGACGCAGAAGGAGACGCCATGTTGCTGCATCGAAGGACGTTGCTCATGACCACCTTGGCCCTGGCGCCCAGCGCCTGGCAGTCGGCGCTGGCGCAGGCCTACCCGGCACGGCCGCTGCGCATCGTGGTGCCGTTCCCGCCCGGCGGCACCACCGACGTCGTGGCGCGCATCCTGGCGCAGCGGCTGACCGAAACCCTGGGCCAGACCGTGGTGGTAGAGAACCGCGCGGGCGCCGCCGGCATGATCGGTGCCGACGCGGTGGCCAAGTCTGCGCCCGACGGCTACACGCTGTTGATGCACAACATCAGCTTCCCGCTGGCATCGGTGGCCGCAGCGCTGGCCAACCGCTCGCCGTTCAACGTCGACACCGACTTCGCCGGCGTGTCGGTGGCGGTCAACGTGCCTTTCGTGCTGACGGCCCATCCCAGCGTGCCGGTGAAGAACGTGCGCGAGCTGGCCGAGCTGCTGCAGCGCGACAAGAGCCTGCAGTACAACTACGGCTCGACCGGCCCCGGCTCGGCCATGAACGTGCTCGGCGAGGCCTTCAACCGTGACGCCAAGGTGGCCATGACGCACATCCCGTACAAGGGCGCGGCGCCGCTGAAGCAGGAGTTGTTGTCTGGCCGAATCCAGATCGGCGGTGACCAGCTCTCGTCGTCGCTGGCCGAGATCAAGGCCGGCACGCTGAAGGCCCTGGCCACCTTCGGAGCCAAGCGCATCGCCGCGCTGCCCGACGTGCCCACCGTGCGCGAGATGGGTTTCCCCGGGCTCGAAGCCGAGGGCTGGAACGGCTTGTTCGTGCCCGGCAAGACGCCGCGCGACATCATCGAGCGGCTGCAGCGCGAAGTGGCCGCCGCCGTGCGCCACCCCGAGGTGGCCAGGAAACTGCTCGAGCTGGCGGCCGAGCCCGTCGGCTCGACGGCGACCGAGCAAGACGCCGTGCTGCGCAAGCAGATGGATCAGTTCCGCCCGGTGATTGCCACCATCAAGATGGAGTAAGGACGCCCGACCGGCGTCGGTGTCATGTGGCAGGGGCTTTCAACCAACCCAGCCCGGCCGACGTGCCACCCGCCACCGCACCGCGCGCGGGCCGGTATTCGCAGCCGACGTAGCCGTCCCAGCCGCAGGCTGCCGACACCTCGTCCAGCACCTTGAACAGGTAGGCGTGGTTGATCTCGCCCAGGTCGGGCTCGTGGCGCTCGGGCACCCCTGCAATCTGGATGTGGCCGACACCGCCGGTGGGCAGGTACTGGCGCAGCTTGGTCGCCAGGTCGCCTTCCATGATCTGGCAGTGGTACAGGTCCATCTGCACCTTCAGGTTGGGCGCGCCCACCTCGGCCAGCACGGCATGCGCCTGCGCCTGGTAGTTGAGGAAGAAGCCCGGCATGTCGCGCGTGTTGATGGGTTCTATCAGCACCTGCACGCCCTGCGCCGCGGCCAGCTCGGCGGCCCAGCGCAGGTTGGACACGTAGGTGCGCTGCGCGTCGGCACGCGGCAGGCTGGCCGGCTGCAGGCCGGCAATGACGTGCACACGCGGGCATTGCAGCGCGGCGGCATAGCGCAAGGCCAGCGTCACGGCGGCGCGAAATTCGGGCTCGCACCCGGGCAGGCAGGCGTTGCCACGCTCGCCACGGGCCCAGGCCGCCTCGATGGCGGCGGGGTCGTTGCCGCCGCCCGGTGGTGCGTTGAACAGCACCTGCTGCAGGCCGTGGCGGGCCAGCAGCTCGGCCAGCTGCTCGGCCGGCCAGGCATAGGGGAACAGGTACTCGACGGCCTTGAAACCGTCGGCCGCGGCGGCCGCAAAACGATCCAGGAACGGCAGCTCGGCATAGAGCATCGACAGGTTGGCGGCAAAGCGGGGCATCGGGTGTTCCTCGGGTCTGGGCGGCGGGCGACGCTGCTGAAAGGGCTTACCAGCGGGCGCCGAAGGTCTGGCGCAGTGTTTCGATCTCGGGTTCTGTCAAAGGGGCGGCGGTGGGCCGCAGCAGGTGCAGCCGCGCCGTCTCTTCCAGCTCTTCCAGCGTGGCCATCGCGGTCAGCGGGCTGCCGTGCCAGACGTTGGGGCCCAGGCGCGGCAGCATCACGGCCCGCAGCGGCACGCCGCGCTGGCCGTGGTGCTGGATCGCCAGCGCCACATCGTCGGCCACGGCCTCAGCGCCGGGGCGGTGGTAGGGCATCACCGGCACATGGCCCACCTTCATCACGAAGTAGGGCGTCAGCGGCGGCAGCAAGTCGCCGCTGGCGTGGACCAGCGTCAGCGCTACGCAGTGCGTGCTGTGCGTGTGGATCACGCAGCGCGTGTCGGCATCGAAAACCTTGGCTGCGCCGTAGATGCGGCGGTGCAGCGCCAGTGTCTTGCTGGCCCGGTCGCCCCCCGTCTGCCGGCCTTCGAGGTCGGTGCGTGCCAGCCGTGCCGGGTCCAGCAGGCCCAGGCAGGCATCGGTGGGCGTGATGAGAAAACCATCGTCCAGCCGCACGCTGATGTTGCCTGCGGTGGCGTGCACGTAGCCGCGGTCGAACAAGCTCTTGCCGACCTGGCAGATGGCTTCTCGGGCCTGTTGCTCGGTCATCGTGCCGCCGTCAGCCCAGGGCCGCGAAGGCCTTCGTGAAGAAGTCGTCAGCACCGAAGTTGCCCGACTTCAGCGCGACGTGCAGGCCTTCGTTGCCGACGCCCGGCGGCGTGGCGTGGCACCAGGGCACGCCGGGATCGATCTGCGGGCCGATCTGCAGCTGCGTGATGCCCAGCGCTTGCACGCAGGCGCCCGAAGTCTCGCCGCCGGCCACCACCAGCTGCTGCACGCCCAGCCGCTGCACCAGGCCCTGCGCGATGGCGGCCAGCGCAGCCTCCACCAGCACGCCGGCCTGCGCCACACCCAGCTGCTGCTGCACGGCCTTCACGGCCGCCGGCTCTGCGGTGCTGTAGACCAGCACCGGACGCGCGGGTTCGGCGGCCAGCCGCGCGCCGGCCCACGCCAGCGCGTCGGCCACCACGTCGGCGCCGCTGGCAGCCTGCAGCGCGTCCACCGCCAGCGCAGAGCCTGCGGCCTGCACGAAGGCCGCCACCTGCCGGTTGGTGGCATGTGAACAACTGCCCGACACCACCGCGCGCCGACCGTGCGCTGGCGGCAGCTGGCTGGCGGCTGCCGTGGGGCTGATGCCGAAGTTCTGTGGCAGCCCGATGGCCACGCCGGAGCCGGCCGTCACCATCGGGGCACCGGCCAGCGCCAGGCCCAGGCGCATCAGGTCGTCGTTGCTGACCGCGTCGGCAATGGCCAGTTGCAGGCCCTGGCCCTGCAGTTGCTGCATGCGTGCGCGCAGCGCGGCAGGCCCGGCCGCCACGGTGCGGTGGTCCAGCAGGCCCACGCGGCGCCGGCATTGCGCTTGCAGCACACGCACCAGGTTGGCGTCGGTCATGGGCGTGAGCGGGTGGTCGCGCATGCCGCTGTCGCTGAGCAGCACGTCGCCCACGAACAGGTGGCCCTTGAAGACGGTGCGGCCGTTGTCGGGGAAGGCCGGTGTGGCGATGCAGAACGGCGCCTCCAGCCCGTCCATCAGTGCTTCGGTCACCGGGCCGATGTTGCCCATGGGGGTGCTGTCGAAGGTGGAGCAGACCTTGAAGTAGATCTGCTGCGCACCCTGGGCTTGCAGCCAGCGCAACGCCGCCAGCGACTGCGCCACTGCGTCTGCGGCCGGGATGGTGCGCGACTTCAGCGCCACCACCACGGCATCGGCGTCGGCGGCCAGCGGGCCCTGCGGCACACCGATGGTCTGCACCGCGCGCATGCCGGCGCGCACCAGGTTGTTGGCCAGGTCGGTGGCGCCGGTGAAGTCGTCGGCAATGCAGCCCAGCAGGATGCGACTCAAGATCGCCCCGCCTTCACTTGTAGACCAGGTCGCGCAGCGTCAGCGACAGCGCGGGCACGTAGGTCACCACCATCAGGCAGGCGAAGATGACGGCCACAAAGGGCAGCAGGTCGCGGATGATGCGGTCCAGCGAGATGCGTGCCACGGTGCAGGCGGCGAACAGGTTGACGCCAAAAGGCGGCGTGATCATGCCCAGCGCCAGGTTCACCACCATCACCAGGCCGAAGTGCACCGGGTCGATGCCGAAGTGAACGGCCACCGGGGCCAGGATGGGTGCGAGCACGATGATGGCGGCGCTGGTTTCGATGAACATGCCGATCAGGAACAGCGCCAGGTTCACGCCCAGCAAGAACCATTCGGGCGACTTCAGCACCGCCTGCAGCCACTGGCCGATGGCGTCGGGCACGCCGGCGCGCGTCAGCAGGAAGGCAAACAGGCCGGCGTTGGCGATGATGAACATGATCACCGCGCTGCTCATCACCGACTTGCGCAGGATGGCGTACAGGTCGGTGATCTTGATCTCGCGGTAGACCAGCAGGCCCACCAGCAGCGCATACAAGACCGCGACGGCCGAGGCCTCGGTGGGCGTGAAGACACCGCCGTAGATGCCGCCCAGAATGATGACCGGCATCAGCAGCGCCCAGCCGGCTTGCAACGTGCCGGCCCACACGCTGAGGCGGCCGTCGCCGTCGGCCTTGCCCCAGCCCTTGATGCGGCAGTAGACCCACACGAACAGCATCAGCGCCAAGCCGATGAACAGCCCTGGACCGAAGCCGGCGATGAAGAGTTCGCCGATGGAAACCTCAGCGCTGACGCCATACAGGATCATCGGGATCGACGGCGGGATGATCACACCCAGTTCAGCGCTGGTGGCCTGCAGCGCTGCCGCCCAGGTGGTGGGGTAGCGGTGCTTGATCAGCGCCGGAATCAAGATCGCGCCAATGGCGAAGGTGGTGGCCACTGAAGAGCCCGAAACCGCTGCAAAGATCATGCAGGTCAGCACGCAGGTCATCGGCAGACCGCCCTGCACGCCGCCCACCAGGCTCTTGGCGAATTCGACCAGGCGGCGCGAGATGCCGCCGGTTTCCATCAGGTTGCCGGCCAGGATGAAGAACGGAATGGCGGCGAGCGGAAACTTGTTGATCGAATTGAACATCTCCTTCACGGAGATCAGCATGTGCGCGTTGCCGATCTGGATGCCCAGCAGTGCCGCCAGCCCGATCGACACCGCCACCGAGATGGTGAGCGCAAAGCACAGCACCATCGTCACCAGCATCACGGTGCTCATGTGAGCCCCTCGTCCGACGGGTACGCCGGCCGATCCCCCGAGGGGATGCGGGCCGGCTTGGGAGCGGCCCGGCGCTCGTCCCGCTGCGCGCAGCCTGGCGCGGAGCTTTCCACCGCTGCGGCCCTCACTGCGCGGTCTCCAGTTCCAGCCGCTGCGGGTCGAGCAGGTTGCCGATGATGCCGATGACGGCGAACAGGCCCCCCACGGGCATCGCCAGATAGGCCCAGAACATCGACACGTCCTCCAGGCCGATCATGCTCTGCACCTTGCCGCGGTTGGCATAGTCCCAGCCCCACCAGATGATGACGGCGATCAGCACCAGCGCGGCCAGGGCCACCACGAAATCGAGCACGCGCTTGATGCCGGCCGGGCTCCAGCGGTACAGCACGTCCACGCTGACCATCGCGCCTTGGCGGAAAGCAGCCGGGATGCCCAGGAAGACCATCCAGATCAGGCTGAAGCGGATCATCACCTCGGTCCACTCGGCGGGCCGCTCGATGACGAAACGCGTGAAGATCTGGAACACGCCGAGCGCTGCCGCCAGCGCCAGCATGGCGCAGGCCAGCGCGGTGGCGGTGCCGGTGGTGGCGTGCTCGAACTTCAGGAAGGCTGCTTTCATGCGCGGGGTCCGTTCAACGCGGCGACAGGTGGGCGGCAGCCGCCATCAGCGCAAGCGCTGCCAGCGGCGGGCGCGCAGCGCTCATTTGTAGTTGCGGATGCGGTCGATGTTGGCCTTGCCGAACTGCTTTTCGAATTCGGCATTCACCGGCGCCAATTGCGCGACGAACTTGCCCTTGTCGACGTTTTCCACCACCTGCATGCCCTTGCTGCGCAGTTCGGCCACGCCCTTGGCGTCGTCTTCGTCGACGCGCGCGCGGTTGGCTTTCACGCCTTCACGTGCAGCTTCCAGGAACGCCTGCTGGTCGGCGGCCGACAGCTTGTCGAACGTGCCCTTGCTCATCAGGAAGATGCCGGGCGAGTAGACGTGGCCGGTCAATGACAGGTGCTTCTGCACCTGGTCGAACTTGGCGGCCATGATCACGCTGAGCGGGTTTTCCTGTCCGTCCACGGTGCCTTGCTGCAGTGCGGTGAACACCTCCGGGAAGGCCATCGGCGTGGTCACGATGCCAAAGCCCTTGTAGGCCGCCACGTGCACCGGGTTTTCCATCGTGCGCATCTTCAGGCCCTTCAGGTCGTCGGGCGCGTTCACGGCCCGCTTGCTGTTGGTCATGTGGCGCACGCCGTTTTCGCCCCAGGCCAGCGCCTTGAAGCCCTTGGGTTCGAACTTGGCCAGCAGTTCCTGGCCGATGGGGCCGTCGAGCACGGCGCGTGCGTGCGCCTTGTCGCGGAACAGGAAGGGGATGTCGAGGATGCGCGCCTCGGGCACGAAGTTGGGCACCGGGCCGGTGGAGGTGAAGGTGAGTTCCTGGGTGCCGAGCTGCACCGCCTCGATGGATTCACGCTCGCCGCCCAGCGATCCTGAATAGAAACCCTGCACCTTGTAGCGGCCCGCGGTGCGCCGTTCGACTTCCTTGGCAAACACGTCGATGGCCACCCCCTGGTGCGAGTTCTGCGCAATCGAGATGCTGATCTTCATCGTGGTCTGGGCCTGGGCCGGGCCCGCAGTCAGGGCCAGTGCCACAGCCAGGCCGCAGGCGGCGGCCAGAGTCTTGCGACGGGGGATGTTCATGGGGTGTCTCCGTGAGGTCAAAAGAATGGTGCACATAGAGGGCCGCGGCCTGTGGTGTGCTGCTGCTGCAGGATGGGACGCCGCTGGCTTGCCCGCATTATTGGACGGCGCCTGCACCGGCCCTATCCTGGCTTGCCTGGGTGTGGTGCCGGGCTGGGCAGCGTGATGCCGGGAAAGATCTTGATCACCGCGCTGTCGTCTTCGCGCGCAAAACCGGCCGTGCTGGCCTGCATGAACATCTGGTGCGCGGTGCTGGACAGTGGCAGCGGAAACTTGCTGGCGCGTGCCATGTCCAGCACCAGGCCCAGGTCCTTGACGAAGATGTCCACCGCCGACAGCGGCGTGTAGTCGCCGGCCAGCACGTGGGCCATGCGGTTCTCGAACATCCAGCTGTTGCCGGCGCTGTGCGTGATGACTTCATACAGCGCCGCGGCGTCCACGCCCTCGCGCAAGCCCAGCGCCATGGCCTCGGCGGCGGCCGCGATGTGCACGCCGGCGAGCAACTGGTTGATGATCTTGACCTTGCTGCCGGCGCCGGCGCTGTCGCCCAGCCGGTAGACCTTCGCGGCCATGGCGTCCAGCAGTGGCTGCGCGATGTCGTAGCCCTCAGGCCGGCCTGCGGTCATCATCGTCATCTGGCCGCTGGCGGCCTTGGCGGCACCGCCTGAAATGGGGGCGTCGATGTAGAGCAGGCCCAGCGCCTGCAAGCGTGCCTCCAGCGCCACCGACCAGTTGGGGTCGACGGTGGAGCACATCACAAACACGCTGCCGGGTTTCATGGCCGCCGCGCAACCGGGTGCCTGGCCGTCGCCGAACAGCACGGCTTCGGTTTGCGCTGCGTTGACCACCACCGACACCACCACGTTGCATGCCGCGCCCAGCGCGGCCACCGTGCTGCAGGCGGTGCCGCCTTGCTGGGCAAAGGCCTGCGCTGCCCCCGGGCGCACGTCGTAAACATGCGGTGGGTGGCCGGCGCGGCGCAGCGATTGCGCCATGCCGTGGCCCATGGCACCGAGGCCGACCAGGCCCACGGTGGGTGCAGGTCTTGCAGTGTGTTGGGGCGTCGTGGTCATGGTTGCGTGCCGGGTTTTCAAGCCAGCAGTCCTTGGCGAACGGCGCCCGGGCCTGGCGGTGCATGGCGAGCGGAGAAGCGCGCGCTTCGGATTCGTCAGGTCATCCTACAACTTTAGAGTTTCCACATTCTCGGGATCTACCCGCAGGCAACCGGGTGGCGCGGCCGGGGCCCTCAGCCGCGGCGCAGCCGCCTCACCAGGGGCCGGGCCAGGCGGCCACCTTCGCTGGCCCAGAAGGCCGGATCGGCCTGTTCGATGCGCAGCACCGCGTTGTCCATGTGGCGGCTGGCGTTGCGCTGCGCGGCCGCGGGGTCGCCCGCTGCGATGGCCTCGACGATGGCCGCGTGTTCGGCGCGCACCTGGGCGCTGAAATCGTCGCGCCGGGACTCGTTGGCGCGCGTCACGCCGATGGCGCCGCGCAGAAATTGCGCCAGATAGTCCAGCGTGCTGGTCAGGAAGGGGTTGTGCGCCGCCTGCGCGATGCTGCGGTGGAATTGCAGATCCTCTTCGACGCCATCGTGGCCGGCGCGCACCGCCTGCTCGAGCGCACGCACGCTGTGCTTGATCTGCCGCACGTCGCTGGCGCTGGCGCGTTGTGCGGCCCGCGTCGCCGCTTCGGCTTCGAGCGTGCGGCGCAGTTCCAGCATCTGCGTCAGCGCGGTCTTGGACAGCGCCTGGGGGGCGTCTTTGCCCGCAGCGGCCAGATCCGGCGGCGCAAAGTCCAGCGGCGCTATGGCCGGCTGCTCGACCACGTAGACGCCGCTGCCCTGGCGCGCATGCACCAGGTTCAGCGATTTCAGGCGCGACACCGCTTCCCGCACCACCGTGCGGCTGACGCCAAAATGGGTCGCCAGTTCGGCTTCGGTGGGCAGTTTGGCGCCCGGCGCCAGACGTGCAGCCTTGATCTGCGCGCGCAGTTGCTGGGCCACCTGGTCCGACAGGCGCAGGCCGGGAGTGACGGCAGTGAACAGGGTTGTCATACAAGAAACCGGGTCGGTGGTCGAGCATAGCCCAAGCCGCTGCTGCGGCGGCTGCAGCGGGCATGTCCCTGCGCGGCGTCGACCTCGCGGGCGGTTGCACAATCGGCGTCGGTTGGCATTGGCGTTTGCGCTGGCCATTCGCCGTCAGCCCTTTGAGCCCAGGAGCACGCCCATGGAAAACACCCGCAACGTCGTCGCATTGGCCATGGCCTCGGCCCTGGCGCTGGGCGCGCTGGGCGACGCCCAGGCCCACGGCAGTGCCAACGGCAACGAAGCCTGCTACGGCATCGCCAAGGCCGGCCAGAACGACTGCGGCAATCTGGCCATGACCCACACCTGCGCCGGAGAGTCCAGCGTGGACAACGACCCGGGCGAATGGAAGTACGTGCCCAAGGGCACCTGCAAGTCGCTGAAGGGTCTGAACGAGGCCCAGGCGCGTGCGAAGTTCGAGGCCTCGCTTCAGCCGCGCAAGCAGGCGCCCGCTGCACCCGGCAAGCCCAAGGCCTGATCGCCCGCTGGTGTTTCATCGGCACCCTGTGTTGCATCGGCTCGCGTTGCTGTGCTTGACGCCGCAGCGCTGAGGCTGCTGCGCCCGGCTCTGGTGGCCACGGCGCGGCGCTTGGTGGCCGTTGGCGTGGGGGCCGACGCCGTCACCGTTGCGGGCTTTGCCATGGGCTGCGCGGCGGCGGTGCTGATCGCGGTCGGCTGGCCGCTGTGGGGCCTGGCCTGGCTGCTGGCCAGCCGCTTGTGTGATGGCCTGGACGGCGCCGTGGCGCGCCTGAGCAAGCCCACCGATCGCGGCGCCTTTCTGGACATCACACTGGACTTTCTGTTCTACGCCAGCATCCCGCTGGCCTTTGCGGTGGCCGACCCGCCTGCCAACGCGTTGCCCGCGGCGGTGTTGCTGGCCGCATTCATCGGCACCGGTTCCACGTTCCTGGCCTTTGCGGCACTGGCGCAAAAGCGAGGTCTGGTCAGCACTGAATTCCCGAACAAGGGCCTGTACTACCTGGGCGGTTTCACCGAGGCGACCGAAACCATCGTGTGCTTCGTGCTGATGTGCTGGTGGCCGCAGCACTTCGCACTGTGGGCCTATGGATTTGCGGTGCTGTGCGCGTTGACCATCGCGTCGCGCCTGTTGGCTGGATGGCAGGCGCTGAAGGTGTAAGGTTGGCCATCTGTTGACGACCATTCGGCTGATTCACCCCACCCATCATCCGGCAGGAAGCACGCACCGATGAACAAGAACAAGATCGTCGTCTTGCTGGCGCTGCTGGCGGCCGTGGCAGCCTTTTTCTGGCTGGACCTGGGCCGCTATTTCAGCCTGGACTACATCAAGGGCGCGCAGGCCGATTTTGCGGCGCTGTATGCCGCCAGGCCCGTGCAGGTGATAGCGGGCTTCTGTGCCGTGTATGTGGCGGTGGCGGCGCTGTCGCTGCCCGGGGCGGCCATCCTCACGCTGCTGGCCGGGGCGGTGTTTGGTTTGCTGGTGGGCACGGTGGTGGTGTCCTTTGCATCCAGCATCGGTGCCACGCTGGCCATGCTGGTGTCGCGCTACCTGCTGCGCGACAGCGTGAAGACGCGCCTGGGCGCGCGCCTGGCCGACATCGACAAGGGCATCGAGCGCGAAGGCGCGTTCTACCTCTTCACGCTGCGGCTGGTGCCGGTGTTCCCTTTCTTCGTCATCAACCTGCTGATGGGCCTGACCAGGATGAAGGCCGCCACCTTCTACTGGGTCAGCCAGCTGGGCATGCTGGCCGGCACGCTGGTGTACGTGAACGCAGGCACGCAACTGGGGCGTATCGATTCGCTCAAGGGCATCCTGTCGCCGGGCCTGCTGGCTTCGTTTGTGCTGCTGGGCCTGTTCCCGCTGGTGGCCAAGAAGATCATCGACGCCATCAAGGCGCGCCGCATCTACGCGCGGTGGGCGCATCTGCGACCGAAGACCTACGACCGCAACATGGTCGTCATCGGTGCGGGTGCGGCGGGCCTGGTCACGTCCTACATTGCAGCGGCCGTCAAGGCCAAGGTGACGCTGGTTGAAAAGCACAAGATGGGCGGCGACTGCCTGAACTACGGCTGCGTGCCCAGCAAGGCGCTGATCAAGACCGCCACGCTGGCGCGCCAGATGCGCCACAGCAGCGACTACGGCATCAAGAGCGCCGAGTACCAGCTCGACTTTGCGCAGGTGATGGAACGCATCGCGCGCGTGGTGAAGGACATCGAACCGCACGACTCGGTGGAGCGCTACACCGGCCTGGGTGTGGACGTGCAGATCGGCACCGCAAAGATCGTCGACCCCTGGCATGTGCAGATCACCCAGGACGACGGCAGCGTGCAGGTGCTGTCCACGCGCAGCATCGTCATTGCCACCGGCGCGGCACCTTTCGTGCCACCGCTGCCGGGCCTGGACGATGTGGGCTACGTCACCAGCGACACGCTGTGGGAACTGCGTGTGCAGCCGCGGCGCCTGGTGGTGCTGGGCGGCGGCCCGATAGGCTGCGAACTGGCGCAGAGCTTTGCCCGCCTGGGCAGCCAGGTGACGCAGATCGAGATGGCGGCGCGCATCATGATCCGCGAGGATGAGGACGTGTCCGCCTTTGCACGCCAGGCGCTGCAAGCCGACGGCGTGCAGCTGCTCACCGGGCACAAGGCGCTGCGTTGCGAAAAGGTGGGCGATGAGAAGTTCATCATCGTGGAAAGCGGCGGCCAGGAAACACGCATCGGATTCGACGTGCTGCTGTGTGCGGTGGGCCGCGTTTCGCGCCTGAAGGGGTTCGGCCTCGAGGAGCTGGGCATCCCGACGCAGCGCACGGTCGTCACCGACGACTACCTGCAAACGCTGTATCCCAACATCCTGGCCGCGGGCGACGTGGCGGGCCCCTACCAGTTCACGCATACGGCCGCGCACCAGGCCTGGTATGCCGCCGTCAACGGCCTCTTTGGTACCTTCAAGAAGTTCAAGGCCGACTACAGCGTGATCCCCTGGGCCACCTTCATCGACCCCGAGGTGGCGCGGGTGGGGCTGAACGAGCAGGAAGCCAAGGAGAAGGGCGTGGCGTATGAGGTCACGCGCTATGGCATCGACGACCTCGACCGCGCCATCGCCGACAGTGCCGCGCATGGCTGGGTGAAGGTGCTCACCGTTCCGGGCAAGGACAAGATACTGGGGGTCACCATCGTGGGTGTGCACGCCGGCGACCTGCTGGCCGAATACGTGCTGGCCATGAAACATGGGCTGGGGCTGAACAAGATTCTGGGCACCATCCACACCTACCCCACACTCTCAGAGGCCAACAAGTACGCCGCCGGCGAGTGGAAGCGCGCTCACCAGCCGCTGGGCTTGCTGAAGTGGGTGGAACGCCTTCACACCTGGCGCCGAGGTTGAAACTTTGTTGATCCGTGCCTGGGGAATTTGTCTGGTCTGCAGTTGCACCGTGCTGCCGGTGCAGGCGCAGAGCGTCGCCGCACCGCCCGCAGCCGGCAGCGCTGCAGGCGCTGCGCCGCCGGCGCAGCCCGCATCTCCGTCCTTGTCGATGCTGCCGGCGTTGGTGCAGGGCGGGCAGATCGGCGCCGGCTGGCGCGTGGCTGCACTGCCGCAGCAAAAGAAACCCGTCACGCGCTTCAGTGCCGAGACCGTGGGCGACCGGCCGGCGCTGCGCGTCGAAGCCAACGCGTCTTACGGCAACCTGGTGTTCGAACCCGCCAGCGGTGCCATCCCCAACCGCTTGTCATGGGCCTGGCGCGTGCACCAGCCGGTTCAGGGTTCGGATGTCAGCACCAAGCTTGGTGACGACCTGGCCGCGAAGGTGTGCCTCAGCTTCGACCTGCCATTGGCGAAGGTGCCCTTTGTCGAAAGGCAGCTGCTGCGGCTGGCACGTTCACGCAGCGGCGAAAACCTGCCTGCGGCCACGCTGTGCTGGGTCTGGGGCGGCAGCGCGTCGTCAGGGCAGTTGCTGGACAGCCCCTACACGCGCCGGCTGCGCTACATCGTGCTGCACGCGCAGGACGAGGCGCTGGGCACCTGGTTTGAAGAGAGCCGCGACGTGCTGGCCGACTTTCGGCGAGCCTTCGGCGACGAGGTTCCGTCGCCGCCGCCGCTGCTGGCCGTGATCGTGGGCGGTGACGCCGACAACACCGGCGGCCATTCGGTGGCCCACGTGACATCCCTGCGCTGGCAGCCCTGAACCATGGGCAAACGCTTGCTGTTGCTGGGCGGCGGGCATGCCCATGTGCACGTGTTGGCCGACCTGGCCCGGCAGCGGTTCCCCAGTTGCGAGGTGCTGCTGGTGACGCCCTTTGCGCGCCAGATGTATTCGGGCATGGTGCCCGGCCTGGCGGCCGGCCACTACCGTGCCGAACAGTGCGCCATCGCACTGGCACCGCTGGCGCAAGCGGCCGGCGTGCCGCTGCTGGAGGGCGCAGCAGTGGGCCTGGATGCCGCTGCGAAAGAAGTGCTGCTGGCCAGCGGCGAGCGCCTGCCCTACGACCTGCTGAGCCTGGACACCGGAGCCGTGATGGACCGTTCGCGCCTGCCCGGGGCGCGTGAGCATGCGCTCTTCGTGCGCCCGATCGAACACTTTGTTCGCCTGCTGGACGGGCTGCTCGAACTGGCACGCCAGCGACCGCTGGACGTCGTGGTGGTGGGCGGCGGCGCGGCCGGCGTCGAGTTGGCGCTGGCTTTGCAGCACCGCCTGCGTGCCGGGCCCGCCATCACGCCGGGCGGACCGGTGCGGGTGGCCCTGGTGACCGGGGGTGATGAACCGCTGGCCGGCTACACCGCCCGTGTGATGCAAATGGGTGCTGCCGCGTTGCACCGGCACCGCATCACCATCTTCAGGGACCAGGCGGCGGAGGTGCAGGCCCGGCATCTGGTGCTGCGCAGCGGCGCGCGCGTGAGCTGCGACGCGGCAGTGCTGGCCACGGGCGCCGAGGCGCCTTCGTGGCTGCAGGGCAGTGGCCTGGCGCTGGACGAGCGCGGCTTTGTATGCACCGGGCCGACGCTGCAGAGCACCTCGCATGCCGACGTGTTTGCCGTGGGCGATGTGGCTGCGCGCGTGGACGTGGCGCACCCACGCAGTGGCGTCTATGCCGTGCGCGCGGGGCCGCCGCTGGCGCTGAACCTGCGCCTTGCCGCGGCGGGCGCCGCGCTGCACCCGTACCAGCCGCAACAGCGCACGTTGAACCTTCTGTCCTGCGGCGAACGGCGTGCCATCGTGTCGTGGGGCCGGTTCAGTGCGCAGGGCCGCTGGGCCTGGTGGTGGAAAGACCGCATCGACCGCGGCTTCGTGGCCCGTTATTCGCTGGCCGCGGCACCGGCAACCGAGGCTGCCTTCAAGCGCCCGTCGCCGCAGGCATCGCCTGCAGATGAACCCGCCGCCGCCGACAAGCCAGCGCTCAGCCCCCGGGCCTGAACACCAGCGTCAGTGCCGGCGGCACACGGCCGTCGCTGTCGCGCGGCAGCGCGGCCGTGCGGTCAATGGCGCGCAACACGGCCTCGTCCCATTCCTTGTTGCCACTGCTCTTGACCAGCCGCTTGGAGATGATGCTGCCACCGGCGGCTGACCGCACCTCGACTTCTGCCGAAGGGTTGCCCTCGATCTGGCCCGTGAACACGATGTTGGGCTTGATCAGTGCAATCAGGCGGCCCACATAACTGGCTGACGGTGCGCCGCCCTGAGCGGCCGTGCCGGTGCCCGCGGCACCAGCCGTGGCTGCGGTGGTGCCGGGCATCGTGGCGGTGCTGGTGGTGTTGCCGGTGGGTCCGGTGGTGGCGGCCTGCCCCATCATGCGGCGCAGGTTTTCGGCCCGCTGCCTGGCCAGCCGCTCGTCGTCGGCCTTGGTTTCAGCGGCCGCCTTGCGTTCGGCTTCTTCACGCTTGAGCTTGTCGTCAGCCGCCTTGGCGGCCTCCGTTTCGCGTTTGCGCGTGGCTTCAGACTCCTTTTTCAGCTTGGTCTCGGCGTCGGCATCGGCCTTGCCCTTGGCCTTGAGTTTCGCGCGTTCGGCTTCCAGCGCCTTGCGCTCGGCGTCGGCCTTGGCCCTGGCCTTGGCCTTTTCGGCTTCTGCTTCTTGCAGCTTGCGCTGGGCCTCGAGCTTGCGCGCCTGTTCGGTGGCGATGTCGGCGTCGCGTGTCGCAGGTGCCGGCGCGGGCGGGGGAGTTGCGGTTGCCGCAGGCTTGGGCGCAGGCAAAGGCGTCGGGGGTGGTGGCGCTGGCGTTGGCGCCGGGGGTGGTGAAGGGGCAGGCAAGGGCGCAGCCGCCCGTGGCACGGCGGCCCACAGCTCGGCATTGAACACCTCGGGCGGCCGTGTGCGCCATTGCACGGTGCTGGTCAGCGCCAGCACCAGCGCGGCATGCGCCAGCAGCGCCAGCACAGCACCCGCGCCCATGCCGCCAGGTGCACGCGGCAGCAGCGTGTCGTGTGCAAAGTGCGAGGCCAGCGCCTGCGACACGGCCTAGCTTCCCTGTTTAACCGACAAGCCCACGCGCCTGATGCCGGCGCGCTGCAGGCTGTCCATCGCACGCACCACGTTTTCGTAGCGCACGCTCTTGTCGGCACTGATGACCACCGGCACGTTGGCGTCACCGGCCTGCAACTGGGCCACGCGGCTGGCCAGCTGCGAAAGCGCGACAGGGGTGGGTTCTTGCTGGTCGACCCGCAGGCGCAGTTTCTCGTCGCTGCCCACGATGACCTCCACCACCTTGTTGGGCCTTTGCTGGCTGCGGCCCACCGAGGGCAGGTCGACCACGCCGGTGGTGATGAGCGGCGCGGTGACCATGAAGATGATCAGCAGCACCAGCATCACGTCGATGAACGGCACCATGTTGATCTCGTTCATCGAGCGGCGGCGGCCCCGCCCGCTGCGGCTTTGCATCGCGGGCATCAGTGCTTCTCGCTGCGGCTTTGCATCGCGGGCATCAACGGTTCTCGCTTCGGCTGTGCATGGCGGGCATCAGCGGCTGCCAGCGCCCGCCACCGTGGTGGTGGTGCCGGTCTGGCCGGCGTTGCGCTGCAGGATGTTGCTGAACTCTTCGATGAAGGTTTCCAGCTGGATGGCGATGCGGTCGATGTCGCGCGCGAAGCGGTTGTAGGCAATCACCGCCGGAATCGCCGCAAACAGGCCGATGGCGGTGGCCACCAGCGCTTCGGCGATGCCGGGCGCCACCGTGGCCAGCGTGACCTGCTGCATGTTGGACAGGCCCACGAACGCGTGCATGATGCCCCAAACGGTGCCGAACAAACCCACGTAAGGGCTGACCGACGCCACCGTGCCCAGGAAGCTGAGGTTGCTTTCAACCACGTCCATCTCGCGCTGCAGACTGGCGCGCATGGCGCGCCGGGCGCCGTCGAGCTGGGCACCCGCATCCAGCCGCTTTTCGCGCAGCTTCAGGAATTCACGCATGCCGCTGGCAAAGATGCGTTCCATCGGCGACGTGGTTTCTTTCTGGCTGACCGCATGGTTCAGCTCGGTCAGGCTGCGACCCGACCAGAACTCGCGCTCGAAGTCTTCGTTGTGGTTGCGGATACGGCGCAGGCCGAAGACCTTGCCGAAGATGACGGTCCAGCTGATCAGCGACGTGACCATCAGGCCGGCCATCACCAGCTGCACCACCAGGCTGGCATGCAGGATCAACGCGGTGATCGAAAGGTCTTGGGTCATGTTCGGGGTGCGGCGCTCTGCAAGGTGTCGGTGACGGCGGTGGGAATGCGGCGCGGGCGAAAGGTTCCCGCGTCCACGCAGCCGATCCGGATCTGGCCCTGGGCCAACAGTGTGGAGCCCCGCCAGGCCTGTTGCGCCATGGTCATCGAGGCCGTGCCCCTGGCCTTGAGTGCCACCGTGACGCGCAATTCATCGTCCAGCCGTGCGGGTGCGTGGTAGCTGACCTGGGTGTCGGCGACGACAAAGATGGCGCCGGTGCTGTCGCGCAAGGCTTGCTGCTGAACACCCAGATGGCGCAGCCATTCGGTGCGCGCGCGCTCGAAGAACTTCAGGTAGTTGGCGTAGAAGACGACGCCGCCAGCGTCGGTGTCTTCCCAGTACACACGCAGCTTGTATTCAAAATCTGCCGCACGCGGCGCGCGACCCGGGTCGTCGGTGCCGGTCTGGTCATCGGCCGGGCTGGGCGCGCCAGCAAGGGGGTCACGAAAAGGAAGAGCGGGCATCTGCGAAGCATTATGCCGGCGGTGCCGCCGCTGAGCGCCAAGACACCATGGCCGGCACAGGCGCGGGCCGCCGCCGCAACGGACGACTGCGCCAGGCTGAAGGGTCAGGGCCTCGCCGTGCGCGGGCTGGCGCCTGCTGGCAAACCCAACTCGCGCCGCAAGCGGCCGATCGCGGTTTGCAGTTCTTCCATGCTGCTGGCGAAGGACAGCCTGACGTGGCTGTCGGCAAAGGCGGGCCCGAAGTCGCGCCCTGGCGTCAGTGCCACATGGGCGCGCTGCATCATGTCGATGCAGAAGTCCCAGCTGCTGCGGTTGTAGCGCGAGCAGTCGAACCAGGCGTAAAACGCGCCATCGGGTGGCACCGTCACGGTCAGGCCCAGTTCGTTGAGCGCAGGCACCACGAAGTCGCGGCGGCGCTTGAACTCGGCCCGGCGCTGCTCGTAAGCCTGCATCGCCGCCGGCTCGAAACAGGCCAGCGCTGCGTGCTGGGCCAGGCTGCTGGCACAGATGTACAGGTTCTGCGCCAGCTTTTCCACCGGCGCCACCAGCTCGGGTGGCACCACCATCCAGCCCAGCCGCCAGCCGGTCATGCCGAAGTACTTGCTGAAGCTGTTGATGCTGATCACGTCCTCACCCAGCGCCAGCGTGCTGGCGCCGTAGGCCGCGTCATAGCCCAGGCCGAGATAGATCTCGTCAACCAGCGTCACGCCGCCGCGGCTGCGCACCGCTTGCACGATGGCGGACAGCTCCGCTGCGGCGATCGAGGTGCCGGTGGGGTTGCTCGGGCTGGCCAGCAGCACGCCCCGCGTGCGCGGGTTCCAGGCCGCGGCCACCGATGCCGCATCAGGCTGGAAGCGTGAGCCTGCGCTCGTGCGCAGCAGCCGCGCCTGCGCGCCCACGGCGGCCACGAAGTGACGGTTGCAGGGGTAGCTGGGGTCGGGCATCAACACTTCGTCGCCGGGCTCGAAAAGCGCCAGGCAAGCCAGTTGCAGCGCGCCAGAAGCGCCCGCGGTGACCAGGATGCGACCCGGGTCGACATCGATGCCCCAGCGCTGGCCATACCAGCTGGCGATGCGCTGGCGCAGCGCCGGCAGCCCCGGCGCCTGCGTGTACTGCGTGCGGCCCTGTTGCAGGCACTGGCGGGCGGCTTCCTGCACCCCTTCAACGGCCGTGAAGTCGGGCTCGCCGATGTTCAGGAACACCATCGGCTCGCCACCCTGCACAGGGTCGCAGACGGCGCTGCGCGCCAGTGCCTCGGCGGCCTTGGCACACTCCATCACGTAAAAAGGCTCGATGTGCTCGAGCCGGCTGGCCGTGCGGATCATGCGTCGTGCGGGGTGGTGTCGGGCGCGCCGCCGGGCGTGCCGGGCGGTGCTGGCGGGCGTGCAGCACGACGCGCCGGCGCGTCGCGCATCTCGAGCGCGCGCAGTTCGCTGGCGCACTTGTCCAGCACGCCGTTGACATAGCGGTGGCCGTCGGTGCCACCAAAGGTCTTGGCCAGTTCAACGGCTTCGTTGATGGCCACACGGTACGGAATCTCCAGGCAGTTCATCAGTTCATAGACGCCCACCATCAACACCGCGTGTTCCACTGGCGACAGCAGCGTGGTCTTGCGGTCGACATGGCGCGCCAGCACGGTGTCCAGCGCGGCGGCCTGTTCGATGCCGCTGTGCAGCAGGGCATCGAAGTGCGCGCGGTCGCACTTGCCAAAGCCGTCCATTTCCTGGATGTGGGCCTCGATGGTGGCCGCGTCCGAGCCGGACACCAGCCACTCATAAAGCCCTTGCATCGCCAGTTCGCGCGAGCGCCGTCGCGCCGACTTGGGTGGGGCGCGCTTCACGGGCGCGCCGGGTGGCGCCGCGGGCATCTGGTCGTCGTTGTCGTTCACGACAGGTCTTCCATCAGGTTGGCCATCTCGACGGCCACACGGGCGGCGTCTCGGCCCTTGTCTTCAGCGCGGGCCCAGGCCTGGGCTTCGTTCTCGACCGTGAGGATGGCGTTGGCCACCGGCAGCTGGTGGTCAAGCGACACGCGGGTAACGCCGGCGCCGCTTTCATTGGCCACCAGCTCGAAGTGGTAGGTCTCGCCGCGAATGACGCAGCCCAGCGCAATCAGTGCGTCGAAGTCACCCGACTCGGCCATGGCTTTCAGCGCCACCGGAATTTCCAGCGCACCAGGCACCGTGACCTGCCTGATGTCGGTGCTGTCGACTTCCAGCCGGTCCAGCTCGGACAGGCAGGCCTGTGCCAGCTTGTTGGTCAAGGCGTCGTTGAAACGGGCGCGCACGATGCCGATGCGCAGGCCTTCGCCCATCAATTCAGCCACCAGTTCACCGACGGGCCCGCGGTCTGCGTCTTTCATGGATGCTCGCTTTCATAAGCGGCGCCGGGTGCGCTGCCATCGTTTCGGCGGCGCGTGTGCGGGCCGCGTTGCGGGCCCGTCAAGCGCCAGGTTTCAATCGTGGGGTGCCGCGGCGAAGCCGGTCACTTCCAGGCCATAGCCGGTCATGCTGGGCATGCGCCGCGGGCTGCCCAGCAACCGCATGCGGCCCACGCCCTGGTCGCGCAGGATCTGTGCGCCCACGCCATAGGTGCGCAGGTCCATCTGCAATTTGGGCGGCGCAGGCGTGGCGGAGCTGACGAGCTTGGGCAGCAACGCCGTGGCATCGCCGGTGCAATTCAGCAGCACGGCCACGCCACGTTCTCCGCGGCGCAGTTCGGCCAGCGCACGGCCCAGTGGCCAGGAATGGCCGGCGCCTGCCGTGTCCAGCAAATCCATCGCGGTGAAGGGCTCGTGCACACGCACGCTCACTTCGTCCTGGGGCGTCCACTGGCCGTGGGTCAGCGCCAGATGCAGGTTGCCGCCCTTGTCGCGGTAGGCGGTGCATTCGAAGCGGCCTGCCGGCGTGTCGAGCGGGCGCGCGCCCACGCGCTCGATCAGGGTTTCGTGGCGGCTGCGGTGGCCGATGAGATCGGCAATGGTGCCGATCTTCAGGCCGTGCTGACGCGCGAAGACCTGCAGGTCCGGCAGGCGGGCCATGGTGCCGTCTTCGTTCATGATCTCGCAGATCACGGCCGCTGGTGTCAGGCCGGCCATGCCGGCCAGGTCGCAGCCGGCTTCGGTGTGACCGGCGCGCATCAGCACGCCGCCGTCCTGGGCCTGCAGCGGGAAAATGTGGCCGGGCTGCACCAGATCGGAGGCGCGGGCGTCGTTGGCCACCGCGGCTTCCACAGTTCGCGAGCGGTCGGCGGCCGAGATGCCCGTGGTCACGCCCGTGGCGGCTTCGATGGACACCGTGAAGGCCGTGCCATGTACGGTGCCGTTGCGGCTGGCCATGGGCTGCAGGTGCAGCCGTTCGCAGCGCTCACGCGTCAGCGTCAGGCAGATCAGGCCGCGCGCGTGGCGCGCCATGAAGTTGATGGCCGCTGGCGTGACGTGTTCGGCCGCCAGCACCAGGTCGCCTTCGTTTTCGCGGTCTTCCTCGTCGACAAGGATCACCATGCGGCCTGCGGCCAGTTCGGCCACCAACTCGGGTACGGGGGACATCGTCATCGCGCAGATTGTAGGTGCCGGCCCGGCCCGCGGTGGCACGTGGGTGACAGCCGGCCAGAATGCAAAAAGGGGCAGCGCACATGGCGCTGCCCCTGGACAGCCGCGGCCGGCGCGCTGCTGCGCCGGCTGGTGAGATTCAGCCCTGGGCGGTGGTGCGGCGGCGGGTAGCAGCCAACAGGCCCAGGCTCAAGGCCACCAGCGCCAGCGACGCGGGGGCGGAGACCGGGTTGGAAGGGGAAGGCGGAACGATAGCGGCACGGGTGCCCACCAACACGTCGTCAAAGCCGATGTAGTCGAAACGGGCAGGGTTGGCGTTGGTCTGGGTCACGTTCACCGAAATGCGATTGAACGAGAAGGTGTCGTCAATCCAGCCGAAGAACAACAGGCCCGAACTCGGCGTGGCCTGAGTCACCGCGATGCCGGACCGAACCTTGTTGGCATCGTTCCAGAAGTCCAGGTTGATCGCGCCACCCAGATCGCCCAAGTCGGTTGCGAAGAATCCAAAAGCCGACTTCGTGGCGTTCAGCAAGATCACGAAGGAATCCGGGGTCTCCCACCACTTGCAGGTGCTCGTGGCATTGCAGGCGCCAGGCGTGGTGTTGAAGCGACCGTTCTGTTGCGCGCCCTGCTTGACCGAGCCATTGGCAAAGTCGTCCTGGGTCAAGGTCCCCAGTCCACCGAGGATGCTCATCGGGCCGGCAGGGAAACCATTGGCCTGGGTCTCGAAGCCTTCAGAAACCACGCCGCTCGAACCGGCCAGGAACGCATTGCGGGCATCTTCAGGCGTATCGGCCGTCAACTGGTCGGCATAGAACTGCTGCGAAGCAGCGTGGGCGCCGGCAACAGATCCCAAAGCCACGGCCAAGGACATCAGGCTTTTGGTGAACAGGCGTGCAGTCATGACTGGCTCCAATAAGGATCTTCGCAAGAATTCGAGAGACCAGTGCAACGGTCAGGCTCGAGTCGGGGCATTTCCAAAAGCCCGCAGGCAATCATATAGACCACAAGCCGGCTGCCACACCCCTTACTTGGGCGTGACCGAAGCTCCCCGCCTGCGAGCAACCGTGGTCTTCTTCACGAATAGTGGCCGAAAGGCGCCCCTGCAGGGCGCAGCCTCAGTCGGACATCCTCACCCATGGTGCTGGCCTCGACCACCGTCAACGTCAGGGCGTCTTCAAGGCGGGCGAGTGGCGAAAGCGCAACCATTCCGCGGCCCGAGCCCAGCAGTTTGGGGGCAATGTAGACCAGCCACTCGTCCACCAGACCCGCCTTGGCCAGGCTGCCGTTCAAACGCGGCCCGCCTTCCACATGCAGTTCGTTGACGCCTCGGTGCGCCAACTCCTCAAGCAGCCGCGGCAGATCGACTTGCTGCGTCACTTCGTTTCGAAAACTGACAACGTCAACGTTGCTGGAGGCTGAAGGCCATGCCTGGGCGCCACTGGGCGGCACGGCCGTAGCGATCAGCACCCGCCCCGGTGCGGGCAACAGCCGCGCGGTGACGGGGGTGCGCAGCGACGAATCGACCACCACGCGCAGCGGCTGGCCCACGCTGGATACCAGCCGAACATCCAGTCGCGGGTCGTCGGCGAGCACGGTGCCGATGCCGGTCAACACGGCGGAGGAACGGCGGCGCCACGCATGGCCGTCGGTGCGCGCCGCTTCACCGGTGATCCACTGGCTCTGCCCGTTGTCAAGCGCGGTGCGCCCGTCCAGCGACGCCGCCACCTTGAGCCGAACCCAGGGCCGCTTGCGCAACACGCGCGAGAAGAAGCCGATGTTCAGCTCCCAGGCGGCCTGGGCGATGACGGGGTTGGCCATCTCCACGTGCAGGCCGGCAGCGCGCATCCGGGCGATGCCGGCACCAGCCACCTGCGGGAACGGGTCCTGCAGCGCCACCACCACGCGGCCCAGGCCGGCTGCGATCAGCGCGTCGCAACAGGGTGGCGTGCGGCCGTGGTGTGCGCAGGGTTCGAGCGTGACCCATGCGGTGGCGCCACGTACGCTGAACCCTTGTACTGATGCGTCGCGCAGCGCCATCACTTCGGCGTGTGGGCCGCCGGCCTCTTGCGTTGCGCCGCGGCCGAGCACCTGCCCGGCTTCGGTGCCGATGACACAGCCGACGCGCGGGTTCGGTTCGGTGATGCCGATGCCGCCTTCGGCCAGGGTCAGGGCTTCAAGCAGGCGGTGCTGATCCAGCTCGGTTGTCATGGCGCCAGTCTAGGCGCTGGAGGCCCCTTCTCGTTGAGGGATGTGCCGCCTAGGGTTGGTGCTGTGCCATGCCGACAGGGCAACCGCCGTCTGCAGCAGACACGAGCTTGAAGCTCTGCTGAATCAGAGGCGCAGTGATCCTTGCATAGTCGGCCGGTACACCGGGATAACGGCAGGCGCGCAATTTGGCCGCGTCTTTGTCCAGCGCATCGGCAGCAAGGACCGCCAATGGGCCAAACACCAGTTGGCCACCCCAGGGCTTCGGGTCGCTGGCGTTTACGCGCACGACGCAGTAATACTCGGCAACCAGATCGGTGCCGAATGCAACCGGTGCGGCCACAAAACACTGTTCCGACCGTGTCCACGCGGCCGCCCTGGGTGGCCCGGCTGCAGGCTCTGCATTGGGATTCGTGCCGCCTGAGGCGTAGTCGACGCGCAGCGTGTAGGCCCGGCCTGCGTCAGGCACATGCACGTAGCCGGTCACCAACTGCCCCACGTAGTCCGGCACACAGCCGGGCACGCCGGCTTCCTGTATGCAAGTGACCAATGCGCTGGCGTTGTTGAAGATCAGCTTCGTCGCGGGCAGGCCCGCAGTTGCCGGTGGTGCAAATTCGCTGGTGTTGCCCACGCCAGAAACGGCAGCCCGCGGAATGGCCTTGTTGCGCCCCAGCGGTTGCCGGGCGGGTGTCCCCTGGGGTGGCACCGACAACGAATCGGCGATCGCCGGCGCAATGCGCGCCACGCTGGAGAACAGTTGCACCTGCTGCGGCGCACCGGCGCGGTCCGTCCACTGCACGGTGACCGCCAGCGTCCGCAGCGGCGGCGAGCCGTTGGGAGCGTCGGCCTGCACCATCCGCGTTCGCACGTATTCCGCGTTTGCCAGCGGTGGCGTCACGATGTCCGGACCGTCGCTGACGATGTCGGTGTAGTCCACCTGCCCGGCCACCGCGGTGACGCTGGTGAAGGTGCGCCAGGTCTCGATGCCTTCCTCAGCCAGGCGCACGGCTTCGGCGCGCTGCCGAGACAGGTCGCCGTTGCTGCGCAGCGTGGCCTGCACACCCACCACGGCCAGCATGCCCATCGACATGACCACCAGCGCCAACAGCGCTTCGATCAGCGACACTCCCCGCGAGCGCTGGCGCTGGCTGGCGCAGAGTTGGGTCATGCGTGTGTTCACTTGAAGTCCCTCCAGTCCCCCTGCATGGGGACGAAGGACCCGCTGCTCAGCCGCGTGGCATTGATGACCGACTGGTCGTATTGAACGGAGGGTGCACTGGCCCCTCTCAAGGTGCCTTCGACAATGGCCGCGCCCGTGATGGTGCCGGGGCCCGTCCAGTTGCCGCTGCGCGAGTAGACGATGCCATAGATGTTGACGCCGGCTGCGAGGCTGACGTTGCCATCGACAACGATGGTTGCAGGCCCGGCCACCGCCGCATTGGCGGGGTCCGGCAGCGACCCCACGTCGCCCGCCGATTCGAGCACCAGGTCGCCAGGGATCCAGATCACCCGGTCAGGGTTCGCGGCCGCCAAGGCGCTCAGCGCGGCGCGGCAGCCGGCAGCGGGGCAGTTGAGCACGCGGGCCGCGGGCTGCTCACGGTACGTCTGCGGCAAGAGGCCAAAGACCGAGCCGAAGACGCGGTCCCAGTTCGAAGGCACCGCGGGCACCGCCAGCAGATCGGCCAGGGTCAGGCCGTCGGGCACCAATGAACTGTCGCTGGCCACGACAGAGAGCTCGCCGGGTGTGCCCGGTGCACTGAGCAGCGAAAACTTCGCGGGGTCGACCGCACCGGCAGCTTGGATGGTGATGCCACCGGCTGCGGCATTGCTGTTTTTCACTGTCGCGCCGCCACCGCCGCCCTCGAGGTTTCCAAATACCGTCAAGGCCGCCACAGGCAGGGTGGTGACGGCCGGTTTGAGCGCCACCAGAACTGAGTGCTGTGCGCGCCCTTCAGACTGCTGGGGACGGTCAGAGAAGTCAAGCAGACAGCCGGCAGCCATTCTGACGCAACCATTGACCTCGATGCGAACGACTCCAGGGCGAGGAAGAGCCCCGTTGACGCGGAGGGGCAGCGGCGGTTCTGGATCGGGCGTGAAGTGAACCGCAAAAGCCGGGTGGAGAGCCCCGCCAGGCGGTTCTGCGAGTACGGGGTCACCATCTTCAGGGCAGTTGCAAGCCCAGTTTGCGCCAGTCCACACGCACATGGCGATGAGTGGCCTTGTGGGGTCGGTGACCGGCCGGCGTGCTATCACCTTGCCATCGGTTGGGTCAATAACCAGATACCGTTGCCGAAACGATGTCGATCCAGCCACGGCCGTGGCTTCAGTGCAGTCGTTGCCGATGCGCCCGCCATTGAGCAGTGCCAACGCCCACTCGATGCCAGCGTCAGCCGTTTCGAAGGCCATCGTGGCGCGGTATTGGTTGACCGAGGTCCGCTGTTCGAAGATCAGGTTGCGGCTGGTGTAGGCCGACACGAGTGCTATGACGAAAAAAAGCAACAGCACCACCACCAACGTGGCGGCGCCGTGCTGTAGCCGACGGGCGCCACATGTCCGTGGGTGGGTAGCGTTGGTTATCACGCCGGGCATGGTTGGGTGGTGGAGTTGGCGTTGAAGAGGGGCAGGTTGTTGCGCACACGTGCCACGGCCTGCATGCGCCGCTTCACCAGCGGGTCAGATGCCGACTCGGCTTGCAAGGTGATGACGTAAGCGCGAACGGCGCTTCTGGGCCAGCAGTCCGTGCTGCCATCGGGGCAGAGCTTTGGACAGGCCACGGCTTCGCTGACGTTTGTGACTGGAGAGAACTTCAAGGCGGTGACCTTGACAGTGCTGCGGTCGGTGAGCTCTTGCCATCCAGCCTCGCCCAGATTTGTCATGACGCGGCCATCGCTCAGCTTGAAGCCCCAATTCTTCAAAGGGTTGTCTCTAAGCCTTGTGTCGTTGGTGGCATCCAAGAAATAGTCGAATGTGATCTGATCGCCCGCCGCGTTGATGTCGCTACCCGTGTACTCGGGATCGAATCTGCCCGGATCACCATTCTGGCCGGCCAGAAGAGTGAGGCTTTCATTGAGTTTGCGTGTACCTGCGCGTCTGATATGCCGCGTCATGATGTCCATCGAGACCCGCATGTCTTGTTGAAGTTGTGTCTCCAGCAGCAAGCGTCGGTTGTCGCTCAGTTGGTTACCTGCAAGCAGCGTCGCTGCAGCCACGATGAAGAGGCCGATGGTGATACCCACCATCAATTCCACGAGCGACATGCCCCCTTGTCGCCGGCGCGACGAAGCTCCCTTCTGGCGAAGTTGCCGGTTCGTCTTCACGGGCAAGGGGGCAGCTCGACACGGGACCCCGCAGGTGCGCATACTGTTGGGCGACCTGACTGACTGAGCATGATGCGCATCGAGCGTGCGGCATCAATCCTGGTGTCGATGGCATAACCCGCGAGTGGCTGAGGATTGGTGTCGACAAGCAGTCCCACCAGGCTGCCCATCGCGGCCTCGAAGCCCACCGTCCACATCAGTGACTCTCTGACACCACGAACACCGGGGATGCCGATGACGGTGGCAGTGGATTTCGGAACCTGTACCGTACGAATCTCCACCGCGCCGGGATTGTCCTTGCACGCTTTGCCAGCTCCAAGGTTGCAGTCGCAGCCCTTTAAGCTGTCGATTGCCGTGTAAATCGTGTAGCAGGTCAGCGGAAGAGTCGGGTCAACGTTGAATTCAATGCGGCCGTAGGCGCGCCGGGCAATCGCTTCGCTGCGCACGTACTGCAAGTCGGTCACCAACTGCGCATTGATGGCCCGCAGGCGACGCATCTCGATCATCTCCCGCATCGAAGGTGCTGCCAGTGCCAGCAGCACTGCAATGATCGCGATCGCCACCATCATCTCCACCAGCGTGAAGCCATGGCCCTGGCCGCCGCTGGCGCGGCGCTGACGAAGCGAGCGGGGGCAAGCCATGAGCATCACTTCGCCCAGCACTTGCCCGCATCGGGGTCGGCGGGCGCCCAGTCGATGGCTGCTGAGCCAGAGCCGTAGCGCAGGTTGCCGCCCGTGGCGCGCACGCCCATCACGGCGCAGACGGTATCGGCCGCTTGCCCGCCCACGGCGGTGGCGGTAACCGTGTAGCCGCTGGCAGTGTTGCCCGTGACGGCCAGGGTGTAGCGGCCGTTGGCGGTGGTGTTGCTGGCGTTGGGCAGCGTGGCCGCGTCGGCCGGCACGCTGAGGTTGCCGTAAGTCGCGTTGTTGGCGCGAAACCGTTCCTGGGCTTGCTGGATGGCGGTCAGGCCGGCGATGCCTTCGGCACGGCGCCCCTTGCGAACGGAGTCGAGATACGACGGAAAGGCCACCGCCAGCAAGACGCCCAGGATCACCACCACGAGCATCAGTTCGACTAGTGTGAAGCCCCGGCTGGCCGCGCGGCACAGGGATGGTGTCGGCGCGTGTGACTTGCTGGCCGTGGCCCGAGCAATGGTGCGTGAAAACATGTCTGCATTGTCTGCAACCTCTGGTTACGGCCAACACCGTTCGTCGCCAGCCGGGAGCCGCCCGTCGGGCGACCCCCTGACTGCGGGGGGGGGGGTCGGTGCGAGGCTTCTGGTGCGGCGACGCTGCAGCCGCGGTCCGTGGCCGATCAGCAGGCGGGGTAGCCCTTCACCGCGGTGGCCGTGTCAGGCACGCAGTGGCGCACGCGGCCCATCACGTTGACCACGGCATGCACGGTGTGCGTCGGTGAGGTCTGCAGCTTGACAGTGCCCGTGGGTGTGCTGGTGCCCAGATTGGGGCTGAAGACGATGGAGCGGACGTTGCTTTGCAGTTTCACCGGGTGCTTGCTGTCGTAGCGCACGCTGCGCGCGGCGGCCTCGCCGTTGCTGCACTGCGCCACGCCGCTGGCGGCGCAGGTGCAGGTGTCGGCGTCGCCGGCGTGCACCACATAGCAGCTGCCGTTCTGATCCTGAATGAAGGTCATGCGCAGGTTGCGGCGCTCGGCCACGGCGCGGCTGCGCGTCAGTTGGATGTCGGTTTCCAACTGCGCTGCTGCACCGTCCAGGTGGCGGTGCAGGCGCGATTGCTGAAAACCAGGGACCGCCGTGCCCAGGCTAATGGCGGCCACCGCCAACACCATCAGGGCCTCGACGACGGAAGTGCCGCGTTGCTGGCGCGCGGTGACGTTGATGGTGGCGGCGGTGGTGGGGCTGTTCATGGCGGCGGCTCCTGGGGTGGTTTGAAGTGCTGAGCCGCACTGTAGAAACAGGCGCACCGCCGCGCGATCCCGCTGCGGGGGCGTTTGGTGCTGTCTGTCGAGGGCCCCCGGACTGGGTACCCCCGGTCGGGGGTGTGGTGGGGGGTAGGGCGCCGGGCCGGGTGGCGGGCGGTTGCAGCGGCACCCGTCAGATGTCGCGAATCAGCTGCCGGAACGCGTCGACGTCCTCGAATTCCCGGTACACCGACGCAAAGCGCACGTAGGCCACCTTGTCGATGCGCTTGAGTTCGCGCATCACCAGTTCACCCAGGCGTGCACTGGGCACTTCGCGCGCGCCGCTGGCGAGCAGCTTTTCCTGGATGCGTTCGATGGCGGCGTCGATCTGTTCCATGCTCACCGGACGCTTGCGCAGCGCCAGCGTCATGCTGGCACGCAACTTGTTGGCGTCGAACTCGACGCGGGCGCCGTCTTTCTTCACCACCGCGGGCAGCGCAATCTCTGGCCGCTCATAGGTGGTGAAGCGCTTTTCGCAATGCACGCAGCGGCGGCGACGCCTTATGACGTCGCCTTCGTCGCTTTCCCGGGTCTCGGCAACCTGGGTTTCGGTGTGGCCGCAGAAAGGGCAGCGCATCGCGAGGTGTCGTGCAGGGCGGCAGCGTCAGGCCATCAACGGTAGACCGGGAAGTCGCGTGTGAGCACGGCCACCTTGCTGCGAACCGTGGCCAGGTTGTCGGCGCTGTGCGGGTTGTCCAGCACATCGGCGATCAGGTGGGCCGTCTGCCGAGCCTGTTCCAGCCCGAAGCCGCGCGTCGTCATCGCGGGGGTACCCAAACGGATGCCACTGGTGACCATGGGCTTCTGCGGGTCGTTCGGAATGCCATTCTTGTTGCAGGTCATGTGCGCCTGGCCCAGGATCGCTTCGGCGTCCTTGCCGGTCAGGTTTTTCGGCCGCAGGTCTACCAGCATCAAGTGGCTCTGGGTGCCGCCGCTGACGATGCGCAGGCCGCGTTCGATCAGCGTGCGTGCCAGCATGTCGGCATTGGTCACCACCTGCTGCTGGTAGACCTTGAATGCCGGCGCCAGCGCTTCCTTGAAGGCCACGGCCTTGCCGGCGATGACGTGCATCAGCGGCCCGCCCTGGATGCCGGGGAAGATGGCGCTGTTGATCTTCTTTGCGATGGCCTCGTCGTTCGTCACGATGATGCCGCCACGCGGGCCGCGCAGGCTCTTGTGCGTGGTGCTGGTCACCACGTCGGCGTGCGGCACCGGATTGGGGTAGACGCCGGCGGCGATGAGGCCGGCGTAGTGCGCCATGTCGACCATGAAGATGGCGCCGATGGCCTTGGCCACCTTGGCGAAGCGTTCGAAGTCGATGCGCAGGCTGTAGGCGCTGGCGCCGGCGATGATGAGCCTGGGCTTGTGCTCATGTGCCAGGCGCTCCATGGCGTCGTAGTCGATGGCTTCATTCGCGTCCAGCCCGTAGCTGACCACCTTGAACCACTTGCCGCTCATGTTCAGCGCCATGCCGTGGGTGAGGTGGCCGCCTTCGGCCAGGCTCATGCCCATGATGGTGTCGCCGGGGTTCAGCAGGCCGAAGAACACGGCCTGGTTGGCTTGTGAACCCGAGTTGGCCTGCACGTTGGCGAACTGGGCGCCAAAAAGTTGCTTGGCGCGGTCGATGGCGAGTTGTTCCACCACGTCGACGTTTTCGCAGCCACCGTAGTAGCGCTTGCCGGGGTAGCCCTCGGCGTATTTATTGGTGAGCTGCGAGCCCTGGGCCTGCATGACGGCCGGCGAGGTGTAGTTCTCGCTGGCGATGAGCTCGATGTGGTCTTCCTGGCGGCGGTCTTCGGCCTGGACGGAAGCCCACACCTCGGGGTCGACGAGGGCAAGGGTGGAGGTGAAACGGTCGAACATGATGGCAGTCCTCTTCGGATGAAGGGCCTTCGAAAAGCGATGCGACGGGCTGGCAAGCAACAACGCGCGCGCGGTCGAGGGCTGCCCAGGCGAACGGCTGACACCGCGGCGGTTGCCCGCCCGCGGCCTGCGTTTCCCGGTGGTTGGCCCACCTCGGGGCGTGGTGCCCCTATCGCCAGTTGCGCAGAGCCCGAGTTTAGCGCCGGTGGCTGATTTCAGTCTGTGACCGATCACCCGGGGCGCGGCAGGCCCGGACCAGCTGCCCCTTGTTGTCGACGCTGGCGCCAGGGCAGGACGTCGATGGTCAGCGCGCCAGCGCCACCTGCTCGCCGGGTTCGGACGGCTTGCCGTTGGGGTCGATGTGCCGCGGCGAGGGCACTGCCTTGGGTCCTTCGGGCGCGTCATGCCCGCCTGCGCCGCCGGCTCGCACGGCGCGCAGCGAAGGCGTCGCCGTATTGACCGCGTTCAACGGCACCATGCGGCCGTCCAGCACGGCACGCATGTGGACTTGCTCAGAAATGATCTTCGACGCGTAGCCGCCATCGTCTTCCTGCAGCGCGGCGCCCACGTAGTGGCGCAGCCCTTCTTCCAGGCTGCCACCTCGTGCGATGGACTCCTTGAGTACCTGCACGCCCACGCGCAGGTTGGTCACCGGGTCGAACGCCGCGAAATTGCCGCCAAACGACTCGTACTTGTCGTCATGCACTTTCGTCATCACCTGCATCAGGCCCTGCGCACCCACCTGGCTTTGTGCGAAGGGGTTGAAGCGTGATTCGATGGCCATGATGGCCAAGATCAGCGTTGGGTCCAGGCGCGCCCGCTGCCCGGCTTCCCAGGCCTCGCGCACCAGCGCGCTCACCGGCTCGGGCGCCACGCGGTAGCGGCGGCTGATCCACTGCGCCAAGCGTGCCTGCTGCCGGGGCAGGTCCTTGATGTCGGCGGCGGTGGCGCGGTCCACGGCATTGGGTTCTGCCAGCGCGTGCAAGGTGTCACCGGCGGCCAGTGCGCGGGACTCGCTGCGCTGCTGCAACCACCCCAGTGCCGTCGCTTCCAGTTCATGGCGCACGGGCCCGTTGCCCAGCCCCAGTGTCAACGCCACCACGGTTGCTATGCCCACCATCGCCAGGGCGTTGTGACCAACGACAAACAGGCCCTGGCCCACGTCGCGGCAAAACAGGGCTGCAGATTCGGCAACGGCATTGCGAGCAACGAACAAGCTCGCGGTGGGGTTCGACAGCAACAAAGGCAAGCTCCGGTTCGCGCCAGGGCCAAAGGCCTGGCAGGACCGCGACGACACAGGGTCGGCCGCGATAATGAATGACAGGGGCAGCAGACGCCGCTTCCCCGCCGCTGCGGCTTAGCCGCATGGATGCATCTTCGGCATCTCGGGTAAACCCTTGAATTCAAGAGTTGGCCGCATTCTAGGAAGCGCTACATACGCAGTCAAGAATATGAAAACAGTTCGTTATTCGTTGAATGCATGAAATACCGCGACTTGCGAGACTTCATGGGGCAGCTGGAAAGGCTGGGTGAGTTGCGAAAACTCAGTGAACCGGTGTCTCCCAGGCTCGAAATGACGGCAATTGGCGACAAGCTGCTGCGCGCCGGCGGACCCGCGGTGCTGTGCCTGAACCCGATCAACTACCGAATTCCGTGTCTTATCAACCTCTTTGGAACCACACGGCGAGTGGCTTTGGGCATGGGCGCGCAGTCGGCCGCCGAGTTGCGCGACGTGGGCCGCTTGCTGGCCAGCCTGAAAGAGCCTGAGCCACCCAAGGGCTTGAAGGACGCCGGCAAGCTTCTGCACATGGCCAAGGCGCTGTGGGACATGAAGCCGTCGGTGCAGCGGCAGGCGCCTTGCCAGGACGTGGTGGTGGAAGGCGCCGACATCGACCTGGCCACCCTGCCGATCCAGACATGCTGGCCTGGCGACGCCGGTCCTTTGGTGACCTGGGGCCTGGTGGTGACGCGGGGGCCGCAGACCGTGGCAGCGCCCCGGTTGCGCCAGAACCTGGGCATCTACCGCCAGCAGGTGATCGGCCCGCGTGAACTCATCATGCGATGGCTGGCACATCGCGGAGGCGCGCTGGACTTCCGAGAATTTGCGCGCGCCAACCCGGGCCAGCCGTTTCCGATTGCCGTGGCGCTGGGCGCCGACCCGGCCACCATCCTGGGCGCGGTGACACCGGTGCCCGACACCTTGTCCGAGTACCAGTTTGCCGGGCTGCTGCGCGGCAGCCGCACCGAGGTGGTGGCCAGCGGCGTGGGTGAGGGCTCTGTCGCCTTGCAAGTGCCCGCCAGCGCCGAGTTGGTGCTTGAAGGCCACATTCCCCCAGCAGACAAGGGCTACACGGGTGTGTCAGCCCATGGCGTGCCGGTGAAGGAAGTGGGCGGGTACTTGCATGCGCTGGAAGGCCCGTTTGGTGACCACACGGGTTATTACAACGAGCAGGATTGGTTTCCGGTGTTCCGCCTGTCGCGCCTGACGCACCGGCGTGACCCCATCTATCACTCCACCTACACCGGCAAGCCACCCGACGAACCCGCCGTGCTGGGCGAGGCGCTGAACGAGGTGTTCGTGCCCATCTTGCAGAAGCAGTTTCCGGAGATCGTCGACTTCTACCTGCCGCCCGAGGGCTGCAGCTACCGCATGGCGGTGATCTCCATCAAGAAGGCCTACCCGGGCCACGCCAAGCGCGTGATGTTCGGGGTGTGGAGCTTTCTGCGCCAGTTCATGTACACCAAGTTCATCGTCGTCACCGACGAAGACGTGAACGTGCGCGACTGGAAAGAAGTGATCTGGGCCATCACCACGCGCATGGACCCGGTGCGTGACACCACGCTGGTCGAACACACGCCGATCGACTATCTGGACTTTGCGTCGCCGGTCAGCGGGTTGGGCGGCAAGATGGGCCTTGACGCCACCAACAAGTGGCCCGGTGAAACCCCGCGGGAATGGGGCCGGCCCATCGCGATGGATGCCGCGGTGCTGGCGCGTGTGGAATCGATCATCGCCGGGCTGATGCCGGGCCAGCCGGTTTGACGCCAAGACCCGGGGATTGACCACCCTTTGCATGGACGCCGAAGGTGCGGCCATGGCCGCCGCAGTCATCTGTGATCGCGCAAAGGCACTGCCGCCCCATTGGCGATGGATGGCGCTTGGTGCGATCCAGCGGCGGCGCCGGGACCGGCAGCGTCAACGGCCAGTAGACCTTGCGGCTCGAGCCATGGACGACATGGCCGGCGGCGGCGATAAAAGCACTTGCCTTCAGCACTACCCAGGGATATGCTGATATCGCCTGCTCGCAGGTACCAACCGACGGCGCAATCACTGCGCGTCAGGGGCCCAGGACAATTCAGCTCCTGAGCTCCACTGGCGGTTTACTTCCGCCCGCCCCTCCGCCCGCAAGGACCGGAGGGGTTCGTCTTTTCGGGCCCCGCCAAGGCATCGGTGCACGCTGTGTCGTTGGTGCGACAGCGCACAGACGACCCGTTTGGCGATGCTTATAAGAGTCCACTTGCCTGATGTCCAGGCACTCATTTCGACTAAACATGATTGACACCCGCAGCAGTGGCCGTTCGCAGCCAAGCCGCCTGGCACGGCCTCGTGCGCGCCATCCCGGTGCCCATGTGTGCTGGGTTCGGCGCGGCCCGCCGGGATCGACGCGCAAAGGCCTGCTTCCATCCACTGTGCTGGGCGTGCTCCTGGCCGGCGCGATGACCTCGGTGGCCGCCCAGCCAGCAAAAGATGCAGCAGCTGCGAACGACGCGTCGGCTGCGAACAAGGCCGAGATCCGCGCGGTCGAGGCCGCAGCGGCGCAGCCTGAGCAGCCGCTGGCCGAATCGGCGCGCAGCGGTGCCCGTACCTTTGCCGAGTGGGTGGCGCGTGGCGTTGACAGCTGGTTCGGCGACCGGCCCTTCGAGGACGGCGGATCGGTGAAGCGCGGCAAGCTGACCGTCAACGTCTTCAAGCGCAGTGACCAGAAGCCGGATGTGGACGTGCGTTTCGATGCCCGCTTCAAGTTGCCCAACGTGGAACGCCGCGCTTATCTCTTCGTGGGGCGTGACGACCAGCGCGAGGCGGCGAGGGACGCATCGCAGACTCGCACGCGTCAGCAGCAACTGCAGGCGGCGCGCCCTGAAGACAGCTCGCTGCTGGCCGGGCTGGGCTTTTCGCTGCCCAATGACGTCGATTTCAGGGTCGGTCTGGGTGCACGTGCCAAACCCTACGTGCAAGCCCGCTACCACCGTGGCTGGGAGCTCGCGCCCGCGCATGCACTGAGCTTCCGCGAGACGGTATTCTGGACACCTGACGACCGCCTGGGTTCCACCACCGTGGGCAGCTATGCGCTGGCCTGGTCCCCGGCCGTGACCGTGCGCTGGGTGAACGGCGTCACCGTCACACAGGCCGCCAGGGGCTTCGAGTGGTCGAGCAGCCTGGGCGCGGAGCGCAACTTCGGGGCCCAGCGGTTGCTGGGACTGGAACTGCTGATCAACGGTCGCGCGCAGCCGGGGTCTGGCACGGGTGCTTCAGACCGTGGCGTTCTGGTGCGTTGGGAGCAGCCGCTGTACAGAACCTGGCTGCTCGGCGAGGTGGTGGCCGGGCACTTCAGGCCGCAGGTGGCCGCGCATGCAGAGCGCGACCGCGTGTGGGCCGTGGGTGCGGGCCTGAAGATGCACTTCTGAAGGCGCTGCCTTCAGCGGCTTTCAGGCGGCCCGGATCATCTGCGCCGCCTTCTCGGCAATCATGATCGTGGGCGCGTTGGTGTTGCCCGACACGATGCGCGGCATGATGGACGCGTCCACCACGCGCAAGCCCTGAGTACCGTGCACACGCAACTGCGCGTCGACCACGTCGCCGGGCCCCGGTCCCATGCGGCAGCTGCCCACTGGGTGGTAGATGGTGTCACCGTGGTTGCGGATGAATTCTTCGATCTGCTGGTCGCTCTGCGCGCTGGCTGACGCCTGCAGTTCGCGCCCGCCCAGCGAGGCCAGTGCCGGCTGCTGAAGGACGTGCCGCATCAACTTGAAACCGCGCACCAGGCGATGCAAGTCGTCGCCGTCCGACAAGAACGCCGGGTCGATGGCAGGGGCGGCCATCGGGTCGGCGCTGGCCAGCTGCAGCTGGCCCCGGCTCTTGGGCTGCAGCAGGCAGACGTGGCACGAATAGCCATGGCCAAACACGGTCTTGCGCCCGTGGTCCACCAGCTTGCCGATGACGAAGTGCAGCTGAAGGTCGGGTGCGGCCTGGTCGGGTGAACTGCGCAGGAAGGCGCCTGCCTCGGCGAAGTTTGTGGTGAGCATGCCGCTGCGCTGGCGCCGCCATTCAAGGATGCCCTGCAGCGCATGCCAGGCACCCACCAGCGACAGCCCGAACAGGTCTTTCAGGTGCGGCGCGTCCACCACCTGCACCACGTCCATGTGGTCGTGCAACTGCTGGCCCACGCCGGGCAGGTCATGCAGCACCCCGATGCCGTGTTGTTTCAGGTGCGCGCCCGGGCCGATGCCCGACAGCATCAGCAGCTGTGGTGATTGCAGCGCGCCGGCGCTCAACAGCACCTCGCGCCGGGCTTGCAGCGTGCGTGTAGCGCCACCCTGGCGCAATTCCACACCCACGGCGCGGCGGCCTTCCATCACCACCCGGGTGGCCTGGGCACCGGTCAGCAGCTGCAGGTTGGGGCGCCGCAGCACTTCGGCGGTGAGATAGGCCTTGGCGGCGCTGAAGCGCTCGCCATTGCGGTGGGTGACCTGGTACATCCCGGCGCCCTCTTGCAGCGCGCCATTGAAGTCGGGGTTGTGCGCCAGGCCGGCCTGTTGCGCGGCCTGCACGAACAGCGGCCCGTGGCGGTTCGGGCTGCGCAGGTCCATCAC
>JANOZF010000161.1:0-23640 GCA_031429255.1 Rubrivivax sp.
AGCGGCTGGCGCCACCGCCCGTGCCGCCGCCCCGGTCGCAGGCTGGGCCGCTGCCGGGGCCGCCGGCGCTGCGGCTGGCGCTGGCAGCGGCGCGTTTGCAACACCTGGTGCCGCGCCGCAAGCCATCAGCAGCATCGCCACGAAAGCGGCCAGTGCGGCCGCGGCGACGAAGGGAAAGGACCTCGAGCCCCGGCGGTGGTGAACCACCCCCATTCTGCGTGCCGTTGCTCTGCTCATGCCGACTCCTGATGCCCGAAGGGCACTGCGAGCCTATGCCCATCCGCGCCGAAAGCCCAGACCAAGTACGTGGGGGCCGATCAGCGCGCGCAGCGGGTGTGGAACAGCGTCGTCTGTTCTGGCGTGAGGCTGTCGCCCAGCTGGATGCGCGACAGCAGATCGGCGCAGCGCGGGTCGGCCGGCGGCCGCGGCTGGTGGTCGGCGGTTCGCGCCAGTGCCGGACGCGCTGCGGCAGCCCCAGCTGCGGGCCGCGTCGCCGCTGAACCCTGCTGCCCGGATGCCGTGGTGGTGGGCCCCGGCCCGGGCGCGGCCACTGCTGGCGCAGGCGGGGTCACCACGGTGGGCGCCGGCGCGATCGGCGCCGCGGCCGGCACCGGGTCCGGCGCGACCCCGGGAGCCGGTGCCTGCGCGGTTGGGGCCTGCGGCTGCGCAGCCGGCGCGTGCAGCGCCGCTGCCGCCGGCGGCGCCGCCCGAGGCCGCAGCGCCCAGGCACCTGCGCCAACCAGCACCACTGCCGCCAGTGCCAGCCCCAGCGGCACCGCCCACCGTCGTGGCACTTCAACGCGCAACGGCCCTGCATGGACAGGCGCCTGGCGCGCGGTGGGGGCCGGTGAAGCAGCGGCAGGAGCGGGTGACAGCCCCGCTGAAGGCGCAGCAGCAGCGGCGGGCTGGCCGGCCGGCGCGGGTCGCGGCGCGACCGGCAAAGGCAGCACTGGCCCGGGCGCTGCTGGCGCCGCAGACGGTGGTGTGGGCACCGTGGAGGCAAGGGCCGTCAGTGGACTCTGCCCCCCTGCGCGCACCAGTGCAGGCCCAGGCGTTGCAATGCGGGTGGTATCCAGGTCCAGATCCAGATCCAGATCTGCGGCTGCAGCCTCGGCAGACGCCACCGCGGCCGCAACGGGCGTCTCGGCAGCCACAGCCGTCGCCCGCGCCACCGGCGCCAGCGCCGCGGTCAGCGCGGCCGAGAAGGCCGCGGCCGTTTCATAGCGGTGCTCGGGTTTCTTGGCCAGCGCCCGAGCCACCACGGCATCCACCGCCGCAGTCAGTTCGGCATTCAGCGCCGAAGGCGGCTGGGGCTCGTCGTGCACGATGGCGCGCTGCACGCCGAACGGCCCGCTGCCTGCAAACGGCCGCTGCCCGGTGAGCAGCTGGTAGCAGATGAGCCCGGCCGAAAAGATGTCGGTGCGCGAACCCACCGACAGCCCCAGGATCTGCTCGGGCGCCATCGCGCTGGGCGTGCCGACCATCGTGCCGGGCATGGTGCGGTCCTGGCTGCCGTCGACCACGCGCGCCACGCCGAAGTCGGCCAGCTTGACGCGGCCCTGGTCGTCGATCAGCACGTTGGCCGGCTTCACGTCGCGGTGCACGATGCCGTGTTCGTGCGCGGCGCCCAGCGCGTCCAGCAATTCAGCCATCAGGCGCTGGACCTGCGGCAGCGTGAAGCGCTCGCCGTCGCGGAAGGCCTGCGCCAGTTCACGCCCGCGGATGAATTCCATGACGATGTACGACACGTCATCCTGTTCGCCGAAGTCGAACAGCGTGACGATGTGTGGATGGTGCAAGCGCGCCGCGGCCTGGGCTTCGCGCTCGAAGCGCGCCGCATAGTCGGCGGCGGTGGCCTCGTCGGCCAGAAAGCTGCGCTGCACCGTCTTCACGGCCACCGTGCGCGCCAGCCGTGTGTCCAGGCCTTCGTACACCACACCCATCGCGCCACGCCCCAGCACCCGCACGAGCTGGTAGCGCCCGAGCGAGCGGCCGACAAAGGTGTGGTTGTCAGGTGGCATGGATGGCGGTTGCGCAACGCCGGAAGTCACGAGTCAGTATAGGGGGGCCCAGTCGACGCCGCGATCCCGCCGCAGCTGCTGACACACGTGCAGCGACACCCGCCTGCGGCTTGCCCGTCGATCAGACCCGGCCGAGTTCCGTCGCCCGGTTGCGCGCCGCATGCAGCGCCTTCACGAACGCGGCCTTCACACCACTGGCTTCGAGCGAGGTGAGGGCCGCATACGTGGTGCCACCCTTGGACGTGACCTGCTCGCGCAGTGTGGCCGGCGACAAAGGGCTTTGCTGCGCCAGCGCAGCGGAACCGGCGAAGGTGCTCTGCGCCAGCAGCCGGCCTTGTTCGGCCGTCAGGCCCATCTCGACGGCGGCCTGCATCATGGCTTCAAGAAAGTAGAAGACATACGCCGGGCCCGAGCCCGACAGTGCCGTCACGGCGTCCAGGTCGGCCTCGTGCGCCACCCACAGGGTCTGGCCGGTGGGTGCAAACAACGACTCAACATCCCGCCGTGAGTCAGGGCTCACCGCAGGCCGCGCAAACAGGCCCGCAATGCCCTGGCCGATGAGCGCGGGTGTGTTGGGCATGGTGCGCACCACCTGCTCGCTGCCGCTGGCGGCCACGATGCTGTCGCTGCGGATGCCAGCCATCACGCTGACCTGCAGCGCGTCACCGATGTGCGTTTTGCATGGCGCTGCCGCTTCGGCGAACAGCTGTGGCTTCACGGCCCAGACGACGATGGAGGCCTGCGCCATGTTCTCGTCAGCAGCCGCCTGCGCCTGCACGCCGAATGCTTGCGCCAGCTTCGTGCGCTGCGCTTCGAAGGGCTCGATGACGATGATGTCAGCAGGGGCACGGCCGCTGCGCACCAGGCCGCCGATGAGGGCCGAGGCCATGTTGCCGCCGCCGATGAACGCAATTGCTTGGGATGTCATGGTTCAGAGTTTATGGGCGCATTGGCACGTCATTTCCACTTGCTGGCATTTGCGCGAGCGGCAGAGGGCATGGGGTGACCGGCTCCGCTCATGTCCTCCTTCGCCAGCCTTCGGCTGTCGAATTCCCCCTTTACTTCGCTGCGCCGGTCACCCCATGCCCTCTGCCGCGGCCACCTCTACAGCGTTCGAGCAGGGCCGGTTCGAGCGCCTCAGCTGGTGGACTGAGCGCTGCGCTGGGCCGCTGTGTGGAGCGAAGTAAAGGAGGAATTTGCTGGCCGAAGGACAGCAAAGGAGGACATGAGCGGAACACAGCGGCTCAGCGCAGTGCTCGCGTGCAACTGCAAAACACGCACCCAGGCACGAACACGCCTTCACCCCCTCCAACGATCAAAGGCCAGAGCCCGCACCGGCTCACCCCAAAGATCGATGGAAACACTGCTGCCCGCATGGACCCTTTGTGCCGCCTCACCCCGCACATAACCCAAACCCACGCAGGCCCCAGTCTTCAAGCTCCAGCCCACCGAGCTGAGTTCTCCCACGGTCTGCCCGTCCATCACGATGGCCTCGCCGCCCCAGCCGTAGACGGCCGGGTCTTCGAAAACGAAGGTCAGCAGCTTCTTGCGCAGCGGCTGGCCTTGCGCGGCCAGCAGGGCGTCGCGCCCGATGAAGGCTGCGGGCTTGTCCAGCTTCACGCCTGCCAGCAGACCGGCCTCGAATGGTGTCTCGTCGGGCCCCAGCTCGGCGCCCCAGGCGCGCCGGCCGGCTTCGATGCGCAGCGCGTCCAGTGCGTAGTAGCCGGCGTCGCGCAAGCCCAGATCGGCACCTGCAGCCTGCAGCTGCGCATAGACATGCCGCGTCATTTCAACCGGCACATAAAGCTCGTAGCCCGGGCCGCCGACATAGCTCATGCGCGCGGCACGCACCCGCGCATGGACCAGATCGATTTCCTTGGTGTGGGAGAACTTCAGCCCGGCCGGCGACAGGTCATCCGGGCTCACGCGTCGCAGCAGTTCGCGTGCGCGCGGGCCCATCACCGACAGCACGCTCCACATCGTGCTGACGTCGGTGAGCACGGCGAATTCATCGGCCTGGATGTGGCGGTTGATCCAGTCGGCATCGCGCACCGGCTGCGCCGAACCGGTCACCAGCAGGAAGCGCGGGCTGCCGTGTTCTGGCTGCAGGCGCATCACCGTGAGGTCGCTTTCAAAACCGCCACGCTCGTTGAGCATCGCGGCGTAGACCATGCGGCCGACTTCAACGTCCATCTCGGCCGCACACAGGCGCTGCAACACCGCCAGCGCGTCACGGCCCTGCAGCAGCAGCTTGCCGAAGCTGGTCTGGTCATACAGCGCCACCGTCTCGCGCGTGGCGTGCTGTTCCTCGATCACCCAGGGCAGCCAGCCCGGCTTGCCCAGACGGTGGGGCGGGGGCTCGACACCACGGGGCTTGAAGTAGTTGGCACGCTCCCAGCCGTTCTTGCTGCCGAACTCGGCACACCAGGCGCCCGTGGCGTTGCCGCTGGCCAGCGCGTCGTACAGCGGGCTCGTGCGCAGCGGCCGGCCGGTCTGCAACTCCTGGCGCGGCCAGCGCATCGCGTAGTGCAGGCCCAGCGTCTCGCCGGTGCGTTCGGCCAGCGCCTTGCGGTTGCCGGTGAACGGTGCGAAGCGGCGGATGTCGACGTCCCACAGGTCGCTGGGCGCCTGTCCGTTCATCACCCAGTCGGCCATCAGCTTGCCGGCGCCGCCGCTGTTGGCGATGCCGGCGCTGTTGAAGCCGGCGCAGACGAAGTAGCCGCGCAGCTCGGGCGCTTCGCCGAGGATGAAGTTGCCGTCCGGTGTGAAGCTCTCGGGGCCGTTGAGCAGCATCTTCACCGGCGCCGTCTCCAGGCACGGCGTGCGGTGGATGGCGCTCTTCATCAAGGGCTCGAACTGCTCCCAGTCTTCGTCCAGCAGCTGGAACTGAAAGGTGCTGGGGATCGGTTCCATGCGCCACGGCTTGGCCACAGGCTCGAAGCCGCCCATCAGCAGGCCGCCCACCTCTTCCTTGTAATAGATGAAGCCGTCGGGGTCGCGCATCACCGGCAGCATCGGGTGCACGCCTTCAATGCGATCGGTGACGATGTAGAAATGTTCGGCCGGGTACAGCGGCACGTTCACCCCGGCCAGCGCGCCGAACTGGCGCGCCCACTGACCGGCACAGTTGATCAGCACCTCGCAAGCCACATCGCCCTGGGCCGTGCGCACACCCGTGACGCGGCCGCGTTCGGTCAGCACGCCGGTGACCTCCACGCCTTCAAGCATGCGCACGCCGCGGTTGCGCGCGCCCTTGGCCAGGCTCATGCACAGGTCGGCCGGGTTGGCCTTGCCGTCACCCGGTATCCAGATGGCGCCCTGCAGGTCGTCGGTGCGCATCACCGGGACCAGGTCACCGGCTTCCCTGGGCGTGATCAGCTGCACCTCGACGCCAAAGCTGCGCGCCAGCGCGGCCTGCTTCTTCAGCACCTGCCAGCGTTCGGGCGTGCCCGCCACGTTGACGCTGCCGCAGGCTTTCCAGCCGGTGGCCAGGCCGGTCTCGACTTCCAGCCTGCTGTACAGCTCGATGCCGTACTTGCTCATGCGCGTCATGTTGCGGTTGGGCCGCATCTGGCCCACCAGGCCTGCCGCGTGCCAGGTGGTGCCGCAGGTCAGCTTGCCTTGTTCGAGCAGCAGCACGTCGCGCTCGCCCTGCAGCGCCAGGTGGTAGGCCGTCGAGCAGCCGGCAATGCCGCCGCCGACGATGACGACTCGGGCCTGCTGCGCAAAGGCGGGGGGCAAGGTCGTGGGCAGCACCATGACGTGAGCTCCTCCGCTCGTTTCGCTTCTTTGCGCTTCAGACCTTGACGATACCCAGGCTGAGCAGGCTGCGCGCACTGTCCACGATGCTCTGCTCCACCGGTCGCGTGGACCAGCCCAGCACCGCCTGGGCATGGGCGGGCGACTGGTTGCGCACGCTGCCCAGTTCGCCCACCACGGCCTTGGCCAGCGGGTTGAACAGCGCGCCGACGCGCACCATCCAGTCGGGCACGTTGCGCGTGGTGACCTTGGCCGCCTGCGGACCGAGTTCAGCGCGCAGCACATCGGCCACTTCGCGCAGTTTCATGAAGCGACCCGACGCGATGAAACGCTCGCCGGCCATGTTCGGTGCCTTCAGCGCACGCACGTGCAGGTCGGCCACGTCGCGCACATCGACGACGCCGAAACCGATGTCCGGCGTGGCACCCAGGCTGCCGTCGAGCAGCTTCTTCACGATCACCACCGAAGCCGAATAGTCGCGGCTCCACACCGGCCCCAGCACCACCGAGGGGCAGATGCTGCAGTACTCCATCGTGCCGCCTTCCTTCGCCACCCAGTCGCGCGCGGCACGTTCGGCCACGGTCTTGCTCTGGATGTAGGGCGTGAGGCCGGGCTGGGACAGGTCGGTCCAGTCGGCTTCGGTGAAATGGTGCACGCCGCGCCCGCGGCCATAGGAAATGGCCGCCACCGACGAGGTCATCACGAAGCGTTTGACGCCGGCGGTCTTGGCCGCACGCAAGGCACGCAGCGCGCCGTCGCGTGCCGGCACGATCAGCTCATCGGCGTTCTTCGGCACGCCCATCGGCAGAGGCGACGCCACATGCGCCACATGGCTGCAGCCGGCCATGGCCTCGGCCCAGCCGGCGTCGGCGTTCAGATCGGCGGCGAAGAACCTGACGCGGCTGTTGTCCACCGCCAGCAGCTCGCGCACCGCCGCCTCCTTGGCCAGGCTGCGCACGGTGGTGTGCACCATCCAGCCTTCGGCCACCAGCTGGCGGATGAGGAAGCCGGCGATGTAGCCGCTGCCGCCGGAAACGAGAACGGTGTCTGCCATGGTGTTGCCTGCCCACACGGTTGAAGTGCCCGCATTGTGCGTTCACGCCAGGCGCAGGCTCACCACCCCCAGCACCACCACCGCCGTGCCCAACGCACGCTGCCAGCCGAACTTCTCTTTCAGCAGCCAGGTGCCCAGCAGCGCGGCAAACAGCACGCTGGTCTCGCGCAGCGCCGCCACGCTGGCGACGGGTGCCTGGGTCATGGCCCACAGCGCAATGGCATAACTGCCGATCGATGCGGCGCCGCCCAGTGCCGCCATCGGCCAACGCCCGCACGCGTAGGCGACGATCTGCTGGCGCTGTGCGGGCGTGCGGCGCAGCCACACCAGCAGCGGGTAGGGCAGGCCGTCCAGTACGAAGAGGATCATCACGTAGCGCAGCGCGCTGCCGCCGGCGTTGACTTCGGCGCGCACGCCCAGCCCGTCGACCACGGTGTACAGCGCAATGATGGCGGCGTTGGTGAAGGCAAAGGCCAGCGCCTTGCGGTGATGCAGCGCCTCGCCCGGGCTGAGCCCGGACGCAGACAGTCCCTGCGGACTGTCTGCCGTCTGGCGAAGGCCCGACGCCTTCGGCGTCGGGCGGGCCAGGCCGACCAGCGCCACGCCCACGGTGATGGCGATGGTGCCCAGCCACGCTGTGGCGCTGGGCGACTCGCCGATGAAGGCGCCACTGGACAGCGCCACCAGCAAGGGCGCAAAGCCACGCATGATGGGGTAGGTCATGCCGAGCTCACCGTGTTCATAGGCACCGGCCAGCGCGATGTAGTAGCCGATGTGAATGACCAGCGACGCCGCGATGTAGGGCGCTGCCTCGGGCCGCGGCAGGCCGACGATGAAGAGCAGCGGCAAGGCCACCCAGGCGCCCAGAAAGTGCACCAGCGCGGTGTCCACGGTCTTGTCGCCGGCCGACTTGACCAGCGCGTTCCAGCCGGCGTGGAGCGCGGCACCGCACAACACCGCCACCACCACCGGCCAGGTCAGGCTGGTGCCGAAAGACACCATCAACGCAGATTCGGGCATGGCCGCGTCACGCCAGCTTCTCCCGCGGCAGACAGGGCGCCTGCCGCCGCGGCGGTTACTTCAGCGCACAACGTGCAGCGCGCTGCATGAAGTGCGACAGCGGCGGCGTGGCGCCGCCTTCGACCTTGGCCAGGTCGTCCCACTGGCGCAGCTTCACCGCGTCGGCGGCGCCGGGCCGTTGCATGAAGTCGACGGCCTGTGCAGCACTGAACACACCTCCCTGCAGTTTCAGGCTGCGCTGGCTGTCGGCCGACAGCGCCGCTTCGTAACCCGCCACGGTGGCACAGAGACAACGCTTCGCGTCCACGTGCAACTGAATGCCGCCCAGCACCCGTTCACCGAACAGGCCACGCAGGAACGGCAGCGCCGCGTACTGGTGCAGGTCGTCCACACCCCGCAGCGTGGGGCTTTCAGCACCAGAGCCCCCGCCCTGCAGCAGGTGGCCCAGGTCGTGCAGCAGGCAGGCGGTGACGAGTTCGTCGTCGCTGCCGGCCGCCTCGGCCAGCGCCGCGGTCTGCAGCGCATGGTCCAGCTGCGTCACGGGCTCGCCACTGTATTGCTCGCGGCCACGACGGGCGAACAAGGACTCGATGTCTTCCAGGCTGAGCATGGTGCTGGGCGCCAGGTCAGCGCGCCACGTCGTCCAGCGCCGACAGCTGGCTGTGCCGGATGCGCGTGGCCGCCAGCACGCCGTTGGATTCCAGTATCGGGTAGGCGATGCTGCAAATGTGGGAGTTGATGCGTTTCAGCTCGCTGATCAGGTCCAGGTGCAAGGAGCTGGTCTCGATGCTCTGCGCGGTGTTGTCGCGCAAGCGGCCGATGTGGTTGCCGGCGTACTCGTGCTCCAGCACGCGAAAGCGGGCCTTTTCTTCCAGCAGCTTCTGTGCGTCGCGCACATGGCCGTCCAGAAACACGCTCATGCCCAGGCGCAGGTTGCTCAAGAGTCTTTCATGAAGGTGACAGATCTCGGCCATGCCAGCGTCGCTGAAGCTGCGGTTCTTGCGGATCTTCTTGTCTTCCAGGTCTTGCAGCACACGTTCGATGCTGTCGCCGATCTGTTCCATGTTGATGGTGAAGCTGACGATGTCGGCCCAGCGCCGCCCCTCGCGTTCGCTCAAGGCCTCGCGCGAGATCTGCGTCAGGTAGAACTTGATGGCCGAATACAGCTCGTCCACCGTGTCGTCCATCTTGCGCAGGCGCTCGGCCAGCGCCAGGTCGTTGTCGCGCATCACCGACAACAGCCCGCGCAACATGGTCTCCACCACGTCGGCCTGGTGCAGCGCCTCGCGCGCGGCGCAGCTGATGGCCAGCGACGGCGTGGCCAGTGCCACGGGGTCGAGGTGGCGCGGCCGGTCTCCACCCATGCCCGGGGTCGGGGTGGGCAGCATGCGCTCCACCAGCCGCGCCATGGGCCCGGTGAAACCGATGAAGGTCAGGGCCAACAGGGTGTTGAACAGCAGGTGGAACAGCACCACCTGCTGATGCACGGCGGGCACCCACTGCTGCAACTCGCGGTAGACCTGCGGCAGGAAGGGAATGACCAGCAGCACCCCGGCCACCTTGAAGAAGAAGTTGCCCAGCGGCAGGCGGCGCAGCTCGGGTTTGCCGTTGCCGGTGACGATCATCGCCAGCACGCCGCTGCCCACGTTGGCGCCCAGCACCAGACCCAGCGCCACGGAAGGTGGCAGCATGCCCTGTGATGCCAACGTGGCCGTGAGCAGCACGATGGCCAGGCTGCTGTACGACAGCACCGCCAGCGCGGCACCCACCACGATGTCCAGCAGCACCTCGTTGGGCAAGGCCACCAGCAGTGCGCGCACCGCGGGCGCAGCGGTCAGCGGCTTGGTGGCCTCGACGATCAACTGCAAGGCCAGCGTGATCAGGCCCAGGCCGATCAACACGCGGCCGATGCGACCGACGGTGCCGTTCTGCCGGCTGATGAACATCACCACACCGACAAAGATCAGCAGCGGACTCAGCCACGACAGGTCGAAGGAAAACACCACCGCCATCATCGCCGTGCCCACGTCGGCGCCCAGCATCACCGCCAGGGCAGCGGCGGTGCCGACGAGACCCGAGCCCACGAACGAGGCCACGATCAGGCAGGTGGCGGTGCTGCTTTGCACCAGACTGGTCACGCCCAGTCCGGCCGCCAGCGCACGCAGGCGGTTGCCAAAGCTGTGCGCCAGCACCTGGCGCAGGTTTTCGCCGAAAACGCGCAAGACACCCGTGCGCACGATGTGCGTGCCCCACACCAGCAGGGCGATGGCGGCCAGAAGATTGAGCAGATGGATCACTGGCGGATCATGCAGCCTGCGGCTTCGGCGGTCACAGCCACGGCAGCGAGTAGGTCTTGATGTTCGTGAAACTCTTCATTGCTTCCTGCACACCTTCCTTGTAGCCCAGGCCAGAGTCCTTGATGCCGCCGAAGGGTGTCAACTCCAGCCGGTAGCCTGGCACCTCGCGCACGTTGACGGTGCCGACCTGCAATTCCGTCACGAAACGCGTGATGTAGTCCATGCGGTTGGTGCACACCGCCGAGCTCAAGCCATAGGCCGTGCCGTTGCTGAGCGCTATCGCTTCATCAATGGTCTCGAAGCTGATGATGGGCGACACCGGGCCGAAGGTTTCCTGCATCACCAGCGTCATCTCGGGCCGCACGCGGTCGACCACCGTGGGCGCAAACGACGCGCCTTCGCGCTGGTGGCCGGCCAGCACCCGAGCGCCCTGCGCGACGGCTTCATCGACGCGGCGCTCGAACAGCAGCGCCGCTTCTTCGTCGATGACGGTGCCCATCTCCACCTTCGGGTCGGCCGGGTTGCCATAGCTCCAGGCGCGGGTCTTGTCCACCACCAGGTCGGTGAAGCGCTGGCGCACGCTGCTGTGCACCAGCATGCGCTTCACGGCGGTGCAGCGCTGGCCGCTGTTCTTGTAGCTGCCCTGCACCGCCAGCGAACTGGCTTCGTCGAGGTCGGCGTCTTCCATCACGATGATGGGGTCGTTGCCACCGAGCTCCAGCACCACGCGCCGATAGCCGGCCTTGCTGGCGATGTATTTGCCGATGGCCACGCCGCCGGTGAAGGTGATGAGGTCCACCGCCGGGTGCGTGAGCATCTCGTCGGCAATCTCGCGCGGGTCGCCGGTGATGATCTGCAGCATCTGCGGCGGCAGGCCGGCTTCCACCATCAGGTCGGCGAACAGCAGCGCCGACAGCGGCACCTTTTCCGACGGCTTCAGCACCATGCGGTTGTTGGTGGCCACAGATGGCACCACCTTGTGCGCCACCTGGTTCATCGGGTGGTTGAACGGCGTGATGGCGGTGATGACGCCGAGCAGCGGGTCGCGCTGTGTGTACACGCGCCGCTTGCGGCCGTGCGGCGTGATGTCGCAGCTGAAGGTCTGCGCGTCGTCGCGCAGGCATTCGTTGGCGCCGAACATCAGCACGTCGGCCACGCGGCCAGCTTCGTAGCTGGCATCTTTCATGCACAGCCCTGATTCGGCGCTGATCAACTGCGCCACCTCGGCGCTGCGCTCACGCACCAGCGCCGCGCAGCGGTTCAGGATGTTGGCGCGCTCGAAGCGCGACAGCTTCGGCTTGTAGGCCTGCGCCACTTCATAAGCGCGGCGCACCTCGGCCAGCGTGGCCTTGGGCACGCTGCCGACCACGGCGCCGGTGTAGGGGTTGTGCACGGCAATGCGGCGTTCGGGCGGACGGTCGTCGGCGCCGACCTTCTGGCCGTCGATTCGCAGGGCTTCTTGGCGCATCTCGGTGTTTCCGGTGTGGGTGCAGGCCTGCCGTGTTCCGCTATTGCGCGCGGTTCAGGGCCAGGTCGAAGGCGTCGAAATTGCGCCAGCGTCGGTTCGGGTCCAGGCCACCGATGGCGCGGTTGATGATCAGCGGCACCCGCTGCTCGGACACACCGCCGTGGCTGCGCAACGGCACTTCCAGCGCGCTGAGGTCGTGGCGTGATGCCGACGTGCCGATCACCGTGGAGCGCTCCGACACCACCACCAGGTCGCCAATGCGGTCGGCGGGCAGTTCGTAGGCCGCGGCCGCTTCGGCCCGCGTCAGCACCCGTTCCACGCCGCGCAGCGCCGCGATGCGCGCGGCGGCATCGGCCAGCGCAGCCGCTGGCAGATAGATGGTGGCGTAAGAGCCCAGCGCGCCGTGGTGCACCACATAGGGGTCGGTGATGGGCAGGATGGTGCGCGCCACGCCGGCGCCCAGCCAGCCGTCCAGCCGGTCTTGCAGGTAGATGACGTCGGGGCTGCCGTCCATCCACACCTTGGCGTTCATGCCGTGGTCGGCGGTCAGCGCAATCACGCAGCCCATGTCGTCCAGCGCGCCCAGGTAACTGTCCATCATCCGATAGAAGGCATTCGCGCCCGCCGTGCCGGGCGCGTGCTTGTGCTGGATGTAGTCGGTGGTGCTGAGATACATCACGTCGGGCCGCTGGTGGGCGGGCCTGCGCATCAGCTGCACACCGGCCGCAAACACGAATTCAGACAGGTCGGCGCTGTAGACGCTGGGCACCGGCTTGCCCACCAGTTGCACCACGCCGGTGATGCCGTTGTCGGCCAGCGAAGTCTGGTCGGCCCTCTCTGACGAGAAGCACACGCTGCCCCCGGCCAGCCCCATGCCTTTGCCCAGCAGCTGGCGCAGCTTGTCCTTGGCCGTGACCACCGCGCAGCGCTTGCCGGCACCGGCCAGTGCGGCCAGGATGGTGGGCGCACGCAGCCACTTGGGGTCGTTCATCATCACCTCGGTGCCCGTCTCCACGTCGTACAGGAAGTTGCCGCAGATGCCGTGCACACTGGGCGGCGCGCCGGTGACGATGCTCAGGTTGTTGGGGTTGGTGAAGGTGGGCACCACGCAGTCGGCGATGAGCGCGGTGCCTCCGCCCGCACCGGCTGCCAGGCGGCGCTGCAGCCAAGGCATGTGGTCGCCGGCCACGGCCTGGGCCAGGTAGTCGGGCTCGCAGCCGTCGACACACACCACCACCGTGGGGTGGCTGGGCAGCGCGTAGCGGCGGCCGTTGACTTCAAGCATGGGTCAGTCTCCTGCGCGCGGCCGGCGCGGCCTGCAGCTGCGCCGCGGCAGCCACAGGCCCGGCCGGCGCGGTGTTGTTGCGTTGTGTGCGCTCCTTGCTGTCCAGCACGTGCTGGCGCATGGCGCGGCCGGCGGCTTCAGCGTCGCCGCTGGCAATGGTCTTGACGATGGCACGGTGTTCGCTGGCCGACACCGGCAACTGCTTGGAGTCGGCCAGGTTGATGCGCCGGAACAGCGACAGCTCGTTGATCAGCCGCCGGTACAGCAACGTGAGCTTGCGGTTGCCCGTGTAAGCCACCAGCGCGTCGTGAAACTGCAGGTTCAGCAGGTGGTACTGGTCGGTGTCGCCGGCCTTCACCGCGCGCTCCATCGCGTCGACCATGGCGCGCGCCTGGCGCAGCTGCTCGGCGGTGATGGTTGCGGCGAGCCGCCGGCCCACGGCCTCGTCCATCATCGCGCGCAGGTCGAAGATTTCCATAGCCTCCACCAGCGGCACGTGGCGCACAAAAACGCCGCGGTTCTTTTCCTGTCGCACCAGACCGGCTTCTTCCAGCATGCGGAAGGCCTCTCGCACGGGGCCGCGCGACACCCCCAGCGACTCGGCCAGCGTGGCTTCGATCAGCTTGTCGCCCGGCGCCAGTTCACCCTGCACGATGCGCCGCTCCAGCTCTTGCTGCACCACCGAAGTGAGCGAGCTGGTCTGCAGCAAGGTGATGGCGGAAGGGATCGAAGGCTGGGTCATGAAGGGGCAACGGGGCTGGTAGCGGCTGGGCTTTCGAACGCGCCCACCCCGCCTGAAGCCGCAGCGGCATGCCGCTGCGGCGACCTCGGGCGCAGGCCACGCGCAAACGCGCCGCGCCCGCATTGGAATGCGCGGATCGTAGATTGTCAACAATAGGCCAAATACCGTTGACACCCGAAGCTCGGGGCAGCTAGATTGGGCGCACCGCCCGCGACAGCCCACGCCAGCCCGGGGCGGCGCGGCTTGGCACGGTCCCTGCATCCACGCCGTCACACAGCCGACACGCAAGTCCCGCACGATGCCCGGTTGGTCCTTATCTGCACACCCTCAGAGGAGAACTACGATGCGTTCCACCTTCGCAAGCCACAGCCCCCGTGCCCTGACCCTGCTGGCCGCCGCCGCGCTGCTGGCCCTGAGCAACACCGCGTTTGCGCAGAAGACCACGCTGCTGGTCTACACCGCGCTGGAAACCGACCAGCTCAAGGCCTACCAGGAAGGCTTCAACAAGCACTACCCCGACATCGACATCAAGTGGGTGCGCGACAGCACCGGCGTCATCACCGCCAAGCTGCTGGCTGAAAAAGCCAACCCGCAGGCCGACGCGGTGATGGGCGTGGCCGCCAGCAGCCTGGCGCTGCTGGACAAGAACGGCATGCTGATTCCCTATCGCCCGCTGAACGCCGACGCCATCATGAGCCAGTACATCGACAAGAAGAAACCGCCGGCCTGGTTCGGCATGGACGTGTGGGGCGCCACCATCTGCTTCAACACCGTGGAGGCTGCCAAGAAGGGCATCCCCAAACCCGAGACCTGGAAAGACCTGCTCAAGCCCGCCTACAAGGGCCAGGTGGTGATGCCCAACCCGGCGTCGTCGGGCACTGGGTTCTTCGACGTCACGGCGTGGCTGACGCTGTGGGGCGACAAGGGCGGCTTGGGTGACGGCTGGAAGTACATGGACGGCCTGCACGAGAACATCGCGCAGTACACGCACAGCGGCAGCAAGCCCTGCAACATGGCCGCCGCCGGTGAATACGTGGTGGGCATCAGCTTCGAATCCCGCGCCAACAGCAACAAGGCCACGGGCGCGCCGATCGACCTGGTGTTCCCGAAGGAAGGCCTGGGCTGGGACCTGGAAGCCTTCGCCATCCACAAGGGCACGAAGAAGCTGGATGCGGCCAAGAAGCTGGCTGATTGGGCCAGCAGCAAGGACGCCATGCTGCTGTACGGCAAGAACTTCGCCATCACCGCGCAGCCCGGCGTGGCCGCGCCGCTGGCCAACGTGCCCAAGGACTACGAGGCGCGGCTGGTGAAGATGGACTTCGGCTGGGCCGCCGACAACCGCGAGCGCATCCTGGCCGAATGGAACAAGCGCTACGCCGCCAAGTCCGAACCGAAGAAGTGACGGTGACCGGGTTGGAGGCTGCTGCCAGCCCACCACCGTATTTGCGTCTGGCCGGTATCCGCAAGGACTTCGGCAGCTTCACAGCGCTTCAACGCATCGACCTCGACATCGCGCAGGGCGAATTCGTCTGCTTCCTGGGCCCGAGCGGCTGCGGCAAGACCACGCTGCTGCGCATCGTGGCCGGCCTGGAGGTGCAGACCGGCGGCCGCATCGAACTGGCCGGGCGCGACATCTCGGCGCTGCCGCCGGCCGAACGCGACTACGGCATCGTGTTCCAGAGCTACGCGCTGTTTCCCAACCTCAGCGTGGCCGACAACGTGGCCTACGGCCTGGTCAACCGCAAGGTGCCCAAGGCCCAGGCGCAGGCACGCGTGGCGGAATTGCTGGCGCTGGTGGGCCTGCCGGGCAGTGAAGCGAAGTTTCCGGCGCAGCTCTCGGGTGGGCAGCAACAACGCATCGCACTGGCGCGCGCGCTGGCCACGTCACCGGGCTTGTTGCTGCTGGACGAGCCGCTGTCGGCGCTGGACGCCATCGTGCGCGTGAAACTGCGTGGCGAAATCCGCAGCCTGCAGCGCAAGCTGGGTGTCACCACCATCATGGTCACGCACGATCAGGAAGAGGCCTTTGCGGTGGCCGACCGCATCGTGGTCATGAACCAGGGCAGCATCGAGCAGGTGGGCACGGCGATGCAGGTCTACCGCGACCCGGCCACGCTGTTCGTGGCCGATTTCGTTGGGCGCATCAACACGCTGCCGGCCACGGCCCACGAGGGCGGTTTACGCGTCGGCACGCAACTGCTGCACTGCGAACATGCGTCCGTCAACGGCCACGCCAGCGGGCGCGAATTGCGCGTCTACCTGCGGCCCGAGGACGTGCTGGCGCGGCCCATCGCACCCGGCGACAGCAACGTGTTCGAAGGCCAGATCGAGAAGATCGAGTTCATGGGCCCGTATTGCCTGGTGCGTGTGCGCGCCGACACGCTGGGCGCGCAGGCCATCACCGTCTACCTGTCGCTGAACTACCTGGCCGAAGCACGGCTCGAGGTAGGCAGCCGGCTGCCGCTGCGGTTGCTGCCCGAACGAATGCGGGTCTTTGGCTGAAGGCAGACCCGTGAGCACCGCGGCCCTGGCGCCCAGCAGCACCCCCGTGCGCCAGCGCGTGGCCCGGTCTGAACGCGTCGCGCACGCCGCGCTGGCGCTGGTGGCGCTTCTGCTGGTGGCCTTCCTGGCGGCGCCGCTGTGCACGCTGCTCATCAAGGCCGTGCAGGACGACACCGACCGCTTTGTCGGCCTGGCCAACTTCATCAGCTACGCCCGCACGCCGGCGCTGATGCAGTCGGTCTGGAACAGCGTCTGGGTCAGTGGTGTCGTCACGCTGGTCACCGTGCCCACCGCGTTTGGTTTTGCCTACGCGCTCGCCCGCAGCCGCATGCGCTTCAAGGGCCTGGCGCGCAGCATCACGCTGGTGCCGCTGCTGGCGCCTTCGCTGCTAGCTGCCATTTCGCTGATCTACTGGTTCGGCAACCAGGGTGTGCTGAAGGACCTGATGCAAGCCGTCGGCATCGAGCAGATCTATGGCGCACCGGGTGTGGTGCTGGCCGAGATCTTCAGCACCTTCCCGCACGCGCTGATGATCCTGGTGACGGCGCTGTCGGCTTCTGACGCACGCCTGTACGAAGCCGCTGACGCGCTGGGCACCACCGCCAGCCGCAAGTTCTTCACCATCACGCTGCCGGGCGCCAAGTACGGGCTGATCAGCGCCGCGCTGGTGGTGTTCACGCTGGTCATCACTGACTTCGGCATTCCGAAGGTCATCGGCGGCAATTTCAACGTGCTGGCCACCGATGTCTTCAAGCTCGTCATCGGCCAGCAGGACTTTCACCGCGGCGCCGTGGTGGCGCTGCTGCTGCTGACGCCGGCGCTGCTGACCTTTGCCGTCGACCACTGGGTCAGCCGCAAGCAAACGGCCATGCTCACCGCGCGTGCCGTGCCCTACCGGCCGAAAAGGGCGCCGCTGTTCGACGCGCTGATGTCGCTGTACTGCGCCGGCGTGTGCACGCTCATCCTGGCCATGCTGGGCATGGCGGTGTTTGCGTCGTTTGCCACCTTCTGGCCCTACAACCTGCAGCCCAGCTTCAAGCACTATGTCTACGGTCTGCTGGAAGCCGAGGTGGGCGTGGCCTTTGTCAACAGCCTGCTGATGGCCACCGCCACCGCCGTTTTCGGCACGCTGCTGGTGTTTGTGGGCGCCTATCTGCTGGAAAAGACCAACGGCCCGCAGGTGGCGCGCAGCGACATGTCCCCTCGAAGGCTGCTGCGCAGCAGCATGTCCCTTCAAAGGCCGCTGCGCAGCCTTGTGCGCCTGCTGGCCATGCTGCCGATGGCAGTGCCCGGGCTGGTGCTGGGGCTGGCCTACATCTTCTTCTTCAACGAGCCGGCCAACCCGCTGAACGGCCTGTATCACACGCTCACGCTGCTGACCATCTGCACCGTGGTGCACTTCTACACCACGGGCCACCTCACCGCCGTCACGGCCTTGAAGGCGCTGGACCCGGAGTTCGAAGCCGTCAGCGCCAGCATGAAGGTGCCGTTCTACAAGACCTTCTGGCGCGTCACGCTGCCCATCTGCACGCCGGCGCTGGTGGACATTGCACGCTACTTCTTCATCAACGCGATGACCACCATTTCGGCCGCCGTCTTTCTGTATTCGCCCGAGACCAAAGTGGCCAGCATCGCCATCCTGAACCTGGACGAAGCCGGCGAGATCGGCGCGGCCGCGGCGATGGCCATCCTCATCGCCGCGGCCAACGCCGTGGCCACGCTGCTGTTCATGGGCCTGGGCTGGTGGGTGGACCGCCGCACGCAAGCCTGGAAGGCGCCCTGAAAAGCGAACCCGCACCAGCGACCTCACCACAGAACCCGCCATGGACCGCGACCACATCCTGCTCACCCCCGGACCCCTGACCACCACGCTGCGCACCAAGCTGGCGATGCTGAAAGACTGGGGCAGCTGGGACACCGACTTCATCGCCGTCACGGCCAGCGTGCGCCAGCGCCTGCTCGACATCGTGCACGGCCACGACAGCCACGTGCTGGTGCCGCTGCAGGGCAGCGGCACCTTCAGCGTCGAGGCCGCCGTAGCCACCGTGGTGCCCCGCAACGGCCATGTGCTGGTGCTGGACAACGGCGCCTACTGCAAACGTGCCGCCAGGCTCACGCAGCTGATGGGCCGCCGCGCCACCGTGGTGCCGCAGGACGAGGTGGAACCGGTGTCGCCGGCGGTGCTGGAACAGCACCTGCAAGCCGACCCCAGCATCACGCATGTGGTGCTGATCCACTGCGAAACCGGCACCGGCGTGCTCAACCCGCTGGCCGACGTGGCGGCGCTGTGCCAGCGCCACGGCAAGGGCCTGATCGTCGACGCGATGAGCAGCTTCGGCGCGCTGCCCATCGACGCGCGTGAAATCCGCTTCGACGCGCTGGTGGCGGCCAGCGGCAAGTGCCTGGAGGGTGTGCCCGGCATGGGCTTTGTCTTCCTGCGCAAGGCCATCCTGGACGGCTGCGCCGGCAACAGCCAGAGCCTGGCGATGGACCTGCACGACCAGCATGTCTACATGGAAAAGACCGGCCAGTGGCGTTTCACGCCGCCCACCCATGTGCTGGTGGCGCTGAGCGAGGCCATCACCCAGTTCGAAGAAGAGGGCGGCCGCAGCGCGCGCCTGGCGCGCTACACCGACAACTGCCGCGTGCTGGTGCAAGGCATGGCCGCACTCGGCTTCAAGCCCCTGCTGCGGCCTGAAGTGCAGGCGCCCATCATCGTCACCTTCCACGCCCCGGCGCACCCGGCCTACGACTTCCGCCGCTTCTACGACGCCGCCAAGGCGCGCGGCTTCATCCTGTACCCGGGCAAGCTGACGCAGCTTGAAACCTTCCGCGTCGGTTGCATCGGCGCCATCGGCGCCAACGAGATGCGGCAGGCGGTGGCGGCGGTGGCCGACACGCTGCGCGAGATGGGCATACCCAGCGGCGTACCCGCGCCCTGATCGTGGGCGGCAGCACCCACTCCGCCGATGACGCGTGGTGTAAGGAAACCGACGCGGGCTCGACAACCGCAAAGCCCGTCACGGCCAACGCCGGGCGCAACATTCACACCAGGGCCCACCAGCCCGCAACAGGAGTCCCGATGACCACCAATACCTGCCACCCGTCCCTGACCTTGTGCACGCTGGCCGCGGCCGCTTGCCTGAGCGCGCTGCCCGCGTCAGCCCAGGTCGACCCTTCGCGCTTCGTCGACCAGTTCGAGTCCACCTTCGGCAAGTCCGACGGCTTCCGGCGCTCTGGTGCCAAAGGCGTGTGCGCGGTGGGTGAATTTGTCGGCAGCGCCGAAGGGCGTGCACTGTCCACCGCATCGGCCTTCAGCGGCAAACCGGTGCCCGTGATCGTGCGCTTCTCGGTCGGCGGCGCCAACCCGAAGGCGCCCGACAACGCGCGCAGCCAGCGCAACCTGGCGCTGCAGTTCGATCTGCCCGATGGCGAGCGCTGGCAGATGGGCAACATCTCGGCGCCCGTGTTCGGCGCGGCAACACCCGAGCAGTTTCTCGGCCGCCTGCAGTCGCTGCAACCCGACCCGGCGACCAAGGCCGCCGATCCGGCCAAGGTGAAAGCCTTCGCCGACGCGAACCCGGAGGTGCTGCTGCAGGGCCGCTACTACGCCAGCCAGCCGGTGCCGGCCAGCTTCGGCAGCATCAACTATTGGGGCGTGCACGCCTTTGGCTTCACCAACGCCAAGGGCGACAAGCAGTTCGGCAAGTGGATATTCGAACCCGTCGGCGGCACCCAGGGCCTGACCGACGACGAAGCCAAGGCCAAGGGGCCCAACTTCCTGTTCGACGAACTGCGCCAACGCGTGGCAGCCGGCAGCGTGGCCTTCGACTTCAAGCTGCAACTGGCGCAACCCGGCGACCGCATCGACAGCGCCGTGGTGCCGCTGCCCGATGACCGCCGCAAGGTCACGCTGGGGCGCCTGAGCATCAAGTCGGTGGCGGCCGACAGCACGGGCGAGTGCCTGAACATCACCTACGTGCCGACGCTGTTGCCCAAGGGCGTCGAGCCTTCGGCCGACCCGCTGTTGCCAGCGCGTGCCGCGCCCTACGCCATCGGCCTGGGAAGGCGACTGGGCGAAGGCGCCAAACAGTAAGGCGCACAGCGGTTCGCAGCCGCGCTTGCTGGTACGCTGAGGGCAGCGGGGCTCACCAGAAGCCCCGCTGCCTCACCGGAGCAGCCCCATGGCCCAAAAGAAAAACGGCACACCGCCGGAGCACCCGGCGGTTGCCGCCATCCGCAAGAGCAACGCCGGCAAGGTGAAGGTGGCCTGCAGCGACATCGACGGCATCCTGCGCGGCAAGTACCTGCACCGCGACAAGTTCCTGGGCGCTGCGCAGCCGCACCCCGACGGCGGTTTCGGTTTCTGCGACGTGGTGTTCGGCTGGGACAGTGCCGACCAGTGCTACGACAACACCCAGGTCACCGGCTGGCAGCACGGCTTCCCCGACGCTTTGGCGCGGCTGGATCTTGGCACCGCGCGCCACGTGCCCTGGGACGGCAACGTGCCTTTTTTCCTGGGCGAGTTTGTCAACGCCGACGGCACGCCCTATGCCGTGTGCCCGCGCCAGACCTTGAAGCGCGTGCTCCAACGCGCCGAGAAGCTGGGTTTTCAGGCCATGACCGGCATGGAATTCGAGTGGTTCAACTTCTGTGAGACGCCGCAGAGCTGGGCCGCGAAGAAGGGCGTCGGCCCTGAGCCCATCACGCCCGGCATGTTCGGCTACTCGCTGTTGCGCATGGCCGACCGGCGCGAATTCTTCAACGCGCTGATGGACGACATGGCCGCGTTTGGCGTGCCCATCGAGGGCCTGCACACCGAAACCGGGCCCGGCGTCTACGAAGCGGCCATCGCCTTCAGCCCGGCGCTGGAACAAGCCGACCGCGCCATCCTGTTCAAGACCGGCGCACGCGAAATCGGCAAGCAGCACGGCGTGATGCCCAGCTTCATGGCCAAGTGGAACGCCGCGCTGCCCGGCTGCAGCGGCCACATCCACCAGAGCCTCAGCGACGGCAAGAACAACCTCTTCTTCGACGCCAAGAGCCCGCGCAAGATGAGCAAGCTGTTCGAAAGCTATCTGGCCGGGCAGGTGGCCTGCCTGATGGAGTTTGCGCCGATGTTCTGGCCCACCATCAACAGCTACAAGCGGCTGGTGGACGGCTTCTGGGCGCCGGTGAAGCCCACTTGGGGCCTGGACAACCGCACCGCGAGTTTCCGCGTCATCGCGGGCAGCCCGAAGGCGACCCGGCTCGAGACGCGCTGCCCCGGCGCCGACGTCAACCCGTACCTGGCAATGGCTGCCGTCATCGCCGCCGGCCTGCACGGCGTGGAAAAGGGCCTGAAGCTCACCGCGCCACCCATCACCGGCACCAACCAGGGCGCCGAGCACATCCCGCGCGCGCCACGCTCGCTGATCGAGACCACGCGCCACTTCCAGCAGTCCTCGATCGCCCGCGACTTTCTGGGCGACACCTTCGTCGATCACTTTGCCGCCACGCGAGAGTGGGAACACCGCCAGTGGCAGGACGCGGTGACCGACTGGGAGCTGAAGCGCTACTTCGAGATCATCTGATCGGCGTGCGGCCGCAGCACCGCTTGGCTCGGACGCCGACGGCGCCGGTGGCGCCAGGGCCGGCGCCGGTGCGGGAGCCTTCGCCGGCGGCTTCGGCGCCGCCGCCGCCGCGGCCTTCGCCGCACTCTGAACCAGTGCACCCGACGGCACGACGCTGCGCGGTGCGGCCTTGTCTGCCGTGCTGGCGCGCTTTGCCGTCGTGGCCAGAGGGGGCGGCACCGGGGCTTCGGGTTGGACGGCCGGCGCCGTCGGCGCGGCTGGCGTCAAGGACTCGGGCTGTGGCGTGCGCTCGATGCCGGCGCAGCTGGCCGTCAGCAGCACACCCGCCACTGCACCCATCCGTGCCAGCACTTTCCACGCCGGGGCCCGACGCAGCAGCCCCGGCTCCTGGCGCAACCAGGGCGGGATGGCTGGGCTGTGACCGCGGTCGACCGGTGGTTGCAGCGCCTTCAGGGCCACGGTGACGGGTGGTCTCTCCGGATTCTCGAGTTCAAGCCGATGAATCCCCTGGTGGCGCGCAACGATTGAGAGCTGAATCCCGCGCCGCCTGTTTGACGATGGCGTTTTGTTGGCCTGCGAAGAAGCCGGCTCTGCAACCCGCATCGCAAAACGCGGGGCCCGCCAGGCGAGAGCGTCCGTGCGCGCGCACCAGGATCCGCCTGATGACACGTGGCCAGGCCAACGCGGCTTGCCGTGCAGCGGTGCGGCATTTCGAAGGCCGTCTGTGCGCCAACGCATCTACAGGCCTTTTTGCTGTCAATGGCAGTGCGGCGTCGCGCGCACGCCAGTCCTTGGCCGTCAGCGTGTGCCGCAGGGCGTACCATGGCCGTCACAGGAGCCGCGACGCATGCGCCCAGACAGTTCTTCTCATCGCCGAGTCACGGCGCCATTGGCCTGGCGGATTGCAGACGACAGCACGGCCGCTGAGATCGCGGCAGCCTGCGGTGCGCTGTGGCTGGAGCTGGAGACGGTGTTGTCGCCCATCATCGGCCCGCGGGGCGTGGCCGCCCTGGGCTGGCGCAGCCTGCACCTGACCGGCGTGGACCATCCGTGGCTGGCCACGCGCCCACCCGGCGGCCCGGACAAGCTTGATGCCACCCTGCTCGTGTCGCTGCTTGCACAGCGCAGCAGTGACGAGGCGGCCGTCACGGCCAACTGCTTTCTGCAGACTTTCCATGGCTTGCTGTCCAGCCTGATCGGTGTCTCGCTGACGGAGAGATTGCTGCGAACCGTCTGGGGCACACCCGAACCCTCATTGAACAGCCCAACCGCGCAGGACCCCATGACATGACGAGCAAAGTGACGATTCACCGCCTGGCCACCGGCATGCCGGGCCTGGACGAGGTGCTGGGCGGTGGCTTGCCCGAGTTCTCGTTCAACCTGATCGCTGGCCAACCCGGTTGTGGCAAGACCACGCTGGCCCACCAGATCATGTTTGCGCTGGCCACGGCCGAGCGCCCGGCGCTCTATTTCACCGTGCTGGGCGAACCGCCACTCAAGATGCTGCGCTACCAGCAGCAGTTCGACTTCTTCGACGCCGAAGCGCTGAACCACCGGGTGCGCTTCGTGAACCTGTCTGAAGACGCGATGTCGGGTGATCTCGACAAGGTGCTGCGCCGCATCGTCGAGGAAGTGACCAGCCATGCCCCGGCGCTGGTCTTCGTCGACTCGTTCCGATCGGTGATATTGGCCGGCGAAAGCGGCAACTCAACGCACAACACGCTGCAGCAGTTCGTGCAGCAGCTGGGCATGCTGATGACCACCTGGCAGGCCACCACCTTTTTGCTGGGTGAATACTTCAACGAGAACGACGCCAACCCGGTGTTCACGGTGGCCGACGGCTTGATCTGGTTGCGCCAGAGCGTGCAGCGCAACTCGATGGTGCGCAAGATGGAGATCCTGAAGATGCGGGGCCAGCC
>JANOZF010000162.1:0-30512 GCA_031429255.1 Rubrivivax sp.
CAGCCACCCCAGCGTGGTGAGCGTGCTGAACTTCTTTCGCGAGAACGAAACCGTCTACATGGTGATGAACTATCTGCAGGGCGACACGCTGCAGGACTTCATCGTCACCGCGCGCGACTTGAAGCGTGACAAGGTGTTCCGCGAAAGCAGCATCCGCAGCCTGTTCGACGAGATCCTGCGCGGCCTGCGCATCGTGCACCAGCACAAGATGTTGCACCTGGACATCAAGCCCGCCAACGTGTTTGTGACGAACGACAACAAGGCCGTGATGCTGGACTTCGGTGCCGCGCGCGAGGTGCTGAGCAAGGAAGGCAATTTCATCCGCCCGATGTACACACCCGGTTTTGCCGCGCCCGAGATGTACCGCCGCGACGGCACGCTGGGGCCCTGGACCGACATCTACGCCATCGGTGCCTGCATCTATGCCTGCATGCAGGGCTATCCACCCAACGATGCACCACAGCGGCTGGAAAAGGACCGCCTGGCGCTGAGCCTGTCGCGCCTGCGCAATGTCTACTCCGACAACCTCATCGAGGTCACCGAGTGGTGCATGGCACTGGACCCGCTGGCGCGCCCGCAAAGCGTCTTTGCGCTGCAAAAGGAGCTGTCCCGCGAGACCGAACGCCGTTACACCAAGTTGAGTTTCAGCGAGCGGCTGAAGCTACAGTTGGAAACGCTGAAGACAGGGACGAAGACGTGAGCGCCTGCGACGGCATGGTTGCAGCCCGTGCGCTGCTGTCGGCCTGCGCTGCGGTGGTCTTGTCTACAGGGGGCGGGTGATGCGTTTTTCCGTCTACCAGACCAGCCGCAAGGGCGGCCGCGAGAAGAACGAAGACCGCATGGGGTATTGCTACACCCGCGATGCCGGCCTGTTTGCGCTGGCCGACGGCATGGGCGGACACCCGGAAGGCGAGGTGGCCTCGCAACTGGCGCTGCAAACCCTGTCGGCGATGTTCCAGCGCCAGGCCAAGCCGCGTTTGGAGCAGCCGCTGCGCTATCTGCACGAAGGCATCACGGCCGGCCACCAGCAGTTGTTGCGCTATGCCACACAGCGTTCGCTGATGGACACGCCGCGCACCACCGTGGTGGCCTGCGTGCTGCAGGGCAATGCGGCTTACTGGGCGCATTGCGGCGATTCGCGGCTGTACCTGGTGCGCGGTGACAAACTGGTGGCGCGCACGCGCGACCATTCCTATTCCGAGCTGCAGGACACGCTGTCGCAGGTGGTGCCGATGGGTGACCGCGTCAATCGCAACGTGCTGTTCACCTGCCTGGGAAGCCCGGGCAAGCCGGTGATCGACACCTCGGGGCCGCTGCTGGTGAAACCCGGTGACCGCCTGCTGCTGTGCTCCGACGGCCTTTGGGGCATGGTGCCCGACGCCACCATCACCGAGATGATTTCGCGCGATTCCATCAGCAACGCCGTGCCCGAACTGGTGGATCTGGCGCTGCGCAACGGTGGCGAACGTTGCGACAACGTGACGGTGCTGGCGGTGGAGTGGGAAGCCGCCGAAGAGGCCGACAACAGCGGCGCAGTGTCCACGCTGTCGCTGGGTGACGACGTCTTTGCGTCCACCATCCAGGCCAGCCTGGGCAGCGGCACGGCGGTGGACGAGCTCGACGAGGCCGAGATCGAGCGCAGCATCCGCGAGATCAACGAGGCCATCCAGCGCAGTTCCAAGAAGCGCCGCTGACGGCGTCGGGTGCTTGCTGCTGGCCGCTGCCCTGACCGCCTGCTGCGCAGTGACTTGATGATCCGCAGTGTGGGCACTCCGGTGCGGCCATCGGGCCTGGCATTGACAATCCAGCTTCTCAGGCCCACCCCTTTGCCCTCTTTCCAGGATGAATCCATGACTTTTGTACGTTCAGCCGACCGCCGGTCCGATGCCCTGCGCCCGGTCTCGTTGCAGCGCGGCTACACCCGCCACGCCGAAGGCTCGGTGCTCGTGAGCTTCGGCCACACCCAGGTGCTGTGCACCGCTTCGGTGGAAGAGAAAGTGCCGCCGCACAAGCGCGGCAGCGGCGAGGGCTGGGTGACGGCCGAATACGGCATGCTGCCGCGCAGCACCCACACCCGCAGCGACCGCGAAGCCGCGCGTGGCAAGCAGAGCGGGCGCACGCAGGAAATCCAGCGGCTCATCGGCCGCAGCCTGCGCACGGTGTTTGACCTCAAGGTGCTGGGTGAGCGCAGCATCCTGATCGATTGCGACGTGCTGCAGGCCGACGGCGGCACGCGCACGGCCGCCATCACCGGCGCTTTTGTCGCCGCCCACGACGCCGTCAGCGTGCTGCTCGGCCAGGGTCGCATCGCGGCCAGCCCGATTCTCGACTTCGTGGCCGCGGTGTCGGTGGGTGTGGTGCGTGGCACGCCGCTGCTGGACCTGGAATACACCGAAGACTTTGCCTGCGACACCGACATGAACGTGGTGATGACGGCCGCGGGCGGGTTTGTCGAAGTGCAAGGCACGGCCGAGGGGGCGCCGTTCACGCGCGCCGAGATGGACCAGTTGCTGGCGCTGGCCGACAAGGGCATTCGCGAACTGGTGGCGCTGCAGCGCCAGGCATTGGCAGCACCGCTGGAGAGCCGCTGATGGTGTCGGCGCAGCGTCTGGTGCTGGCTTCGAACAATGCGAAGAAGCTGGCCGAGCTGCGCGCCATGCTGGGCGAGCTGTCGGTGGAACTGGTGACGCAGCGTGAACTGGGCATCGCCGAAGCCGAAGAGCCGCACGCCACGTTCATTGAAAACGCGCTGGCCAAGGCGCGGCACGCTGCACAGGCCAGTGGTTGCGCAGCACTGGCCGATGATTCGGGTCTGTGCTTGGACGCGCTGGGCGGCGCGCCGGGCGTCATCTCGGCGCACTATGCGGGCGAGGTGCAGGGTACCGGTGAGCGCGAGGAGCGTCGCCGACTTCAAGATGCCGCCAACAACCAGCACCTGCTGCAGGCCCTGAAGGGCGCCTCCAGCCGCCGCGGCCATTTCGTCAGCACGTTGGTGGCCGTGCGCCACGCGCAAGACCCGCAACCGCTGGTGGCCATGGGTCGGTGGCCGGGAGAGATTCTGACCTCGCCGCGGGGCGCACAGGGTTTTGGCTATGACCCGTTGATGTTCATTCCCGAGCTGGGCCGCACGGTGGCCGAGATGGATGCGGCCACCAAGAACCGGCACAGCCACCGCGCGCGCGCGATGGCGCAGCTGCTGCAGCAATTGCAGTCGGTGTGGCAACTGTGAGCACCCCTGCTGAAGCAGGCGTCGAGCACTACCTGCGGCCCGGCACCTTGCAGCTGCCGGCGCTGCCGCCGCTGTCGCTGTATGTGCACCTGCCGTGGTGCCTGAAGAAGTGCCCCTACTGCGATTTCAATTCGCACGAACTGGCGCCCACGGGGGGCGCTGACGCCGGGCAGCTGGGAAGCGCGGTGGAGCAGCGCTACCTGGACGCGTTGCGTGCCGACCTGGAGTCTTCGCTGCCACTGTTCTGGGGCAGGCGCGTCAGCACCATCTTCATCGGCGGCGGCACGCCCAGCCTGTTTTCACCGGCGGCCATCGACCGGCTGCTCGCCGACATCCGCGCCCGCGTGGTGCTCGAGCCCGGGGCCGAGGTCACGCTCGAGGCCAACCCCGGCACCTTCGAGCGTGAACGCTTCAAGGCCTTCCGCGCCGCCGGGGTCACGCGCCTGTCGGTGGGGGTGCAGAGTTTCGACGACGCGGCACTGGGCCGCATCGGCCGTGTGCACAACGCGGCGCAGGCGCGTGCGGCGGTGGCCGAGGCCGCCGAGGCTTTCGACACCTTCAACATCGACCTCATGTATGCGCTGCCCGGCCAGACCCTGCAGCAGCTGCGCCAGGACCTGGACACGGCGCTGGGCTTTGCGCCGCCGCACTTGTCGGTGTACCACCTGACCGTGGAGCCGAACACGCGTTTTGCCCTGCATCCGCCGGTCCTTCCCGACGACGACCTGGCCAGCGACATGCTCGATCTCATCACCGAGCGCACGGCAGCCCAGGGCCTGCAGCGCTACGAGGTCAGCGCCTTTGCACGTGCCGGGCATCGCTGCGGCCACAACCTGAACTACTGGCGCTTTGGCGACTACCTGGGCATTGGCGCTGGTGCGCACGGCAAGCTGAGTTTCCCGCACCGGGTGTTGCGGCAGGTGCGCTGGCGCGAGCCGGCGGCGTACATGCAGCACGCGCTGGCCGGCAACGCGGTCAGCAATGCACACGAGGTGAGCCGTCGAGACCTGCCGTTCGAGTTCATGATCAACGCGCTGCGCTTGCGCGAGGGCTTCGCGCTGGCCGACTTCACGCAGCGCACCGGCCTGCCGTTGTCGGCAGTGCAGGCCACGCTGCGGCAGGCGGTGGAGCGAGGGCTGTTGCAATGGGACGACGCGGCCGACCGTGCGTCGCCTACCGCGCGGGGCTTCGACTTTCTGTCGGACCTGCAAGCGATGTTCTTGCCGCCGCCAGCGAAAACCTGATGCCGGCGTTGCGGGGGCCTGTTTCACACCCGTGAAGTGGCCGCTCCGGCGTGTGTACGCAGCCATTCGACCAGGCGGGGCGCCATCTGCTTGAGCGCCAGCACCTCGTGTGCGGCCCCCTGAGCAATGGCCTCGCGCGGCATGCCGAAGACGACACAGCTGGCCTCGTCCTGCGCCAGGTTCCAACTGCCGGCGTCGCGCATCGCACGCATCGCACGTGCGCCGTCGCCGCCCATGCCGGTGAGCATCACGCCGAGCGCATTGCGGCCCACGATGCGTGCCGCGCTGTCGAACAGCACCTCCACGCTGGGCATGTGGCGGTTGACGGGCTCGCCGGCCTGCACACGAGCCACGTAGTTGGAACCCGATCGTGCGACCCACAGGTGCTGCCCGCCCGGGGCAACGTAGACATGGCCAGGCAGCACACGTTCGCCGTCCACCGCTTCGGAAACATGCATGCGACACAGGCTGTTCAGGCGGGTGGCATAGCTCTTCGTGAAACCCGCGGGCATGTGCTGGGTGATCATCACCGCCGGTGCGTCCGCAGGCAGGCCCTGCAGCAGTTCGCGCGTGGCCTCGGTACCGCCGGTGCTGGCGCCGATGAAGATGATTTTCTCGGTCGACAGCCGGCCCATCGACGCCACGGCGTGGGGCGTGGCGGCGTGGCTCGCCGAAGCGGCCGATGCCAGGGTGGCGGCGGGCAGGCGTTGCACGCGCGCACGCGCCGCGGCGCGGATCTTTTCGGTGATGTCGGCACCCAGTTGGCGCAACCCGTCGCTGACGCCGATCTTGGGCTTGGCCACGAAGTCGACAGCGCCCAGTTCCAGCGCTCTCAATGTCGCGTCGGCGCCGCGCTCGGTCAACGTGGAGACCATCACCACCGGCGTCGGCCGCAGGCGCATCAGGCGGCCCAGGAACTCCAGCCCGTCCATGCGCGGCATCTCCACGTCCAGCGTGATGACGTCGGGGTTGACGTCACGGATCAGGTCGCGTGCGATGAGCGGATCGGCGGCCGCGCCGACGCAGCACATGTCGCTCTGGCGGTCGATGATCTCGGCCAGCAGGCTGCGCACCAGCGCCGAGTCGTCGACCACGACCACACGGGTCTTGGTCGAGGTTCTGTTCGAGGGTGTTGTGGGGGCCATACTGCTGGGCTTCGGTGTTGTTGCGGTCGTTCAGGAGATCAGAAGAGGTCGACGCTGCCTGCGCAGGTGCCTGCAGGCGCGGCTTGCCTGGACGCAGCAAGTTCCTGTGCCAGCAGCGCTTGCGTGTTGGTGGATGCCAGCCGCTTGACCATCGCCTTGCCCGTGTTGGGCAGGAAACACACCTTGCGCGCATGGATGTCGAGCACGTCCTTGCTGACCACGGCGATGCGTTCGGTGCGCAGGTAGTCCAGCACGAAGCGGGTGTTGATCTCGCCCACGTTGATGCTGCTCATGCCGCTGATGACGGCGCCGCCACCAAAGACCTTGGCCTCCATGCTGGACCGCGTGGCGCCGCGCTTGACCAGTTCGCCGATCAGCAGGTCCATCGCAAAGCCGCCATAGCGGCCGCTGGCCGCGGAGCTGCCGCTGTCGGGCAGCAAGAAGTGGTTCATGCCGCCGATGCGGCGGTCGCGGTCCCACAGGCAGGCGGCGATGCACGAGCCCAGAGTGGTGGTGATGACCAAGTCTTCTTCGCTGACGAAGAACTCGCCCGGCAGCACTTTGACCGCCGGCGCGTTGAACCGCGTGTCCATGTAGAAGAAGGATGCCTCGCCAGCGCGGCGCGTGCGCGACTTCATGCGCTCGAGCCGGCTCGCGGCCGAGCCTGCGGGCGACGCGGGTGGTGGTGCACTCGGCAGCAGGCTCATACGCGCTCGTAGATGGTCTTGCCGCGCAGCCGGAAGAGGTCGGTCGCGTCGCTGAAGTTCTCCGAGTGCCCCACATACAGGAGGCCACCCGGTTTCATCTGGCCGTGGATCCGCTTGAGCACCTCGCGCTGCGTGCTGGCGTCGAAGTAGATCATCACGTTGCGGCAGAACACCAGGTCGAAGGCCTCGCCCAGCCCGGTCCAGTTCTTGGTCATCAGGTTGAAGGTGCAGAACTCGATCAGGCGCGACAGTTCAGGCTTGACGCGGATGCGTCCGGCATTGCTGCCGGTGCCACGCATGAAGTGGCGACGCAGCCGCTCGGCGCTCAGGCCGCGGGCGTCGGCTTCGTACACGCCGCGCTGGGCGCTCGCCAACACCTGCGTGTCGATGTCGCTGCAGACCAGGCGCACCTGGGCCGAAGGCCCCAGTGCTTCGGTCACCACCATGGCCAGCGAATAGGGCTCTTCGCCGGTGGATGCGGCGTTGCACCACAGCCGGATGGGCCGGCTGGAGCGCGCGCGCAGGTCCTCGGCCAGCGCCGTGAAGTGGTGCTCTTCGCGGAAGAACGACGTCAGGTTGGTGGTCAGGCTGTTGATGAAGGTCTGCCACTCCGAAGGCACATCGGGGCCCCGGGGGTGCCCTGACTTTTCCAGCAGATCCAGGTAGCTGGTGAACGAGGAAAGCCCCAGTTCGCGCAGGCGGCGTGACAGACGGCTGTACACCATGGCCTGCTTGCCGGCATGCAGACTGATGCCGGCACGCTGATGGATGAGCTTGCGCACGCGCTCGAACTCGGGCAGCGCGAGCTTGAACTCCTGCTCGTCGCTGGCTGTGGAGGGTGGCGCTGGGCTCATGCGACGGGTCTTGGGCGATCGCGGCGGTGGGGATGCCGCAGGATGGAGGGCTGGCGCGTGCCAGTGGTTTGACCGCAGTGTGCCCAGCGTGTGGCGCAGGCAATGGCTGGAGATGGACACCCTAAGGCGGCCAGATCCGGGCCATGTCAGGCGGGGTCGGGCTGCTAGACTGCCACGCAGTTCATGCGAGACACAGGTCCCCTTGGGCCACGAACCTTGAATCCACCATCCATGCCGAGTTCACTCCAGCCGCCTGCCAGCCTGGCCACTGCGGCCGGCGTGGCGGCCGGGGTGCGGTTTGAGCGCGCTCTGCAGCTGCTGGCGCAGTCGGGCCACGCCATGCCCGCGGGCCCTGCGGGGGGGGCCGAATGGATGGCCGGCCTGATCGATGCGCTGGTGGACCTGTCCAGCCGAGACGCGCTGACCGGGCTGGCCAACCGGCGCGCGTTCGAACTGGCGGTGGCCCGTGAAGTGGATCGCGTGGCACGCAGCGGCGAATCGGCGCTGCTGCTGACGCTGGATATCGACCACTTCAAGAAGGTCAACGACACCTGGGGCCACGCGGCGGGCGACCAGGTGATCAAGGCCGTGGCGCAGGCGCTGCTGGACAGCGTGCGGCCGATGGACCTGGTGGCCCGCGTGGGCGGCGAAGAGTTCGCCATCATCCTGCCCAACTGCGCCGTCACCTTCGGCCAGACCGTGGCCGAGCGCGTGCGCCAGCGTGTGCAGGGCATGCCGATTGCGCTGGCCGCGGTGTCGGGGCTGGCCCAGGCGCCGCCGCTGCACGTCACCATCAGCGTGGGTGGCGCCTTTGCGCCGCAATGGGTGCGTTCCACCCCCAGCTTGTGGCAAGTCCGTGCCGACCAGCAGCTCTACCAGGCCAAGGCCCGCGGCCGCAACCTGGTGTGCCTGGAGCCGACCGCGGTGTCGCTGGTCAGCAGCGAGGAGAAGCGGCTGTTGTTTGAAACGTTCCAGATCCAGGACCACGAATGAGCGCCACGCCGCAGCACCCCGCGTCTTCACGCATCGTTGCCGTCACCAGCGGCAAGGGGGGCGTGGGCAAGACCTTCGTCTCCGCCAACCTGGCAGCCGCCCTGGCCCGCGGAGGCCGCAAGGTGCTGGTGCTGGACGCCGACCTTGGACTGGCCAACCTGGACGTGGTGCTCAACCTGTTCCCGAAGATCACGCTGCACGACGTCTTCACCGGCAAGCACACGCTGCAGGACGCGATCTTGCCGGCGCCCGGTGGGTTTTCGGTGCTGCTGGCGGGTTCGGGCATGGTGGAGTACTCGCGCATGACACCCGAGGTGCGCGACCATCTGCAGCGCGTCATCGCCGAGGTTGAACCCAAGTTCGACCATGTCCTGCTCGACACCGGTGCCGGCATTTCCGACGTGGTGCTGTACACCGTGTCGCTCGCCGGATCGGTGCTGGTGGTGGTGACGCCCGAGCCCACGTCGATGACCGACGCCTACGCCACCATCAAGGTGCTGGCCACGACGCAAGGACGCCGCCACCTGCACCTGCTGGTGAACCAGACGCGCAAGCCGGGTGAGGGCCGCTCGGTGCGCCTGCAGCTGCAACAGGTGGTGGACCGTTACGTGAACCCGCAGCTGGACAGCCCGTTGCGGCTGGATCTGCTGGGCGAGGTGCCGTCAGACCCTGCGGTGCGTGAAGCGGTGCAGCGGCGGCAGCTGCTGATGCAGATGGCGCCTGGCACGCCAGCCTGTGTGGCCCTGGTGGCGGCTGCCGGGCGCCTGTCGACCTGACGGGCGCTGGGCGAGGCCGGTCAGCGCTGGCTGGCCGCGACCCCACCGCGTGGCCCCTGCGCGCCAGAAGGGGCGGCGCGCGACGGCCTCACAATGCCTTTGACGATTGCCGCAGAGCCTGCCGACATGACCGAACCCGCCACCACCGCCGAGCCGGCAGAGTCGACCCCGTTTGCCCGTCTGGGTGGTGAAGGCGGTGTACGGTCACTGGTGGACCGCTTCTACGACCTGATGGACCTGGAACCTGGCTTTGCAGTTTTGCGTGCGCTGCACCCGGCCGACATTTCCGGTTCGCGCGACAAGCTGTGCTGGTTCCTGTGCGGCTGGCTGGGCGGGCCGGCTCACTATGAGTCTCGCTTCGGGCACCCGCGCCTGCGAGCGCGCCATCTGCCCTACAGCATCGGCGTTGCCGAGCGCGACCAGTGGATGGCCTGCATGATCCAGGCGATGGGGGAGGTCGAGGTCGAACCGGCGCTGGCCGAACGACTGGCTGAATCGCTGTTTGGCACGGCCGACTGGATGCGCAACCGTGGTGGCTGATCGCTCGGCGGCAGGGACGTGGTCGGCGCAGCCGACGCGAGCCGGCTTTCGGCTGCGCGTGCGGCGGGCCGCCCGGCCGCTGGGCAGCACCCTGCTGCTGTCGGCGCTGGCCGGCTGCATCGTGGTGCCACAGACGCGCGAAGTCTACGACTCCGAGTGCCGGCTGTTGACGCGACAGATGACACTGGAAGCCGCCTATGTCGGTGGTTTCCAGCGCTGCGCCGGCGAAGGCTGCCTGGCGCTGTTGAGTGCGGCCGGCGCGGTGACGGCCGTCTCTGCGGTGGTGTCGGGCAGCATCGCGCTGGTGGGCAACGTGGTCTACTGGTTCGAGCGCCAGGGACAGTGCCAACGCGCGGCGACAGCGGGCGTCGTGGCGCCTGCGCCGGCCCGTTCCGCTGCTGCAGCGTCAACCGCGCAGTAACACGATCAACGCCCCAGTGCCGCCTTCGGGCGCGGTGGCCTGGGTGAAGGCCAACACGGCGTCGTGCTGGCCCAGCCAGCGCTGCACCTTGGCTTTCAGCACCGGCTGGCGGCCCGGTGAACCGTGGCCTTTGCCGTGCACCAGGCGCAGGCAGCGCCAGCCGCGCAGCCGGGCTTCACGCAGGAAGCGCGCCACGGCATCGCGCGCTGCGTCACGGCGCATGCCGTGCAGGTCAAGCTCGGCCTGGATGGTCCAGTGACCGCGGCGCAACCGCGCCACCACGTCGTGCGCCAGTCCGGGCCGCTGAAAGCTCAGGCCATCGTCGGTGAGCAGCAGTGTTTCCAGATCCACCTCGTCCGACAGCGCCTCGGCCAACGCAGCGCGTTCGTCGGCTTCGCGCTGGCGTGGTTCGGCGGCAGGGCGAGGCAGGTCGTGCAACGCGCGGCCGTGGCTGGCCAGCCGCGTGACGCGGCCGACATGGTCGGTGAACAGGCGCTGCTGCCGTTCCAGCGCAGCCTGCTGCGCCCGTTCCAGGGCCCGCTGTTCTGCCAGCAGGCGTTCGCTTTCCCGCAGAGCGGCGCGCAACGGGCCCAGGTCGGCCAGCCGGGTGGCTTTCAGGCGCAGCGTCACATCAGCCCCCGCTCGGCCATCGATACCACCTGCCCCTGGCCCACCACCACGTGGTCGAGCACACGCACGTCCACCATCTGCAGCGCGCGCACCAGCTGCTGCGTGAGGTGTTCGTCGGCACGCGAAGGCTCGGCCACGCCCGAAGGGTGGTTGTGCGCCAGCACCACCGCCGCGGCGTTCAAGGCCAGGGCGCGACGCACCACTTCACGTGGGTAGACACTGGTTTGCATCAGCGTGCCGTGGAACATCTCTTCCAGCGCCAGCATGTGGTGCTGTGCGTTGAGGAACATCACCGCAAAGACCTCGCGCTCGCGACCTGCCAGCTGCAAGGCCAGGTAGTCCTTCACGCGGCCCGGGCTGTCGAAGACGGCAGAGACGCGCATCGGCTGCGCCAGTGCCCGGCGGGCCATTTCCACCACCGCCAGCAACTCGGCGCGTTTGGCGGGCCCCAGGCCCTTGACCGCCCCCAGTCGCTCGGCATCGGCTTGCAGCAGGCCCGCAAAACCACCGCAGTGGTCCAGCACCTGCTGCGCCATCACGAGCACGCTGCAGCCCTTGTAGCCCGTGCGCAGCAGCAGGGCCAGCAGCTCGGAGTCGGCCAGCGCGGCCGCACCCTTGCCCAGCAGCTTCTCGCGGGGACGTTGGTCGGCGGGTAGGTGCTTCATGGTGCTGGCGCGTCGGGCTTTGCGGGGCAGGGCCCGGCGTGGCACCCCTCGGTACAATGCGACGCAGTCTATTTCAGACCACGCCACCCTGGCTTGGCGCCCGGGGTCGACCGTGCCGCCCCTGCCACTGCCTGGCAACCCTGACCACCCATTGAACCCCACCCCTGACGCCGTGAACCTCGTGCAACCCGGATCGTTTCTGACCCTGCACTACCGCCTGGCCGGCCCGGACGGCGCCAGCGTGGTCAACACCTTCAACGACAAGCCGGCGACGTTGTCGCTGGGTGCCGGGCAACTGGCGCCGGCCATCGAACAACGCCTGCTGGGCCTGGCCGAAGGCGCGCATGAAACCTTCGAGCTGGCCGCTGGCGACGCCTTCGGGCAACGCAACCCCGACCTGCTGCAACGGGTGAAGTTGTCGCTGCTGCACGAGCTGGGCGACCCCGACGCCGAGTACGCGCCCGGCGACGTTGTGCAGTTTCCGACGCCCGACGGCCAAGGCAGCTATGCCGGCGTGGTGCGTGAAGCCGGTGCCGACTGGCTGCTGTTCGACTTCAACCACCCGTTGGCAGGCCAGCCGGTGAAGTTTGAAGTCAAGCTGTTGGGGGTGATGTGAACCCGACACTCGAAGAAGTGCTGCTCGCCGAGCCCCGCGGCTTTTGCGCCGGTGTCGACCGCGCCATAGAGATCGTCGAACGTGCACTCAAGCGCTTCGGTGCCCCGATCTATGTGCGCCACGAGATCGTGCACAACACCTATGTCGTTGACGACCTCAAGGCCAAGGGCGCGATCTTCATCGAGGACCTGGCCGACGTGCCGGCTGGCGCCACGCTGGTGTTCAGCGCGCACGGTGTGAGCAAGGCGGTGCGCACCGAGGCAACGCAGCGCGGTTTCCAGATCTTCGATGCCACCTGCCCGCTGGTCACCAAGGTGCACGTGGAGGTGGCCAAGCTGGCCAAGGAAGGTTTCGAATTCATCATGATCGGCCACAAGGGCCACCCCGAGGTCGAGGGCACCATGGGGCAGCTCAGCGACGGCATCTATCTGGTGGAAGAGGCTGCCGACGTGGCCCAGGTGCGGCCGCGCGGCGAGAAGTTGGCGGTGGTGACGCAGACCACGCTGAGCGTGGACGATGCGGCCACCATACTGGCCGAGGTGAAGCGCTGCTTTCCGCATGTGCGCGAGCCCAAGCAACAGGACATCTGCTACGCCACCCAGAACCGCCAGGACGCGGTGAAGGTGATGGCACCCGCCGTCGACGTGGTCATCGTCGTGGGCAGCCCCACCAGCAGCAACAGCAACCGGCTGCGTGAGCTGGCGCAGCGCCTGGGCACGCAGGCCTACATGATCGAAGGCGCCGAGGCGCTGGATCCGGCCTGGTTCGTCGGCCGCCAGCGTGTTGGGCTGACGGCCGGCGCATCCGCTCCCGACCTGTTGGTGCAGCAGGTGGTGGCACGCCTGCGTGAATTGGGTGCGGTGTCGGTGCGCCACATGCAGGGTGTGAAGGAAAACGTGCACTTTCCGCTGCCCAGGGGGCTGGGTGAGCGCAGCATGCTTGACGCGCAGGCGCGCGGCGCGGCGCCTGCCGAGCCCAGCTCTCGATCTTGACGCTGCCGCGGCGCCTGCGCACTTTTCTGCGACTGGCGGCGGCAGCGGTGGCGCCCGACCTGGCGCCGGCTGCGTCCCAGCCCGTCACGCCATTCATCTCCTGACCTGCCTGAAGAAACCCCATGCTCGACATCAATACCCTGCGCCGTGACCTGCCCGGCGTGTTGCTGCAGCTGCAGCGCCGCAAGAATCCACAACCCTATCTGGACGTGGCGCGTTACGAAGCGCTGGAAGGCGAACGCAAGACCATCCAGACCAGCACCGAACAGCTGCAGGCGCGCCGCAACGCCGCCAGCAAGCAGATCGGCCAGCTCAAGGGCAAGGGCCAGGACACCAGCCTGCTGATGTCCGAAGGGAACGGCATCGCCGACGACCTGAAACGCGGCGCCGAGCGGCTGGACGTGATTCTGCAGGAACTGCAGTCGCTGCTGATGGGTTTGCCCAATCTGCCGCAGGCCGATGTGCCGGTGGGTGCCGACGAAGGTGGCAACGTCGAGGTGCGCCGCTGGGGCCAGCCGCGCCGTGCCGCCGAGATCGGTTTCACACCGCGAGACCATATCGACGTGGGAACCCCGCTGGGGCTCGACTTCGACACCGGCGCCTTGCTCAGCGGTTCGCGCTTCACCTTTCTGCGCGGGCCCGCCGCGCGGCTGCACCGCGCGCTGGCGCAGTTCATGCTGGACACGCACACGCTGCACCATGGCTACACCGAGTGCTACACGCCCTACATCGTCAACCGCAACATCCTGGAGGGCACGGGCCAGCTGCCCAAGTTCAAGGAAGACATGTTCTGGGTCTACCGTGGCAGCAGCAGCGACGCTGCTGCGGGCGGCGGTGACGAGGTGCAGGCCGAGCAGTACCTCATCAGCACCAGCGAGATTCCGCTGACCAACACCGTGCGCGAGCGCATCCTGGAAGGCGCCCAGCTGCCCATCAAGCTGACCGCCCACAGCCCCTGTTTCAGATCCGAGGCGGGCAGCGCCGGGCGCGACACGCGCGGCATGATCCGGCAGCACCAGTTCGACAAGGTCGAGATGGTGCAGGTGGTGCAACCCGAGCACAGCGTGGCCGCGCTGGAGGAGATGGTGGGGCATGCCGAAGCCATCCTGCAGAAGCTGGAGCTGCCCTACCGCGTCATCACGCTGTGCACCGGCGACATGGGGTTTGGCGCCGCGAAGACCTACGACCTCGAGGTCTGGCTGCCTGCGCAGGACACCTACCGCGAGATCAGTTCGTGCAGCAACTGCGAGGCCTTCCAGGCGCGGCGCATGCAGGCGCGCTTTCGCAATGCGCAGGGCAAGACCGAGTTCGTGCACACGTTGAATGGTTCTGGCCTGGCCGTTGGCCGCACGATGGTGGCGTTGATCGAAAACCACCAGCGTGCCGACGGCTCGATCGCGGTGCCAGCAGCCCTGCGCCCCTATCTGGGTGGAGCTGACGTCTTGCGCGCTTGATCGGGCTAGAATCCAAGGCTTCGCGTCAGTCGGTCACGTCCGACAGCCGGTCCACAGGCGGCGCGTTGAAACAGGGGCGCTGACCCCTGCAAGAACACCCCGGAAAGGTGGCAGAGTGGTCGAATGCACCGGATTCGAAATCCGGCGTACGGGTTCTCCCGTACCGAGGGTTCGAATCCCTCCCTTTCCGCCACATTCGCATGCGCCACCCAGGGCAGCCCCCGCCCATTGACCGGGCCCGGCGGCTGCACAATGCGTGCTCCATGACCCCTGCGACCCGCACCGCAATTGGCTGCCTGGCTGCGCTGGCGCTGTTGGGCTGCGCCACCCGCGCTGTCGACGTCAAGCCGTTGCCCGCCAACCCCTCCGACTTTGCCTTGTGGGGCTGCGACCGCATCCACGACGAAGCCGATCGCGTGCAGCAGCAGGCGGCCGAGTTGGCCTATGCCGTCGACGAGCGCGCCGGCCAGAACATCATGGCTCTGGGGCTGGGCGTCACCGTTTTCTGGCCCGCCATCCTGGCCATGCGTCCGGTGGGCCTGGAGGCCGACGAACTGGCTCGCTTCAAGGGCCGCTATGAAGCGTTGCTGGTGGCGGCCCAGCGGCAAGGGTGCGCGCCGGCGTCCACCAGCCTGCCGGCCGTGCAGGCTGCCCAGTTGCCGGTGGCGCTGGGTGAGCGCCTGGTCTACGAGGTGCGCACGCGTGCGCGCGGCGCGCTGACGCAAGAGGTCTTGCGCGTGGCCGCGCTGCGTCGCACCGAATTCGTCTATCAGTCCGAGGCCGCGGCCTCTGCCGCCGGTGCGACGGCGCCCCCTTCAGGCGCCTGGGTGCAGGACCGTGCGGGCAATGTCGTGCAGGCGCCGGTGGGGGCGATGAGCTGGCCGCATCTGTTGCGCGGCGAGTTGGCGCTCGGCCAGGTGACCGCAGGCGACATCGTGCAGGTGGGCGACCCCTTGTCGAGAGCGCGCATGCGCGGGCAGGTCGTGGCCCTGGGCCCGCAGACCGTGGCCGGCCGACGCTTCGAGGTGGTGGTGGTGGAGCTGTTTGGTGACGCCCCCGGTGGCGAGGCGTATACCCGGGTCGATGGTGCCCTGGTGATCGACCGCGCCAGTGGTGTGCTGTTGCGCTTGGACCTGCGCAGCGCCAATCCGGTGTTTCAGGTGCAGCGGCGGCTGGTACGGGTCGAGGCCGCTGCGGCGCCCTGATGCCGCACGCGGCTCGGCGGCCCTGCCTCGCTGGTCGTGCAACAGTTCTTTACCCGCCGAGCACAAGCGCGAGACCGTGGGCCGGCACCATGGCTGCCATCGACAACCACAGCCTTCAGGAGTGCTGACATGAACACCAAGACCCGTTTGAATTCACCACGCCCCGCCTGGCGCATGGTGCTGGCCGTGACCGCCGTGGCCCTGGGCGCCAGCCTGTCGCAGGTCGCCTGGTCCATGCCTTTTGGGGGGCCTGGAGGCCCAGGCGGCCATGGCGGCCACGAAATGGGCGGAACACCGCGCCACATGGCTCGCCTGCTCGACGAGGTGAAGGCCACGCCCGAGCAGCGTGCCCAGATCAAGCAGATCACCGAAGCCGCGCGCGCCGAAACGGCTGCGCAGCGCGAAGCCGGCCGCAAGTTGCATGAGCAGGGCCGCGCGCTGTTCGCGCAGCCCACGGTGGACGCCCGTGCGGCCGAAGCGCACCGCCAGCAGTTGATGGCGCAGCACGACGCGATGAGCAAACGCATGCTGCAGATGAAGCTGGACATCAGCCGCGTGCTCAGCCCTGAGCAGCGAGCCACGCTGAACGATCGCATGAAGATGCGCGGCGAGATGATGCAGCGCCACCGCCTTGAACGTGACAGCCTGGAAAAACCCCGTACCTGACGCTGCGTGCTGTGTACCCGGCGCGGGCGCCTGCTGCCCACCGCGCCCCTGATGACCGGACCTCCATGCCTCGACTGCTGTTGATAGACGACGACCACCGACTGGCCGATATGGTCAGCGGCTATCTGCAACGCAACGGCTTCGAGGTCGAGACTGCGGGCTCTTTGCTGGCGGGCCGTGAACGACTGGCCCACGGCGGCTTTGACGCCTTGGTGCTGGACCTGATGTTGCCCGACGGCGATGGCCTGGACTTCACGCGCGAGTTGCGCAGCCAGTCGCGCAGCCGGCGCCTGCCGCTGCTGATGCTGACCGCCCGCGGCGAGCCGACCGACCGCGTCGTCGGTCTGGAGATGGGTGCCGACGACTACCTGCCCAAACCCTTCGAGCCGCGTGAGCTTTTGGCGCGCGTGAAGGCGCTGCTGCGCCGCGCCGCGCCCGACACCGGTGACGACGCGGTGCTGGTCTTCGGCCGGCTGGAAGTCGATCTCGGTGCGCGCCAGGCGCGGCTGGCGGGCCAGTCCTGCGACCTCACGAGCCACCAGTTCGACTTGCTGGCCGTGCTGGCGCGCAGCCCCGGACGGGTGCTCAGCCGCGACCAGATCATGGACACCCTCAAGGGCCATCCGCTCGAAGCCTTCGACCGCAGCATCGACGTGCACATCTCACGCATCCGCGCCGTCATCGAGGACGACGCCAAGAACCCCAAGCGCGTGCTCACGGTGCGTGGAGCCGGGTATGTGTTTGCCAAGAGACAAGATGCCGAGTGAAGCCGGTCTGGCCCCGCGCGCCGACCCATGAAACAGCTGTACCTGCGCATCTACCTCACGGTGCTGACAGCGCTGGCACTGTTTGCGCTGGCCTCGGGCTGGCTTGTGCAGCGCCATCTGGACGAAACGCGCGAGCGCGCCGAAGGCGTGCTGCGCGAACGCAGCGCGGCATGGGGTGAACTGCTGCAGCGCTCGTTGCCTGACGCTGCAGCCCCGCCGGCCGAACAGGTGGCCGCCCTGCGCGACTGGTCGCAGCGGCTGCGCTTGCCGATGGCGCTGGACGATGCCCAGGGGCGGCGCCTGGGATCGTCGGATTCGTTCCTGCGCCGCGGCTACGACGGCCCCGAACTCAACACGCGCGCACAGGCCATCGCCTTCGACGACGGCCGCACGCTGTGGGTGCCGCGGCCAGGCGCGGCGCGTGGCGGCGCGGGTGCACCGGGGGGAGGACTGACAGACTCGAACCTCGCCGGGCGCAGCCCACCGGCGCTGAGGCCTTGGTGGGCTTTGTGGCCTCCCCAAGGGCCGGGTCGGGCACCCGAAGGCCTGGGCCTGCTGGTGCTGCTGGTGGTGTTGTTTCTGGCCGTGGCCGGTGGCGCCTGGCCGGTGGTGCGCCGTTTGACGCGCCGCCTGGAAGTGCTGAAACAAGGCGTCGAGGCCTTTGGTGACGGCGATCTGAAACGCCGGGTTCCCGAAGAAGGCGCCGACGAGGTGGGCACATTGGCGGCCAGCTTCAACCGCACCGCCACCCGCATCCAGGCGCTGGTGCAGTCGCATCAAAGCCTGCTGGCCAATGCCAGCCATGAACTGCGCTCGCCGTTGGCGCGGCTGAAGATGGCCGTGGCCATGCTCGAAGAATCTGCGGCCGATGACAGCGGCTTGGCCGAAGCCGGGCGCCAAGCCCTGCGCCGCGAGGTCAACACCAACATTGCCGAGCTGGACGCTCTGGTCGATGAGGTGCTGCTGGCCAGCCGGCTCGAGGGTGCCGAGGACCTGGGTCGCTTCGAATCCGTGGACCTGGCAGCCCTGGCTGCCGAAGAGGGCGCCCGCGTGGCTGCGGTGCTGGACAGCACGGCCACGGTGCCAGTGCGGGGCATCGAAAGGCTGTTGCGCCGCGCGGTGCGCAACCTGCTTGAAAACGCGCGCCGCTACGGCAGCGCCAGCATCGAAGTGACCTTGCAGCAGCGCGCCGGACAAACCGAGCTGCGGGTGTGCGACCGCGGCCCCGGTGTTCCCGAGGTCTACCGCGAACGCATCTTCGAGCCTTTCTTCCGCCTGCCAGGCCATGCCGAGCGCGAAGGCGGTGTCGGCCTGGGCCTGGCACTGGTGCGGCAGATTGCGCTGCGCCACGGTGGCGCCGCGCGCTGTGAGCCGCGCGACGGTGGCGGCAGCTGTTTTGTGCTGATGCTGCCTGGCAGCTGAGCCGAGGCCGCCGGTCGACACTGGGACTGGTGGCCCCAGCGGCGCTCAGTGCGTGTTCAGCCGCGGCTCGGGTTCGTCGTGGTGCTTCAACACCCAGGCCATCAACGCCGTCAGCGCGCCGCCGGCCAGCAGCAACGCCACCGTGCTGGCGGTCCAGAAGCCGGGCGCGCCTTGCAGCGAGGCCGGCGTGTGCCCAGTCAGGTTGAAGGCCAACACGTAGCCGCCCCCCAGCCCCACGCCCCACAGCGCCAGCACGTACACCAGCATCGGCACGGTGACGATCTTGTGCGCGCGCAGCACGAAGGCCGCGATGATCTGCAGCGCGTCGGCAACGTGAAACACCGCCAGCCAGGCCACCAGTGGCATGGCGGCCGCCACCACCGCGGCATCGCGCGTGTACAGGGCCAGCACCGGCTCGCGCCATGCAAACACGCCGCTGCCCAGCAACGCGGCCAGCCCGCAGCCGATGGCCAGGCCGTGCCAGCCCAGGCGCCGCGCGTCCAGGGTGTCCTGCGCGCCGATGCGCTGCGCCACCAGCGTGCTGGTGGCGTTGCCCACCGCCAGCGGCACCATGAACAGCACCGACACCAGGTTGGCCGCCAGTTGGTGTGCAGCCACGGGCGTGGTGCCCAGCCGGGCGATGAAGATGGCCATGAAGGCAAAGCCGGTCACCTCCACCATGATCGAAGCGCCCATCGGCAGGCCCAGCTTGATGTGATGGCGCAGGGCCTTGGCCTCGGGCTTGTCGATGCCGCGGCCGGTGATGTCGAAGCGGGCGTAGAAGTCGTCGCGCCGGATCACCATCCATGCGCCCAGCACCTGCGCCCACATGGCCACGCAGGTGGCGACGGCACAGCCCACCACGCCCAGCGCCGGCAGGCCCAGCGCCGGCACGCCAAACACGAGGGCCGTCGACAGTGGCACCTTCAGGGCCAGGCCGCCGAGTTGCAGCGCCATCACGGCCTTGGGCCTGGACACGGCGGTGTTGAAGCCGCGATAGATGGTGAACAGCAACGAGCCCGGCAAGGCAAAGGCCAGCACCAGCAGGTAGCCGCGCACCTTGGCTTCCACCTCGGGCCCCACGCGTGCCAGGGCCAGGAAGGGCCACGGGAACAGCAGCAGCAGGCTGCCCAGCAGCGCCAGCCCGGCCGCCACCCACAGTGCCTGGTGCACCTGGCGACCGGCTTCGTGCAACTGGCCGGCGCCGTAGAGCTGCCCCACGATGGGCGACAGCGCCATCACCACGCCCATCAGGCCGATGAAGATGGTGATGTACACCGCCGACCCCACCGCCAGCGCGGCCAGGTCGGTGGCGCCAGCGCGTGCCACCAGCAGGGTGTCGACGGTGGCGAAGGCCAGCACCGACAACTGGCCCACCAGCACCGGCCAGGCCAGCACGGCGATGCGCCGTGCGCTGGCCAACGACGATACCGGCTGGCTCAAGGTGCAGCCGACGACGCTGGCGTGGCCGGTTCGGATGGGCCTTTGGCTTGCCGATCACCACCGGTGGCCAGCTGCGCCCGTTCGGCATAGCGGTTGAAGCGCCAAGCCGTGCCTTGTTGCGTGATGCGGCGCCACACCAGCCGCTTGGCCGCGGGTGTCATGCCGGTCCAGTGCTGCACTTCTTCGAAGGTGCGGCCGCAGCCCTTGCACTCGGCGTCGCCCTGGCTGGTGGAGCAGATGGCGATGCAGGGTGCGTCGGGCGTGCTGGCGTACCAGGCCAGCCACGCGTCGCGGGGCTTGGCCGGCATCGTGCCCTCGTCGCACAGTGCTTCGCGGTAGTACACCATCAGCGCATACACCTCGGCGAGCGCACGCACTTCGGCACACGCCGTCACGCCGTCGGGTGACGGAGACCGCTCACGCCACCAGTTGATGGCGGCTTCGATGTCGGTGATGTGGATGCCGGCCATGGGTGCCGTGGGCACGGGGTGTTGCCACGCCGGGATGGCGTGGGGGGACGGGAGTGTAGCGACGTCAGCCGATGCGCGTGCACGACACTGCACGCAGGGTCTTCACGACGTCATCAGCCCGGCGGATAACCCGCCTGCGTCAGCTGCCGGGCGATCGCCTCGGCAGTCAGTTGCGTTTCCACGCGCACCAGATGTTGCGGCACGTCGGTGCTGACCTGCGCCGCAGGATCGGCCGCGTGCACCGCTTCGGTGATGGCGCGCACGCAATGGCCGCAGGACATCGCAGGAATGTGCAGTTCAATCATGGTTTGCTTTCTTCAGGGCTGGGGCCCGCCAGAAGCAGGTGGGGCCATCCAGCCATCATGCAATGCCATGCCGGCCAGCATGGCCAGTACGAACACCAGCGCGGGCGCAAAACCGCTGCCCAGCGCCACCAGTGCGGGGCCGGGGCAGAAGCCGCCGATGCCCCAGCCTGCGCCGAACAGGGCGCCACCCAGCACCAACCGACGGTCGATGCGGGTGGGCCGCGGCCAGTCGATGGTGTCGCCTAGCAGCGACACGCGGCGGCGCAGCGCAAGGGGCGTCGCCACCAGCCCCACCGCAATGGCGCTTGCCATCACCAGCGCCAGGCTCGGGTCCCAGGCGCCGAAGAGGTCGAGAAAGGCCTTCACCTTCAACGGGTCGGTCATACCGCTGGCGATCAGGCCCAGGCCGAATACGAGGCCGCTGAGCAGGGCAAGCAGAAGTTTCATCCGTCGGCCTTCAGACGAGGTGCCGCAGCACGAAGACGGTGGCCATGCCCACCGCCATGAAGGTCAGCACGTTGACCAGCGAACGCCTCGACAGCCGACTCAGGCCGCACACGCCGTGGCCGCTGGTGCAACCGTTGCCCATGCGCGAGCCCACACCCACCAGCAGGCCCGCGGCCACCAGGCCCCAGGTGCCCACGTCCACGCGCGACGCCGGCAGTGGCGCCAGCAGGCCCCAGGCCCAGGGCGCCAGCAACAGGCCGCCCACGAAGGCCAGGCGCGGGCCTTGGCCCTTCCAGGTCAGGGCTGGGCGCTGCGGTTGCGCGCCTGCGCGACGCAGCGCCTGCAGGGCCGCCGCCAGTGGCTCGCCGACGATGCCGGCGACGCCCGCGATACGGCCCACGCCCAGCAGGTACAAGGCCGCGGCCAGCCCGATCAGCAGGCCGCCGCCCAGCGCGTGCCAAGGGGCGAATAAATTCCACGCGATGGTCATGCGGTTGGTCTCTGGCGGGAGGTCAGGGCGGGGCGCTTACATGCCGGCATAGTTGGGTCCGCCGCCGCCTTCGGGTGTCACCCACACGATGTTCTGCGTCGGGTCCTTGATGTCGCAGGTCTTGCAATGCACGCAGTTCTGCGCATTGATCTGCAGCCGCTGCGCGCCGGCATCGTCAGCGACGAATTCATAGACGCCAGCAGGGCAGTAGCGGCTTTCGGGCCCGGCGTAGAGGGCCAGGTTGATGGACACCGGCACGCTGGCGTCCTTCAAGGTCAGGTGCGCGGGCTGGTTCTCCTCGTGGTTGGTGTTGCTGACGAAGACCGAACTCAGGCGGTCGAAGGTCAGCTTGCCATCGGGCTTGGGGTAGTGGATGGGTTCACACTGGCTGGCCGCATGCATGCGGGCGTGGTCGGGGGTCGTGCGGTGCAGGGTCCACGGGGGGCTCTTCAGCCCCAGTTTGGGCAGCAGCCACTGCTCGATGCCGGTCATCACCGAGCCCACCATGTTGCCTTGCTTGAACCACTGCTTGAAATTGCGTGTCTGGTGCAGTTCCTCAAACAGCCAGCTCTTCTCGAACGCCTGCGGGTAGGCCGCCAGCTCATCGTGGCTGCGCCCGGCCTGCAGCGCGGCGGCGGCGGCCTCGGCAGCCAGCATGCCGGTCTTGATGGCGGCATGGCTGCCCTTGATGCGCGCCGCATTCAGCGTGCCGGCTTCACAGCCCACCAGTGCGCCGCCCGGGAACACCAGCTTGGGCAGGCTGAGCAGGCCGCCGGCGGTGATGGCGCGGGCGCCATAGCTGATGCGCTTGCCACCTTCGAGGTGCGCGCTGATGGCCGGGTGCGTCTTCCAGCGTTGCATTTCTTCGAAGGGGCTGATCCAGGGGTTCTGGTAGTCCAGGCCGGTGACGAAACCCAGCGTCACCTGGTTGCCCTGCAGGTGATAGAGGAACCCGCCGCCATAGGTCTGCTCGTTCATCGGCCAGCCAGCGGTGTGCACCACGAGACCGGGCCTGGCCTTTTCCGGGGCCACTTCCCAGAGTTCCTTGATGCCCAGGGCGTAGCTCTGCGGGTCACGGCCTTCGTCGAGCTTGAAGCGGGCGATGAGCTGCCGGCCCAGATGGCCGCGCGCGCCTTCGGCAAACACGGTGTACTTGCCACGCAGTTCCATGCCGAGCTGGAAGCCGCCGTGGGGCTGCCCATCCTTGCCCACACCCAGGTTGCCAGTGGCCACGCCGCAAACGGCGCCGCGCTCGTCATACAGCACCTCGGCGGCAGCAAAACCCGGAAAGATCTCGACGCCGAGTGCTTCGGCCTGCTCGGCCAGCCACCGGGTCACGGCGCCCAGGCTGATGATGAAGTTGCCGTCGTTGTGCAGGCAGCCCGGAATCAGCCACTGCGGCACGCTGCGTGCGTACTTGGGGTCGAGAAACAGCACCTCGTCGGCGGTGACGGGCTGCAGCAAAGGAGCGCCGCGCGCCTTCCAGTCGGGGAACAGCTCGGTGATGGACCGCGGGTCCATGACTGCGCCCGACAAGGTGTGCGCGCCGGGTTCCGAGCCCTTTTCCAGCACCACCACCGACAGCCCGGGGTTGATCTGCTTGAGCCGTATGGCAGTGGCCAGGCCTGCTGGGCCGGCACCGACGACCACCAGGTCGTAGTCCATCGCTTCGCGGGGGCCGTGCTCGGCCAGGATCTCGGCTGGGGTCATGAGGTTCTCCGCTGGCGTGTGGCCAAGCATTCCTTGTTCGCTGGACAGTGGATTTTAGGTGGCTGCCGCTGCGGGCCTGCCGGCCGGGTCTTTCAGCGCCGCAACACGGCCACCGTGGCCAGGCCCAGCAGCGTCATGGCGACCGAGCCCAGCACATGCCCGCCGACGGTGGCCAGGGCCCACAACGTGCGGCCTTGCTGCAGCGCGATCACCACTTCCGCGGAAAAGGTCGAGAAGGTGGTCAGGCCGCCCAGGAATCCCGTGATCACGAAGAGCCGCCACTCGGGTGCGAGATGGGGTGCCTGCGTCAGCACTGCCATGGCCACGCCGATCAGGTAGCCGCCCAGCAGGTTGGCCACCAGGGTGCCCGGGGGCAGGGCAGGAAACAGGTGGTTCAGCCCGGAACCCAGTCCCCAGCGCAGCAAGGCGCCCAGAGCAGCTCCCACACCAACGGCAAGGACAGCAAACAGCATCATTTGATTATCGTCAGGATGGCCCCAGCTACCGTGGACGAAGCCGAGCCCTTGGAGGCTTGCCCTGCAGCCGCATGGTTACCATTCCCGACTGTTCAAAGCAGCAAGACCCGCGAGGAGCGCCAAAGATGGCCATGGATGTGGTGGACTACGAGATCAAGGGCGCCGAGATGCAGTTCGTCGAGGTCGAGCTCGACCCCGGTGAGGCTGCGGTGGGCGAGGCCGGCAGCATGTTCTTCATGGACGCCGGCATCACCATGGACACGGTGTTTGGCGACGGCCGGGCCCAGGACGGCGGCCTGTTCGGCAAGTTGCTGGGTGCGGGCAAGCGGCTGGTGACTGGTGAGTCGCTGTTCACCACCGTCTACACGAACCAGACCCACGGCAAACAGCGCGTCGCTTTTGGTGCGCCCTATCCGGGCAAGATCCTGCCGATGGACCTGCGCCAGCTGGGCGGCACGCTGATCTGCCAACGCGACGCGTTTCTGTGTGCCGCCAGAGGGGTCTCGTTGGGCATCGCCTTCCAGCGCAAGCTGTCTACCGGGTTCTTTGGCGGTGAAGGCTTCATCATGCAGAAGCTCGATGGCGACGGCATGGCCTTCGTGCATGCCGGCGGCACGGTGGTGAAGCGCGAGTTGCAGGCCGGGCAGACGTTGATCGTCGACACCGGTTGCGTGGTGGCCTACACGCCCAGCGTCAGCTTCGAGATCCAGTACGTGGGCAAGATCAAGACCGCGCTCTTTGGCGGCGAGGGCCTGTTCTTCGCCAAGCTCACTGGCCCGGGCACGCTGTGGCTGCAAAGCCTGCCCTTCTCGCGTCTGGCATCGCGCGTGTTTGCTGCCGCACCGCAAGCCGGCGGGGGCCGCGCCGAGCAAAGTGCGCTGGGTGGTTTGGTCGGCGCTGGCGTGCTCGGCGGCATCCTCAGCGGTGACGACGAATGAACAGGCGCCCCTTCCTCGGCCATTTGGCCGCCAGGGCCGCCGTGGCCGCCGTGGCCGCAGCATCGCTGGCGGGCCTGCGTGCCGCCGCAGCGCAGACCCCCGCAGCCGGTGCTGCGGCCGCCCCCACCGCGCCCGGCCGCCCCATCTTCGTGTTGAATTCGCAGGACGCCGACGTCAGCGTTATTGACCCGGCGGCCTACAGCCTGGTCAAGCGCCTGCCCACCGGCAAGGAGCCGCACCACCTGTACCTGGCGCCCGATGAAAAGACGCTCATCGTGGCCAATGCCGGCAGCAATTCGCTGACCTTCCTGAACCCGCAGACCGCAGCGGTGTTGCGCACCGTGACTGGCATCGTCGACCCGTACCACCTGCGCTTTTCACCCGACATGAAGTGGTTCGTGACGGCCGCCAACCGGCTCAACCATGTCGACCTGTATCTCTGGCAGGGAGCGCAGGCGCCAGAACCGCTGAAGCTGGTCAAGCGCATCTCGGCGCCCAAGACGCCCAGCCACCTGAACATCGACAGCAAGAGCAGCGTGGTCTACGTCAGCGTGCAGGACAGTGACGAACTGCTGGCCATCGACCTGGCCACGCAGGCCGTGCGCTGGAAGATTGCCGTGGGCAAGATGCCGGCCGACCTGTACCTGACCGCGGACGACCGCACGCTGCTGCTGGGCCTGACGGGCGACCGCGTGGTCGAGGCCTATGACGTGAGTGGCGCCACGCCCAAGCTCATCAAGCGCATCGCCACCGGCAACGGTGCCCATGCCTTTCGCGCCAAGGGCGACCGACGCCATGTATTCGTCAGCAACCGCGTGGCCAACTCCATCAGCCTGATCGACACGCAGACGCTGTCGGTGGTGAATGAACTGCCAGGCCCGGGCGGGCCGGACTGCATGGAAGTGCTGGCCGATGGGCGCACGCTGCTGGTCAGCTCACGCTGGGCGCGCAAGCTCAGCTTCATCGACATCGAGTCACGCAAGGTGGTGCGCCAGGTGGACGTGGGGCGCTCGCCGCACGGCGTGTGGACGCTGGACCATGCGCCGCGTCTGTAGCCGCCTGTTTGCCTCGCTGCTGCTGGCCGCCGGCGTGCCGCTGGTGGCTGCCAGCACCTGCGAGCGCCCGGTGTACCTGAGCTTCGACACTGGCCACATGGAGGTGGCGCCGCTGGTGGCCGAGGTGTTGCAGCGGCATGGCGTGAAAGCCACTTTTTTCCTGGCCTCTGAGCGCACCAAAACCGGCGGCCACAGCCTGGACGAGCAATGGGCGCCCTGGTGGCGCGCTCGCGCCGCAGAAGGCCATGCCTTTGGTTCGCACACCTGGGACCACGACAGTTGGCTGGCCGACCTGCCGGCACAAGGCGGGCAGGTCGCCCGCCTGCGCACGAAGCCGTCGATGGGGCCGCAGGCGGGTAAACCGCGCGAGTTGACGGCGGCGGCCTACTGTGCCGAACTGCAGCGGCCCGCCGACCGTTTCAAGCAGATCACGGGGCAGCCGATGTCGGCCGTCTTCCGTGCGCCGGGCGGCAAGACCTCACCAGCACTGCTGGCCGCGGCCACGGGCTGCGGCTGGTCGCATGTGGGCTGGGCCGACGCCGGCTTCCTGGGCGACGAACTGCCCAGCGAGCGTTACCCCAACGAGCTGCTGCTCAACAAGGCGCTGCGCGACATCAAGGCCGGCGACATTCTGGTGGCGCACCTGGGCATCTGGTCGCGGCGCGATGCGTGGGCGCCGGTGGTGCTGGAGCCCCTGATCACCGGACTGAAGGCGCGCGGCTTGTGCTTCGCCACGCTGCGCGATCATCCGCAACTCGGTGCTGCGGCGCGCAGCGCTCATTGAACAGCAGCCAGCGCCCGCCATGGACAGACTGAGCCATCTCTTCGGCAGCGCGCAGCAAGCGCTGTTCGAGGCCGTCGTGCAGCCGCTGCTGTTTCACGCCGGCCTGGGCAACCTGCTGGAGGACGGCTTTCACGCTACCGGCTGGCTGCTGGTAGGGCTGCTGCAGATTGCCGTGCTGTTGACGGTGTTCGCGGCGCTGGAACGCTGGCGCCCGGTCGAGCCGGTGACCGATCGCGCTGCCGTGCGTGTGGACATGCTGTACACCCTCATCCACCGCCTGGGCCTGTTTCGCGTGCTGCTGTTCTTCACACTGGACCCACTGTGGTCGACGTTCATCGGCGAGCTGCGGGTGGCCGGCCTGCCGGCCTGGAGCATGGACCAGCTGTGGCCCGGCTTCACCGACGTGGCGCTGGTCAGCTTCCTGCTGTACCTGGTGTTGTTCGACGGCGTGGACTACGCCATTCACCGTGCTCAGCACGCGCAGGGCTGGTGGTGGCAGCTGCACGCGCTGCACCACAGCCAGCGCCAGATGACGATGTGGTCCGACAACCGCAACCACCTGCTCGACGACGTGCTGCGCGACAGCATCCTGGTGCTGGTGGCGCTGCTGGTGGGCATTGCGCCGGGGCAGTTCGTGGCGGTGGTGGCGGTGACGCAATTGATCGAAAGCCTGTCGCATGCCAACGTGCGGCTGTCTTTCGCACGCTGGGGCAGCCACTTGCTCGTGGGCCCGCAATTCCACCGCCTGCACCACCGCATTGGCGCGGGCCACGAGTCGCAGGGTGCGGGTACCCTGGGCGGCCACAACTTCGCGGTGCTGTTTCCGGTGTGGGACCTTGTGTTTGGCACCGCCCGCTTCGATGACCGCTACGACCCGACGGGCGTGCGCGACCAGCTCGAGGGCCGCGACTACGGCCGTGGCTTCTGGGCCCAGCAGTGGCTGGGCCTGATGCGCCTGGTGGGGCGCGCCTGATGGTCGCGGCGGGCTCCGTTGCGGCAACGGTGCGGCATGGCTGAGGCCTTCTGGCGCGCCTGCCTGACCTGCTGGCACCCGCGCGTGTTGCTGTGGACGCTGCTGCCCCTGCTGCTGGCCGTGGCCCTGGTGGGCGGTTTGGGCTGGTTTTATTGGGAGCCCGCACTGGACGGCGTGCGCGAAGGCATCGACAGCTTCGAGCCGTCGCAGCAACTGCTGCGCTGGATGGACGAGCTCGGCGGCCGCCACCTGCGCACACTGGTGGCGCCCATCGTCGTCGTCGGCCTGTCGATGCCGCTGGTGCTGCTGGTGACCTTCATGCTGGTGGCCCTGCTGGCGGCGCCGGCGCTGGCCCGCCATGTCGGCCACGTGCGCTGCGCCGGGCTGCTGATGCTGCAGGGCACCGGTCGAGCCCGGTTGTGGGCCTGGACGGTGTTGTGTTCCCTTGTGGCCCTGGTCGCGCTGGCGCTGAGCGTTCCGCTGTGGCTGGTGCCGCCGCTGGTGCTGGTGCTGCCGCCGCTCATCTGGGGCTGGCTGGCCACCCGCGTGCTGCCCTATGCGGCGCTGGCTGGATACGCCAGCAAGTCCGAACGGCGCCTGCTGCTGCACCGCCACCGCTGGGCCTTGTGGGCCATCGGGCTGGTGTGCGGCTGCATCGCCAGCCTGCCTTCGCTGGTGTGGGTGGCCGGCGCCCCCGCGCTGGTCGCTGCGCCGCTGCTGGCGCCGGTGATGGCCTGGCTGTACACGGCCGTCTTCGTGTTTGCGGCCTGCTGGTTTTCGCACTACCTGTTGCCGCGACTGCAGGCACTGCGTCTTGAACCACCCGCCGTCGCGCCGCCCCGCCTGCAGCCCGGCTGGTTGCCGGTGGCGCCCGAACCTCCCACACAGAAGCCACCATGAACATCGGACTCATCATCGTCGGCGACGAGATCTTGTCGGGCAAGCGAGCAGACAAGCACATGCCCAAACTCATCGAATTGCTCGCCGCACGGGGCCTGTCGCTGGGCTGGGCGCGCTACGTGGGCGACGACAGGCCGCGCATCACCAGCGCTCTGCGAGACGCATTTGCCAGCGGCGACGTGGTCTTCAGCTGCGGCGGCATCGGCGCCACGCCCGACGACCACACGCGCCAATGCGCCGCTGAAGCACTGGGGCGCGAACTGGCGCTGCACCCGCAGGCCAAGGCGCTGATCGAAGAACGCATGCGCGATGTCGCGGCCGAGCAGGGCCTGGCCTTTGAGCCGAACCGGCCCGACAACGTGCACCGGCTGAACATGGGCATGTTCCCGCTGGGCGCTGAGATCATTCCCAACCCGTACAACAAGATCGCCGGGTTTTCGGTCCACCACGTGCATTTCGTGCCCGGTTTCCCGGTCATGGCCTGGCCGATGATGCAATGGGTGCTGGACCAGCGCTACGCGCACCTGTTTGGCGCAGGCCGCAGCGTCGAGCGTTCGGTGATTGTCCTTGGTGCCATGGAGGCCGCGCTGACGCCATTGATGGAACGCATAGAAGCGCAGTTTGCTGGCGTCAAGGTGTTCAGTCTGCCCAGCGTCGATCATCCCCAATGGGGACGCCATATCGAGCTGGGGGTGAAGTCGGCGCTTGACCCGGTTGAAGCCTATGCCGCGCTGCGCGCCGGTTTGGAGCAGCTGGATGCCAAACTGGGCCCCGAATCGGTGCGTTCCTGAAAGGCGGATTGCACCAATAGCGTGCATTCCAGGCTTTCGCATCAGCGCCAGACCGTTGCAAGGCGTCCGGAGGCGGGCACGCTTTCTGCTAAATTGTTGGGTGCCCAACGGGGTCTGGTCACCCGATCGGCGACCCTGAGCCCACACCCTCCCAAACAAACAACTTCCCAAGCCCCACCAGGAGAATTCTGAATGGCGAAAACCATTGCCGACGTGCTGAAGATGGTCAAGGAAAACGAAATCAAATTCGTCGACTTCCGCTTCACCGATACCCGTGGCAAAGAGCAGCACGTGACCGTGCCCGTTTCCGCTTTCAGCGAAGACAAGTTCGAGTCGGGCCACGCTTTCGACGGCTCGTCCATCGCCGGCTGGAAAGGCATCGAAGCATCGGACATGCAACTGATGCCCGACCCGAACACGGCCAACATCGACCCCTTCTTCGAAGAGCCCACGCTGATCATGACCTGCGACGTCATCGATCCGTCCGACGGCAAGCCCTACGAGCGCGACCCGCGCAGCCTGGCCAAGCGCGCCGAGGCCTACATGAAGAGCACCGGCCTGGGCGACACCGCCTACTTCGGCCCCGAGCCCGAGTTTTTCGTCTTCGACGGCGTGCGCTGGCAAAACGACATGTCGGGCTGCTTCGTGAAGATCGAATCCGAAGAAGCCGCCTGGAACACCGGCAAGGAATTCGAAGGCGGCAACATGGGCCACCGCCCCGCCGTCAAGGGCGGCTACTTCCCGGTGCCGCCGGTGGACAGCTTCCAGGACATGCGCAGCGAGATGTGCCTGATCCTCGAATCGCTGGGCATCCCGGTGGAAGTGCATCACCATGAGGTGGCCAACGCCGGCCAGATGGAAATCGGCACCAAGTTCAGCACGCTGGTGCAGCGCGCCGACTGGATCCAGCTGCAAAAGTACGTCATCCACAACGTCGCGCATGCCTATGGCAAAACGGCCACCTTCATGCCCAAGCCCATCGTGGGCGACAACGGCAGCGGCATGCACGTGCACCAAAGCGTGTGGAAAGACGGCAAGAACCTGTTCGCGGGTGACGGCTACGCGGGCCTCTCCGACTTTGCGCTGTACTACATCGGCGGCATCATCAAGCACGCCCGCGCGCTCAACGCCATCACCAACCCCGGCACCAACAGCTACAAGCGCCTGGTTCCGGGCTTTGAAGCCCCGGTGAAGCTGGCGTACTCGTCGCGCAACCGCTCGGCGTCGATCCGCATCCCGTACGTGGCCAACCCGAAGGGCCGGCGCATCGAGGCGCGTTTTCCCGATCCGCTGATGAACCCCTACCTGGGCTTCTCGGCCTTGCTGATGGCCGGACTCGATGGCGTCGCCAACAAGATCCATCCCGGCGAAGCGGCGACCAAGGACCTGTACCACCTGCCGCCG
>JANOZF010000163.1:0-33352 GCA_031429255.1 Rubrivivax sp.
CGACGAGACCTTCGCCGAGCACCTGGGCCGGGCCTTTGGTTCCGAAGCGGTGGCGGCGGGTGAACGCGCCGTGGCGGTGGGCCGCGACGGGCGCCTGTCGGGCCCGGGGCTGGCAGCGGCGCTGATCCGTGGCTTGAAGAGCGCCGGCCTGGACGTGGTCGACATCGGCGCCGTCACCACGCCCATGCTGTACTACGTGGCCGCCACGCGAGGCTCCTTCGGCTGCCACAGCGGCATCATGGTCACCGGCAGCCACAACCCCAAGGACTACAACGGCTTCAAGATGGTGATGGCCGGCCGCGCGATCTATGGTGACGACATCCAGAAGCTGCGCCAGCGCATCGAGACCGAGACCTACGTCACCCAGCGCGGCCGCAGCGCCAAGATGGACATCGTGGCCGAGTACAGCCACCGCATCACCAGCGACTGCAAACTGTCGCGGCCGATGAAGATCGTCGTCGACAGCGGCAACGGCATCCCCGGCGCCACCGCGCCTGCCATCCTGCGCGCGCTGGGCTGCGAGGTCATCGACCTGTACTCCAAAGTGGACGGTGACTTCCCCAACCACCACCCCGACCCGAGCAAGCCCGAGAACCTGGCCGACCTGATCAAGGTGGTGCATGCCACGGGTGCCGAACTGGGCCTGGCCTTCGACGGCGACGGCGACCGCCTGGGTGTGGTCACTGCGCAGGGTCACATCATCTACCCCGACCGTCAGATCATGCTGTTTGCGCGCGACATCCTGAAGCGCCACAAGGGCGGCACCATCATCTTCGACGTCAAGTGCAGCCAGCGCCTGCCGGTGGCCATCCGCAAGGCCGGCGGCAAGCCGTTGCTGTGGAAAACCGGCCACTCGCTGATCAAGGCCAAGCTGCGCGAAACCGGCGCGCCCTTTGCTGGCGAGATGAGCGGCCACCTGTTTTTTGGTGAACGCTGGTATGGCTTCGACGACGCGATGTACACCGCCGGGCGCTTGCTGGAAATCCTGAGCCGCGAGAAGAACCCGAGTGCCTTCCTCGACGCGCTGCCCACCAGTTTCTCGACCCCCGAACTCAACGTGCCGTGCGCCGAAGGCGAACACCACGCCGTGGTGGCCGAACTGCTGGCCCGTGTGGCCGATGGCCGCATGACGTTTGAAGGCGGCGAGGTCGGCACCATAGACGGCCTGCGCGTGGACTTTGCCGACGGCTTCGGCCTCATCCGCGGCAGCAACACCACGCCCGTGCTGGTGCTGCGCTTCGAAGGCCACACCGACGAAGCGCTGCACCGCATCGAAGCCCAGTTCATGGCGGCGCTGCGCAGCGTCAAGCCCGATGCGCAGGTGGCGTCAGCGGCGCACTGAGCCGGTTTGCGTCGTTTGCGTGCAGAGGCTGCGGCGCCGCTTCTGAAACCTTCAGCCTGCCCATGAATGCATGGCTTGCGCGGCTGGCCTACAGCACGCTGTTGCGGTTGGCCACGCCTGTGTTCCTGGCGCGGTTGTGGTGGCGCGGCAGCCGTGAACCCGCCTACCGAGAGGGGCTGGCGCAACGCCTGGGCTTTGGTCGCGGGCGTCCACCAGCGCCGGGCTGTGTCTGGCTGCACGCGGTGTCGCTGGGCGAAACGCGTGCCGCAGCGCCCTTGGTCGACGCGCTGCGCACGCAGCAGCCGGGCCTGCGCCTGCTGCTGACCCATGGCACCGCCACCGGCCTGGCAGCCGGCTGCACGATGCTGCGCGAGGGCGACACACAGACCTGGCTGCCCTACGACACGCCGGGCGCTGTGCGCCGCTTCTTGCGCCACCACCGGCCCGCGCTGGGTGTGGTGATGGAAACCGAGATCTGGCCCAACCTGCTGTTCGAAGCCCGCGCTGCGGGCGTGCCGCTGGTGCTGGCCAACGCCCGCCTGTCGACGCGCAGCCAGCGCAAGGGCGAGCAACTGGCGGCGTTGATGCACCCCGCCATGCAGTGTTTTGCGCAAGTGCTGGCGCAAACCGAGGCCGATGCCCAGCGCCTGCGTGCCAGCGGCGCAGTGCAGGTGCAGGTGGTGGGCAACCTGAAGTTCGACATGGCTCCCAAGCCAGAACAACTGGCACGCGGGCGCGCCTGGGCGGCCGCGCTCGGCCGACCGGTGGTGATGGCCGCCGCCACGAGAGAAGGCGAAGAAACGCAGTTGCTGGTGGCCTGGGCAGCGGCACTTGCCGCGCCGCTCTTGGCACCGCTCTCGGCACCACTCTCGACACCGTCGCCCCAGGCCTCGATGGCGCCGGCGTCGTGGGCACCCCAGCGTCCGCTGCTGTTGCTGGTGCCGCGCCATCCACAACGCTTCGACGATGTGGCGGCGCTGGTTCAGGCCAGCGGCTTGAGCATGGCCCGGCGCAACAGTTGGGGCGACGAGCCCCCCGTGGCAGCGTTTGCCGCCGACGTCTGGTTGGGCGACAGCCTGGGCGAGATGCCGCTGTATTACGCGGCCTCGCAAGTGGCCCTGCTGGGCGGCAGTTTCGAGCCGCTGGGTGGCCAGAACCTCATCGAAGCGGCGGCCTGCGGCTGCCCGCTGGTGATGGGGCCGCACACCTTCAATTTTGCGCAAGCAGCCGCACAGGCCATCGAGGCCGGCGCTGCCGAGCGCGTGCAGTCGCTGGCCGATGCCGTGCCCCGCGCGATGGAGCTGGCCACCTCGCCGCAGCGGCTGGCGATGTCGGCACAGGCCGGGGTTTTTGCCGCGCAGCACCGGGGCGCTGCCCAGCGCATGGCGGCGTCCATCGTCGGGCTGCTGAAGCCGGGTTGATGGGTGGCGCGGTGGCCCGTGTGCGCTGAACGCCCGTCAACGCACCTCTACACCCCCAGCGGCGCACACAGGGTCGTTTCAGCCACCGTCACGCCGCCGCGCACGCCGGGCTGCACCGTGCCGTAGCGTTGCGCAAAGATGGGTGGCAACGGTTGTGCATCGTGCGGCGCCAGCCACAGGCGCAGCAGGTGGCGCGCCTTGGCCGGGTCGGCATCGTCTTCGAACGCGGTGCGGTCGTGCAGCAGCGTGTGGTTGTGAACGAACTGCAGGTCGCCCCGCTGCAGTGCCATGTGCAGGTTCAGGCGCGGGTCGTTGGCCAGCTGATCCAGCAGGTCCAGCGCTTCCAGTTGCTGCGGCAGCAGCCGCGGTGCATCGGCAAAGCGCTGCGCCGAGTCGACATACTGGCGCTGGTAGACGGCGCTGAAGTGGCTTTCGTACCAGTTGAACACCGGTATCTCGAACCAGGGCTTGCAGCCTGCGGGCACCTCGCCGCGGCGGTCGGTGGCCACCGGCGCAAACAGCACTGCGGCCAGGTCGGGCCGGTGCTGGCGCATCTGGTTGTAGATGCTGACGCTGGACACCAGCGCCGACAGTCCGCCCGAGCGTGCGGTTTGCAGGCACAGCAGGCCCACGATGTCGGCCGAGTCGGTGTGGAAGGTCTGGCGTTCGTGCGTCTGGTACAGGCGCACGCGGGGGTCGCTCGCGTCCAGGCCGAGGTCACGTACATGGCCCAGCACATGGCCCTGGGCGTTTTGCGACCGTGCGGCGCCCAGGTGAGCGCCCAGGCCGAAAAAGGCCACGGCGCTCTGGCGCAGGCCCCAGTCCTGCACCGGCAGGCCGCGCAGCAGCACGAAGCCGCGGCCCCGCAGCAGTTCGTGGCGCACCGCGGCCATGCGCGGGCCCAGGGTGGGCAAGGGAAACTGCGCTGCAGTGATGTCGGCCAGATTGCGTTCGGCAGGCATCCAGGGCTGCGAGGCGGCCTGCAGCTCAGCCACTTCGGCCGCGGTCAATGGCTGGCACCACCGTCTGTTGTCGGCCATGTCGGCCGCCAGCCAGGCGCAGTCGCCCTCAATGCGTTCGGGCAGGTCAGCGGGAAAAGCGGCGTGGCCAGGGTCGCGCGTGTCCATCTCGGGGCTTTGGAGGCTGAGGGTGTGTTGAGCGGGCCTGAACAACATCAGCCCTTGATCAGATCGAGCGGCCTGAGGCTGGCACTGCCGGGCAGCACCACGTTGTCCAGCGCTGCGCGGCTGAGCTGCAGGTGGTCGGCCAGGATACCGCGCAGCGCGCTGCGGATGTCGGTGGTGACACGCAGGTCGCGGCCTTCAAAGCGGTCTTTCGCGGCCAGGCCGGGCCAGTCGGCCAGCACACGGCCACCCTTCACCGCACCGCCCAACACAAAGGCCGTGCCGCCGCTGCCGTGGTCGGTGCCCTGCGTGCCGTTGACCGCCACCTCGCGGCCGAATTCGGTGGCCACCAGCACGACCGTGCGGCCCCAGAGTTGGTTGTTCTTCAGGCCTTCATGCAGCGCCGCCAACGCGGCGTCCAGCGTGCGCAGGTTGTTGCTCAGCGGGCCTTGCGGCTGCGCCTGGTTGGCGTGCGAGTCCCAGCCGCCCATTTCCAGCACCGCCACTTGCGAGCCGCGCTGCAGGAAGTCTGCGGCCTTGCGGGCCAGGCCCACGGCGGCGGCGCGGCCGGCGGTGGTGGCGCCTGCCTCTGCGGGCATGCTGGCGGCCATGCCAGGCTCGTCGCGCAGGCCCTTGGCGCGCCCCAGCGCCTGCGCCAGTGCGGGGTCCTGCCGGTACATCAGCTGCAAGCGCGCCACCAGGTCCATCGAGGGTTCGGGCAATGCCGACGGCGCCCAGCTGTCGACGTCGGCGGCGCCCCGCAACACCAGGGGCAGGGCGGTCTGCAAAGCCACCGCTTTCATCGCCGTGCCGCCTTGCGCAACCGCGCGGGCCAACCAGCCGGTGCCCAGTTCATAGGGACGCTGACCGCCACTTTCCAGCACCTGCTGGGCGTCAAAGTGCGAGCGCTCGCGGTACGGCAGGCCCACCGCGTGCAGCACCGCCAGTTCGCCCCGGCCATACAGCGCATGCAACTGCGGCAGCAGCGGGTTGAGCGCAAAGGTGCTGTCCAGCGGCAGCGCGTCGCCGGCAAACTGCGCCAGCGGGCCGCGCGCGGCAGCGAAGGCGGGGTCGCCGATGGCCGGCGTGGCGGTCAGGCCGCACAGGCCGCCGCGCAGGATCATGAAGACAAAGCGGTTGCCGCTGGCGGCGGCCTGTGCAGACGACAGCGCGGGTGCTGCCACGCTCAGGCGCGACAGCGGTGCCAGCAACGCGGTGGCCAGCGTGTGTTGCAGCAGTTGACGGCGGTGGTGGTTCATGGTGGTGGGCCGATCATGACCGAAAGGGGTGTGGGTTCGCAGGGCTGCGATGGAGGTGCTGAGCGGTGCGGCGGTGCCAGGCGCAGCGGCCGCGTCAGCGGCGCTGGAATTCAGGCGCCAGCAGCAGCAGCGCCAGTGCCTGCGGGCCGTCGGCCGCGCGTTCAATCTGGCGCGCCGTGTCGGGCTGCAGCAGCGGGCCCAGGCTGTCGTGGGCCAGCGCTCGGGCGTCCACGCGGCGGCCGGTGCGGTCGGCCACGCGGGTGGCCCATTCCACGCGTTTCCACACCGCGTCGGGGCCCAGCCAGTCGGCAGCGCGGTCGCTCCAGCCGGCTGGCGACGGTGCACCGTGCACACGTTGGCCGAGCTGGCCGATGCCGGCGTCGGCGGCGCGTTCGAACGCGGTGTCGCCCAGGCCGAGCAAGCGCACGGTGCTGATGACGAATTCTTCCGGTGTCTTCAGCTTGGCCTGTTGCGGCAGCCAGGCTTCGGGTGCCTGCACCAGCGCCGCCATCACCGCTGGCAGCTGGCCCTGACTGCCCAGCCAGGCCTGTTCCAGCCGCGCCACCAGCGCCGGTGGCGGTTCGTCGGCGATGAAGTGGCGTGCCAGCTTGTACGACACGAAGCGCGCGGTGTCGCGGTGCAGCGCCAGGTCGCGCAACAGTTCGGCCAGCGCCTCGGGGCCTTCGGCATAACGCTTGCCCAGCACGGTCTTGGGCCCGGGCTGGTGCCAGCTGGGGTCGAAGCGGCTGGCCAGGGTGGCGGAGGGGTTGAGCAGCAGCTCAGCCACCGGCACGCGCCAGCCGGTGAGCACGGCGGCAAAGGCCGTCACGTCGGCCTGGCTGTAGTGGCCCCAGCCGCCGTAGGCCGCACCGCCGCCGCTGACGCCCAGGGTGTGCAGTTCCAGCACCTCGCGCGCCAGGTTTTCGTTCAGGCCGGTGATGCGCGGCGCGCGTTGCTGGGCTTGGTCAGTGGCCATGCCATCGCCCGCGTCGGCGCGCGCCGGCAAGCGGCGCGCCAGGCGCCGCACCAGGGCCGAGTCGGGCCCGGCCGAGTCTTCGTTGTCCAGGTAGCGCAGCATGGCGCCGTGCCGCACCGCGGCTTGCAACATGGTTTCAAAACTGCCGCCGGTGTGCGGGCGTATGGCTTCGCGTTCAAAGGCGCCGGCCAACGCGCGCACGCTGGGCTTGGCCACCGAGACCGTGAAGTGGTTGGCCCAGAACAGCGCCAGGCGCTCGGTCAGCGGCTGCGCGCTCAGCGCCGCGGTGCTCAGGCGCGCCCGCAGGTCGCTGGTGGCGATCTGGCGGAAGTGCGCGACAAAGGCCTGTTCGGTGCTGACGTTGCCCGGGCCCGGTGCGCCGTTGGCTGTGGTGTTCGCGCCCGCCGTCGCGGGCATGCCGGCCGTGCCTTCCATCGATGGCCCTGTCAACGGCGCGACGGCGGCCACGCCGACCGCGCGCTGCTGCCGCTGCTGGCGCAGAAACTCGGTGTAGTGGCGCACGCCTTCGGCGCCATTCACCAGCGCGGTTCCGCGTTGGGGCGGTGCGGCCACCAGTTGCGCCAGCAGCCAGCCACGCGGGTCGTCGCCGACGTCGGCGTAGAGGGGCTGCGCCAGGCCGAAGCGGTGGGCGGCAATGGCACAGGCCAGCGCCTGGGGTGAACTTGTGCTGTGGTCCATGGGGCGAAGTGTGCCGCGCCCCGTGGCGGGCTGGTGTGGCTGGCGTGTAAAGAAAAACGGCTGCCGCAGCGGCCTTGGCGCCGACAAAAACGGCTGCCGCAGCAGCCCTGGTGCAGACAAAAAAAGGGCTGCCGCAGCAGCCCTGGTGTCGATGCCCCGCGGGGCGGTCTACCTGGCCAGCATGGTGTTGACCATCTGCAGGTCGGTGGCGCTCAGCTGCCCCGACGCCTGACGCAGCCGCAGGCTGCCCAGCAGCACCTCGTAGCGTGCCTTGGCCAGATCGCGCTGGGTGGTGAACAGCTGCGTCTGCGCGTTCAGCACGTCCAGGTTCACGCGCACGCCCACCTTGTAGCCCAGCTGCGTGGCTTCTAGCGCCAGCTTGGACGACGACTCGGCGGCTTCCAGTGCCTGCACCTGCGACAGGCCTGACTGCAGCCCGAAGTAGGCCACGCGGGTGCCCTGGCCGACGCCGCGGCGTGCGGCTTCCAGGTCATTGCGGGCCTTCTCTTCCAGCGCCACCGATTCGGAAATTCGGTTTTCGGTGGCGCCGCCGGTGTACAGCGGCCAATTCATCTGCACGCCCACACTGCCGTTGAGGGTGTTGCCCGTGGTGCGGTTCAGCGCCGGCAGGCTGCCGCGCTGCTCGCCGGTGGAAACACTGGCCAGCGCGTCCACGGTGGGCAGCTTGCCCGCCTTGGCTTTGGTGGTTTCCAGGCGTGCCACATCCATGGCCACGCGGGCCCGGCGCACCGTCGGGTGGCGCTGATCGGCTTCGGTGACCCACTCTTCGGCGTTGGCGGGTGCCACCGAAGGCAGGCGCACGGGGGTCAGCAGCGGTTTGGGCACGACGCCGCTGCGGCCCACCAGCGTGTCCAGCGCGATGCGCTTGGTGCGCAGGTCGTTGTCGGCCGCCAGTTCCTGAGCGGTGGCGAGGTCGAAGCGGGCCTGGGCTTCACGCGTGTCGGTGATGGTGGCGGTGCCAACCTCGAAATTGCGCTTGGCCGAAGCCAGCTGCTCGGTGATGGCGGCCTTGCTGGCGCGGGTGGTGCCCAGCGCGTCCTGCGCGGCCAGCACGTCGAAGTAGGCCAGCGACACGCGCAGGATGAGGTCTTGCTCGGCGGCGTCCAGGTCGGCCTGGGCCAGCGTCAGGCTCTTGCGCGCCTGCTCGATGGTGACGGCGTTGGCGCGGTTGAACAGAGGGTACTTGCCCGACAGCTCGGCGCGCAAGCTGTGTGTGCTCTTGACGCTGGTGCTGGGCGGATCGGTCTGCGCCGTGCCGGCGTCGACTTTGACGCCGGCGCTGGGGCGTGCCAGCGCTTCGGTCTGCGCGACGCGGTATTGCACCGAATCGGCGTTGGCGCGCGCCGCCAGGTAGATGCCGTCGAAGCCGCGCGCGGCTTCGTACAACTCCTGCAGGCTTTGTGCACCGGCCAGGCCGGGCAGCGTGGCGGCCACGACAGCGGCCCACACGGCCAGTGCCTTGGGTTTGAGGCGGCTGCGCTCCATCGATGCCGTGCGGGTGTTGCGGGGGGTGTTGGTCGATCGCATGCGGTGTCCCAGGCAGAAGAGAAGAGGTGCTGAAAAGAAGCGGTAAGGAAAACGAGGCGGCTCAATAGCGGGGCACGCCAGCGTCCACCGCTGTGGACCAGGCATCGATGCCGCCGGTGAGGTTATAGGCGCGGGTGTAGCCCTGGCGCTGCAGGAATGCGACGACCTGCGCGCTGCGTACGCCGTGGTGGCAGATACAGACGACAGGCTGCTCGCGGTTGATGTCGGCCAGGCGCGTCGGCACCAGGTGCATCGGGATGTCCAGCGCCTGCGCGCCGGGCAGCGTGATGCGGCACAGCTGCAGCTCCCAGGCTTCGCGCACATCCAGCAGCTGGGCCTGGGGCTCAGACTGGACGAAGGCGCTCAGTTCTCGCGGCTGCAGGCTCTGCATCAGGCGGTTAGAAGCTGAAGCGCGACGGCTCGGCGAAACCTTCGAGCCGGGGCACGACGGTGTCGAAGAGGTCGCTCTGGCTGAAGGAAGCGCCGGCGGTGCGTGTGTACAGGCGCGCCCGCATCACGGGTTCGTCGCCCACGATGGCCACCAGGCGGCCACCGGGCTTGAGTTGTTGCAGCAGCGCGTCGGGCACGTCAGGCACCGAGCCCGACAGCACGATGGCGTCGAAAGGCGCCTCGCCGGGCAGTCCCTGGGCACCATCGGCAGCGCTCACGTCGAGCACGCTGACGTTGACCACGCCGTTGTGACGCAGGTTCAACCGTGCGCTGGCGGCCAGTTCGGGCCGGCATTCCAGGCTGATCACCTGCTGCGCGCGGTGCGCCAGCAAGGCCGCCATGAAGCCGGAGCCGGTGCCGATTTCCAGCACCTTTTCGTGGTGTTGCAGCTGCAATTCCTGCAGCAGCCGCGCTTCCAGCTTGGGCTCGAGCATGCAGGCACCCGGGGCCTGGGCCGCGGCAGCGCCTTGCAGCAGCGGCACCTGGGTGTCGACAAAGGCCAGTGCCCGCAGTGCCGGCGGCACGAAGTCTTCGCGCCGCATGCGCGCCAGCAGGGCCAACACGTCAGGGTCCAGCACCTCCCAGGGGCGGATCTGCTGTTCGATCATGTTGAAGCGTGCGATCTCGGTGTTCATGGCAACTCTGGCAGGGCTGGGGATGAAGATGCAGATTTTAGGGTTTGACCTTGTCGCCAGATGACAAGGCCGCCACGCCGTCGACCCGATGCCCCCGGTGCAGCTTGCGCTGCGCCCAGTGCTTGAAGTCATCCAGCCAGCAGTAGATCACCGGCACGACCACCAGGGTCAGCAGAGAAGACGTGATTACGCCGCCTATTACGGCCTGACCCATGGGTGCGCGCTGCTCGGAGCCTTCGGTCAGCGCAAAGGCCAGCGGCACCATGCCGAAGATCATGGCCAGCGTGGTCATCAGGATCGGTCGCAGCCGCACCCGCGCGGCTTCCAGCAGCGCAGCCGTGCGCTCCATGCCGCCTTCCCGGGCGCGAATGGCGAAGTCGACCAGCAGGATGGCGTTCTTCGTCACCAGCCCCATCAGCATCACGATGCCGATGACGGAAAACATGTTCAGCGACGAGCGGAAGGCCAGCAGCGCCAGCACCACGCCGATCAGCGTCAGCGGCAGCGCGCTCATCAGCGCCAGCGGCTGCAGGAAGCTCTTGAACTGGCTGGCCAGGATCATGTAGATGAACACCACCGCCAGCGCCAGCGCGGCCAGCGCGTAGCTGAACGATTCCTGCATGTTCTTCGTGCTGCCGCCGAAGTTGTAGCGGTAGCCCGGTGGCCACGCGATGCTGTCCAGCACGGCGCGGATGTCGGTCGTCAGCTCGCCCGAGCTGCGGCCCAGCGGGTTGGCATCGATGTTGATCTCGCGGGTGAGGTCGCGCCGGTTGATCTGGTTGGGGCCGGTGCTGGTGCGCACATCGGCCACCTGCGACAGGCGCACCACGCGCGCACTGCCATCGGCGTTGCTGCCCAGCACCAGCGGCAGATTGGCCAGGTCTTGTGGCGTGCTGCGGCTGCTGGCCGCCAGGCGCAGGCGCACGTCGTAGCTTTCACCGTCGGCGGCGCGCCAGTTGCCGGTGGAGACACCGGCCACCAGCGTGCGCAGCGTCGTGGCCAGGCTGCCCACGCCCAGCCCCAGGTCGGCGGCGGCCTCGCGTTTGACGTCGATGGCAATCGTCGGCTTGTCGGGTTTCAGCGTGCTGTCCAGGTCCACCAGGCCGGGTATCGCGGCCAGGCGCGGCATGATCTGCCGCCACAGCCGCTCGAGCTCGCCCAGGTCGGGCCCCTGCACCGAAAAGCTCAGGCTCTTGCCGCCGCCCAGGTCGGTGACGCCGATGTTGGTGATGGTGATGCCGGGTATGCGCGACAGCCGCTCGCGCATCGGCTCGATCAGTTCGGCCAGGCCGCGCTGGCGTTCCTTGCGGTCCACCAGCCGCACGTAGACGGCGATCTGGTTCTTGCCTTGCGCAAAGCCGCTGTTGATGGTGACCACCGTGTGGCGCACCTCCGGCAGTTCGCGCAATGCGGCGTCGACCTGCCGCGCGCGCATCTCGCTGACTTCCAGCGACGATCCCACCGGCGTGTACAGGTTGACCTGGGTTTCCGAGAAGTCGGCCTTCGGGATGAACTCCTTGCCCACCGAGCCCAGCAGCAGCAAGGCCAGCCCGAAACTCAGCGTGGCCAGCAGCACGGTCTTGATCTTGTGCGCCAGCGACCAGGCCAGCAGACGCTGATAGACCCGCGACAGCCACTCCGAGAAGTCGTCGAACCAGCCCGTCACGCGGCCCAGCGTCTTGTCGTACAGCGTCACGCGCGGCAGCCGGTTGCCATCCGCATCGCGGCCATGGCCCCTCTCGGCAGCCGGGTCGTGCCAGATGCTGGACAACATCGGGTCGAGCGTGAAGCTGACGAACATGCTGATCAGCACCGCGGCGACGATGGTGATGCCGAACTCGTGGAAGAACTTGCCGACGATGCCGCCCATGAAGCCGATGGGCAGGAACACCGCGACGATGGACAGCGTGGTGGCCAGCACCGCCAGGCCGATCTCTTCGGTGCCTTGCAACGCGGCTTCGCGCGGGCTCTTGCCCATCTGCACATGGCGCACGATGTTCTCGCGCACCACGATGGCGTCGTCGATCAGCAGGCCCACGCACAAGCTCAACGCCATCAGCGTGATGGTGTTGATGGTGAAGCCGAAGACGTACATGAAGAGGAAGGTGCCGATCAGCGCGATGGGCAGCGTGAGGCCGGTGATGATGGTGCTGCGCCAGGAATTCAGGAACAGGAAGACGATCAGCACCGTCAGCGCCGCGCCCTCGATCAGCGTGCGCTTGACGTTGGCCACCGACACGCGGATGGCGCGCGAGTTGTCGCGGTTGATCTCGGTGCGCATGTTCGGCGGCGTCACCGCCTTGGCACCTTCCAGCGCGGCCTTCAGGCCGTCCACCACGGCGATGGTGTTTTCGCCCTGGCTCTTCTGCACGCTGAGCAGCACCGTGCGCTGGCCGTTGTAGAGCGCCAGGCTTTCCAGTTCCTGCGGGCCGTCTTCGATGTCGGCCACCTGGCGCAGGCGCACCAGCTGCCCGCTGGCCTTGCGCAGCACCACGATGTCGGCAAAGTCCTGCGGCGTTTTCAGGCGGGCGTTGATCTGCACCACGCGCTCTTGTTCGCGTGAACGGATGGCGCCCAGCGGCAGCTCCTGGTTTTCGCTGCGCAGCGCGGCCGCTAGCTGCTCGGTGCTCAGTCCGTTGGCTTCCATCGCCGCCGGGCGCAGCCAGACGTTGATCTGCCGGTTCACGCCGCCCACCACCGTGACGGCGCCAACGCCGCGCACGTTTTCCAGCCGCTTCTGCAGCACCTGGGTGGCCCAGGTGGTGAGCTCCTGCGGTGTGGGTGCGGGCGCGGCCGCGGTGCCCGCCGGGGCGGCATCGCTGGCCAGAACGGCGACGTTGAAGACCGGTTGCGCGGCGGGGTCGAAGCGCGTGATGCGCGGATCCTTCACCTCGTCGCGCAGCAGCGGCTTGATGAACGACACCTTCTCGCGCACGTCGTCGGCCGCCTTGCGCCCGTCGATGTCGAGATTGAATTCGACGATGACAACCGAGACGCCTTCGTAAGACCGTGAATACAGGCTGCTGATGCCGGCCACCGTGTTGACGGCTTCTTCGATCTTCTTGGTGACCTCGGCCTCGACGATTTCCGGGCTCGCGCCGGGGTAGTCGGTGCTGACCACCACGGTGGGAAAGTCGATGTTCGGAAACTGGTCGAGCGACAGGCGCTGATAGCTGAACAGGCCCAGCACCACGAAGGCCAGCATGACCATCACGGCCATCACCGGGTTGTGGATGGAAACTCGCGTGAACCACATGGGGGGGGTCAGCGCGACGCGGCGGGCGCGCTAGGGGCGGTTGCTGCGGCCGGCGCGGCCGGGGTGGCCTTCGGCAACGGCGTGCCGGCCCCCTGCAACGCCAGTCGGGTGCCGCTGCGCAAGGTGCCGACGCTGCCGCGCAGCACCACGTCACCTTCGCTCACGCCGCTGGTGATTTCCAGCACCGCTTCGTCGGTCGCCCTGGTTGCCGTGCCGTTGCCGGCCTGGCCTGGCGCGGCCGCGGTGCTGACGTTGCCGCGCAGCCCCGTGCTCACGCGCCGCTGCTGGGCCTGGCCGGCCTGCAGCAACAGCACGTAGGGCTGCGCCTGGTCGTAGCGCACGGCCGAGGCCGGCACCACCAGCGCCTTCTTGCGCTGCAGTTCCACGGTGGCGCGGGCAAACAGGCCCTGGCGCAGCGTGGGCGAGCTGTCCAGCGCCAGATAGGCCAGCACGCTGCGGCTGCCGGTTTGTGCGCTGGGGTTGATGCGCACCACACGCGCCGGTACGGCTTGGGTCAGGCCGTCCACCACCACGGTGGCGAGCTGCCCCACGCGCAGCGAAACCACGTCTTCGGGCGGCACCGAGGCCTCGAGTTCGAGCTTGTCGAGGTCGACGATCTCGAGGATGCGCGCGTCCAGTGCCACGCGCTCGCCGGCCTGCACGAAGCGCTGCGCAATCAGGCCCGAGATGGGCGCCACGATGCGCGTGTCACGCACCGCCTTGCGTGTGATCTCGGCTGCCGCGCGCGCCGCCTGCAGCGAGGCCTGGGCGCCGGACATGGTGCTGCTGGAGGTGTCCAGTGCGTTGCGCGAGATGAAGCCCTGGTTGACCAGCGCCTTGTTGTTGTCCAGCGTGCGCTGCGCAATCTCCAGCTGGGTTTCGGCCGCCGTGGCCTGCTCTTCGGCCTGGCGCAAGCGCAAGTCGAATTCGGTGCTGTCCAGCACGCCCAGCAACTGGCCGGCCTGCACCCGTTCGCCTTCGCGCACGGTGAGGCTCTTCAGTTCTGCGGCTACCTTGGCCTTGATGGTGGCGCTGTTCACGGCCTTCAGGCTGCCGCTGACGGACAGCGGTGCGCTCAACTCGGCAAACGCGGCCCGCACCACGTCGCCTGCCGACAGCTCGATGACCGGCTCGGCGGGCGCGTTGCCGGTGCTGGGCTTCGTAGGCGTGCCCACGGCGGAAGAGCCCGTTGCGGCGCGATTGAAATGGGTGCGGGCAGCGAAGGCCGCAGCGGCCAGGACGACCGTGGCAAAGACAAGCCACAGCCAAGGGCGGCGCAGGGTCATGGACAGGGTATCCGTGGCAGTGGGTTCATGCGGTCTTCGAGACCGCGGGTTCGGGCCGGACTTCCAGCCCGCGCAGCACCAGGTCGAGGTGCGTCTGCAGCATCAGCGACGGGTCGACATCCACGCCGCCATTCACCGGGCAGCAGCCGAACGAGTGCCGCTGCAGGGCCATGAAGATGAGCGGCGCAATCAGCGCATGCGCCACCTCGTGCAGCGGCAGCGTGCGGAATTCGCCGCTGTCGACGCCGCGCTGCACCGCCGCCGTGAACAGCCGGTCGGCCGGGATGATGACTTCGTCGGTGTAGAACTGCGCCAGCTCTGGGAAGTTGCGCACCTCGGCCAGCACGATCTTGTGAATGCCCGCCACCGCGGTGTCGCCCACCCGTTCCCACCAGGTCTGCATCAGGCAGCGCAACAGTTCGGCACTGCTGCCTTCGAAGGTGGCTGCGAGTTGCTGGCCTTCTTCGATCAGGCTGCTCAGGTTCTGCCGCACCACGGCCTTGAACAGGTCTTCCTTGCTCGGGTAGTACAGGTACAGCGTGCCCTTGGAGACGCCGGCCTTCTGCGCCACTTCGTCGATGCGTGTCGCCGCAAAGCCCTTCTGGTCGAACAACTGCAACGCGGCCTGCAACAGCTCTTGCGGGCGGGCCTCTTTGCGGCGCTGTCGTTGCGAGCGGGGGGCAGCGAGTTCGGTATCGATGGACTGTAAAGGCATGTTAATGACTAACTGGTCAGTAATATAGGCGCACCTGCGCCCTGGGTCAATACCGAAGGGCGGCAATGGGGCATCGCTCCCTGAGGCCGGCGTCGATGCGGACGCTGCCGGCCGGCTGCATTCAAAACCACAGCGGTTCGGCCGCCGCGCTGCAAGATATCGACTGCTGACCCGCAGCAGCAAGGAAACCCGCCATGACCGACATCGAGCCCCCATTCAACATCGGCAATGCAGAGCCCCCGGCCGGCCCCGTGGCGCTGCGCATCGAGGCACTGCGAGCCGACGAGTTTGCGACTTTCGGCGACGTGATCGAGGCCAGCGACGCGGCTGAGCACTGCAGCATCAACGCCGGTTATGCCCAGCGCTACGACAAGCTGGCCCACCTCGACACCCAGGGCGGCGCCGGCCACCCGGTGCTCAGCATCTTTCGTGCGCGGGTGCGGCCGCTGGACGCTTCACGGGGCCTGCAACTGCAGCTGATCGAGCGCCACCTGCTGGGCAGCCAGGCCTTCATGCCGCTGGCGGGGCAGCGCTTCCTGGTGGTGGTGGCGCCGCCGGGGCCTGCACCCGCGCCCACCGCGTTGCGCTGTTTCCTGGCGGCCCCGGGCCAGGGTGTGAACTACGGGCGCGGCACCTGGCACCACCCGCTGCTGACCATCGACGCCGATGGCGACTTTCTCGTCATCGACCGCGGTGGGCCGGGCTCGGCGGGTGACTGTGAAGAGCTGCCGTTGCATCACCTGCAGGTGTGGGTGGACACGTCCGGGTTGGGCTGAACCCTCGCTCCTTTGCGGCGGCGTTCGATCAAGTCAGGTGGCTGAAGCCCGACTGCGCCAAATCAGCCGACTGCGCCGGCTACGATCCCGAGTTACTCGCTCATCCGAGCTGCCGATCACCGTCCTTGTGAACCGATGCCTATCGAACCGAAAAACAGCTTGAAGGTCCATTCGGGCCCCTCGCGGCAGTCGCACAGGCTGACGCGCCGAGATAGCTTGCTGGGCCTGTCGAGCGGGGCCATCGCGCTGGCCTTGGGCTATGCCGGCTGCAGCCACCTGGGCACGCCTGCGAAAGTCACGCTCAGCGAGGCCGACCTGCAGCGGTTGCTGGCCGGTCACTTTCCGCTCGAGCAGCGTGTGCTGGAACTGTTCGAGGTGCGCGCAGCTTCGCCGCAACTGCGCTTGCTGCCCGAACGCAACCGGCTGTCGGCGGTGCTGGACCTGCAAGCGCGCGAGCGCATCCTGGCAACCCGCTACCAGGGCAGGCTCGACTTCGACACGGCGCTGCGCTGGGATGCTGCCGAGCAGGCGGTGCGCCTGGACCAGGTGCGGGTGCAGGACTTTGTGCTCGACCCGTCAGCAGGGCCTGGCAGCAACGCCGGCGCTGCCGTGGGCAGTGTGCAGGCGGCCGGCGGCAGCGGGCGCCGCACTGGCGCTGAACGGGTGGCCGCGGCCCTGGCCGAACGGGTGCTCGAGGGCATGGTGCTGTACCGCTTGCCAGCCTCCAAAATGGCGCAGCTCGACCAGGCGGGCGTGCAACCGGCCGCGCTGACGGTCACGCGCAGCGGGTTGGAAATCACATTCGCGCCCAAAGCGAAATAGCCGCGCAGCCGGACTTCGCCGCAGCGCGCGGGTGGGGCCTCTATGATCCACACGTGCGCCGCCCCCTGAAGCGGCGCCTTTTTTTGTCGAAAGCACACTGTGGACGCCATCCTGCTCGTCAAGGCCGCCATCATGGGTGTGGTGGAAGGGCTCACCGAGTTCCTGCCCATCTCGTCCACCGGCCACCTCATCCTGGCGGCGTCGCTGCTGAATTTCACGGGCGAGAAAATAAAGGTTTTCGAGATCGCCATCCAGACCGGCGCCATGTTCGCCGTCATCTGGGAATACCGTGAACGATTGAAGCGCACGGTCAGCGGCATCACGCACGACCCCGTGGCGCAGCGCTTCGCGCGCAACGTGCTGGTGGCCTTCATCCCCGCGGTGGTGCTGGGCCTGAGCTTGGGCAAGTTCGTGAAAGAGAAGCTCTTTCATCCGGTGCCGGTGGCCACGGCCTTCATCGTCGGTGGCCTGATCATCTTGTGGGTCGAAGCCCGCCACCGTCGCAAGTTCGGCGCGATGGACCTGCAAGGCACGCGGCGTGCGCGCGTGGAGTCGGTCGATGACATGTCGGCGCTGGATGCCTTGAAGGTGGGTCTGGTGCAGTGCCTGGCGCTGATTCCGGGCACCAGCCGCTCGGGGTCCACCATCATCGGCGCGATGCTGTTCGGCTTTTCGCGCAAGTGCGCCACCGAGTTCAGCTTCTACCTGGGCATTCCCACGCTGATGGGTGCTGGCGCTTATTCGGTGCTGAAGCAGCGCGAACTGCTGTCGATGGCCGACCTGCCTCTGTTCGGCGTCGGCCTGGTGTTTGCGTTCTTCAGTGCGCTGCTGTGCATTCGCTGGCTCATTCGCTACGTGTCGACGCACGACTTCACAGTCTTCGCCTGGTACCGCATCGTGTTCGGCGGCGTGGTGCTGCTCACCGCCTACATGGGGCTGGTGGACTGGAAGGCATGAGGGCGGGGCCCACAAGGGCTCTGCGATTGACCACCCACCTGCTGGACATGCACCGTCCCTTGCCTTGACCCGGTTGAGCCTTGAAGCGCAGGACCATGCCGTCGATTTCTCTCGGGCTGACTGATGGCCTGCCGTGTGCACGCCTGCTGTCTGGCGATCGCGGGCCAACGGCGTGTGCCGCTCCGCTCATGTCCTCCTTCGGCGGCCTGCGGCCACCGAATTCCCCCATTACTTCGCTAAGCGGCACACGCCGTTTGCCCGCTCATCCCAAGCTGTTGGCGGGCGTGGAGGCAGGCCAACACTGTGCGCTGAGCCACGGGCATTGGGTGGCCGCTGGAGCGAAGTAAAGGGGGAATTCGACAGCCGCAGGCTGGCGAAGGAGGACATGAGCGGAAGCGGCCACCCGATGCCCGTGGCGGCCGCCACCGCATCAGGCACGCGTGCACCCCGGACCCTCGGCAAAGCACAAAGCACCCCCCACTTTGGGCAGCCAAAGCCTCCTGAGCGTTCGGACCCTGTGTATCCGGTCAGCCGCCTGCTTCAAGCCTGCGCGCGCCGGTAGATCAAGTCCCACACTCCGTGCCCCAGCCGCTGGCCGCGCACCTCGAACTTGGTCAGCGGGCGCGTCTCGGGCCGGGGTGCGTAACCTCCAGCCGCCTGGGAGTTCACCAGTTGCTTATCGCCGTCCAGCACCTCCAGCATCTGCTCGGCATAGGGCTGCCAGTCGGTGGCCAGGTGAAGATAGCCACCGGGCTGCAGGCGGCTGACCAGCAACGACAGCAATGCAGGCTGGATCAGCCGGCGCTTGTGGTGGCGCTTCTTGTGCCAGGGGTCAGGGAACCAGATGTGCACCCCGGCAAGACTGTCGGGCGCCAGCATGTCGGTCAGCACCTCGACCGCGTCGTGTTGCACGATGCGGATGTTGGTGAATTGCTGTTCGCCCATCAGCTTGAGCAGCGCACCCACGCCAGGCGGGTGCACCTCCACGCCCAGGAAGTTGGTCTGCGGCTGCGCCTGTGCCACCTGCGCCGTGGCCTGGCCCATGCCGAAGCCGATTTCCAGCACCAGCGGCGCGGCGCGGCCGAAGGCGGCGGTGCTGTCCAGCAGCGCGGCCGCGTAGGGCAGCACAAATCGAGGCCCCAGCTCCTGCAGAGCCCGCTGCTGGCCACTGCCGCTGCGGCCGGCGCGCAGCACGAAACTCTTGATGGGGCGGTGCTCGGCTGGCGCCGGGACGGGAGTGTTGTCTTCGGTGGACATGGGTGGGGCACAAGGCTGCAGGTTCGCGGCGCGATTCTGAACCAGCGCCACAATGAACCCTGGGCAGCCGATGCCAGCCGACACCGAGAGAAGGTACCGATGAAACCGTTGATAGCTGCCGCCCTTGCAACCCTGATTGCAGCCGGGCTCGCCACCTCGCCTGCACAGGCCCAGAAGCGCACGCTGGTGCTGTCCACCTACGGGTTGAATGCCGACCTGTTCAAGAAGCATGTCTACGAACCGTTCAGCCAGCGCTGCGGCTGCGAGCTGGTGCTGGAAACGGGCAACGCTGCGGAGCGGCTGGCCAAGCTGGACGCACGCAAGGCCAACCCGACAGTGGATGTGGTGCAGATCACCGACTTCCTGGCGCTGGAGGCGTCACAGAAGGGTCTGCTGCAAGCCATTGATCACGGCCAGCTGAAAAACCTGAACCAGATCTACGACTTCGCGCGCGACCCGCTGCGCAACCGCGAGGCGGTGGCCTATACGCTGTACTCGGTGGGATTGGTGGTGCGCACCGACAAGCCCAGCGCCGCCATCACGAGCTGGAAAGACCTGGCCAAGCCCGAACTGAAAGGCCGCGTGATGCTGGCCAACATCAGCAGCAACCAGGGCCTGGCGCAACTGTTCATGGTCGATCGCGCCAGCGGCGGCTTTGCCGGCGACATGGCCACTGGCTTTGCCAGGCTGGCCGAGATGAAGCCGGGCGTGGTGACCTACTACGCACAGACGGCGCAGATGACGGCGCTGTTTGCGCAGGACGAAGCCTGGGTGGCACCGGTGGGCCGCTTCGGCTGGCTGAACCTGAAGAAGACCGGCAAGCCGCTGGCCTGGGTGGTGCCCAAGGAAGGGCAGGTGGGCATGATGAACACCATGAGCATCGTCAAGGGCAGCAAGAACGCCGATCTGGCACACCAGCTGATCGACTTCTGGCTCAGCAAGGAGGTGCAACTGGCGCTGGCCAACGACCTGGCCGACTCGCCCGTGAACCGCGAGATCAAGCCCAAGCCCGACGCGGCCGAGGCGCTGACCTGGGGCAAGGCACAGATCGATTCGCTGGTGTTCATGAAACCCGAGGCCGTGCTGCGCGACCGCGCCGGGTGGGTGACGCAGTGGAACCGCATGATCGCCAACAAGTAACCGCCCGCCCGGCCAAGCCATCAGCACGATGACACGCCCATGAACGGCCGCCCGACGTCGGCCACGGCCTGGTGGCTGCTGGCCCCAGCGCTGGCCTTCGTGTCGCTGTTCTTCCTGCTGCCGGTGCTGGCGCTGCTGGCGGGCGCCTTTCGCGTCGACGGCGTGTTGGGGCTGTCTCACTTCACGGCCTTCTTCGCCGAACCGCTGCACCAGCAGGTCTACTGGCGCACGCTGCGCCTGGCGCTGCTGGCCACGCTGGTCAGCGCCATGGTCTGTTACCCCGCGGCGATGGCGATGGTGAAGGTGGCGCCGCCGTGGCGCGGCCTGCTCACGGCGCTGGTCATCCTGCCGCTGATGGTGAGCCCGATCGCGCGCACGTACTCGTGGATCGTGCTGCTGGGCCGCAACGGCATGGCCAATTCGCTGCTGGTGGGCGGCGGTGTGGTGGACGAACCGGTGACGCTGCTGTTCACCGAAGGCGCGGTGTTCGTCGGCCTGCTGCAGCTGATGATGCCGCTGATGCTGGTGTCGCTGGTGTCGGCGCTGGAAAACGTGGGCACCGACGTGCTGGCCGCGGCGCAGACGCTGGGCGCCGACCGCTGGCAGGCCTTCTGGCGCGTCACCCTGCCGCTGACCCAGGAGGGTTTGATCATCGGCGGCACGCTGGTCTTCACCGGCTGCGTCACGGCCTACATCACGCCGGCGTTGCTGGGCGGCCCGAAAGTGCTGATGCTGGAAACGCTGCTGTACCAGAAGGTCAACATGGGCGGCGATCTGCCGGCCGCCAGCGTGATTGCGGTGCTGCTGCTGCTGACCACCGTGGCGGTCAACCAGTTGCTGCGCCGCATCGGCCGCGCGCGGGCCAGCCGGCAGGCGGCGCCTGATGCGGTGAATGCCACGGGGGCGCCAGCATGATCGGGCGGCTACTCGGGGAACGCGGCGTGGGGCAGCCCTCGCGCGCCGCGCTGGCGCTGTTGTGGCTGGCGCTGCTGTTTCTGGTCGGGCCTTTTGCCGTGGTGTTCATCGCCGGTTTTTCAGGTGACGAGACGCTGGCCTTCCCGCCCCGCAGCTGGTCGTTGCGCTGGCTGCTGCATGTGTTCACTGTGGAATCGTTCCAGCGCAGTTTCATCACCAGCATCGCGGTGGGTGTGGGCAGCATGCTGGGCGCGCTGGCGCTGGGTGTGCCGGTGGCCTACGCGCTCAGCCGCCACCGGGTGCCCGGGCAAGAGCTCGTGCGCACGCTGCTGACGCTGCCGCTCATCGTGCCCGGCATCATCGTCGGCCTGGCGCTGCTGAACCACATGGTGCTGCTGTACAACCTGCCGGTGCTGGCCAGCCTGCTGATGGGCCACACGGCGCTGCTGGTGCCCTACGCGGTGCGCGTGGTGGGGGCCAGCCTGGCCAACCTGCGCACTGACATCGACGATGCCGCCGTCACGCTGGGCGCAACCAAGCTGCAGGCCTTCACGAAGGTGGTGCTGCCCAACATCCGGGGCGGCATCGCGGCGGCGGCCGTGCTGGCCTTCATCACCTCGTTCAACCAGGTGCCGGTGAGCCTGTTTCTCACCGGTCCCGGCGTCAGCACCTTGCCCATCGAGATGATGAGCTACATGGAAACCAGTTACGACCCTTCGATTGCCGCGCTGTCCACGTTGCTGGTGTTGATGACCAGCCTGGTGGTGGCCGCCACCGAGAAGCTGCTGGGCATCAGCCGATATGTGTGACCCTACTGCGATGGCCTCTTTCCGATGAGCGATCTTCAACTGCACGACCTCACGCTGGGCTATGGCAAGGCCGGCGGCCCCGCGGCCGTGCAGGGCCTGAACCTGCACGTGCCCAGCGGGCAGCTGGTTTCGTTGCTCGGCCCGTCGGGCTGCGGCAAGACGACCACCATGCGTGCGGTGGCCGGATTGCTGCCGTTGCGTGCAGGGAGCATCGTGATCGGTGGGCAGGCCGTGTCGCAGCTGCCGGCGCACCAGCGCGACATCGGCCTGGTCTTCCAGAGCTACGCGCTGTTTCCGCACCTGTCGGCCTGGGACAACGTGGCCTTCGGCCTGCGCTTGCGCCGCGTGGCCGATGTCGAACTGCGCCAGCGGGTGGACGAAGCGCTGGCCTCGGTGGGCCTGCAGGCCTTGGCCGCGCGCATGCCGGCGCAGCTGTCGGGCGGCCAGCAGCAGCGCGTGGCGCTGGCGCGCGCGATGGTGATACGCCCGCGCTTGCTGCTGCTGGACGAACCGCTGTCGAACCTGGACGCGGCGCTGCGCCTGGAGATGCGCGCCGAGGTGCGCCGCCTGCAGCGCGCGCTGCGCATCACGATGCTGTATGTCACGCACGACCAGGACGAAGCGCTGGCGCTGTCAGACCGCGTGGTGGTGATGCGCGAAGGACGCATCGAGCAAGACGCTGCGCCGGCCGAGCTGTTCACACGTCCGGCAACGCCATTCGTGGCGCGGTTCATGGGCTACGAAAACCTGCTGCCGGTGCAGCAGGGCGCCTTGCGCGGCGGTGCCGCCGTGTTGCCGTTGCCGGGCTTGCCGGGTGCCGTCACGCACCTGGGCTGGCGGCCGTCAGCGGTGCCGGTGGTGGCCGCCGCGGGCGCTGACGTCGGGGGCTGTGTTCAAGGTCAGGTGCTGGCGCGCAGCTACCTGGGCGAGACGGTGGAATACCTGGTGGCCACGCCGCTGGGCCCCATCAAGGGCATGGCCGCGCCCGATGCGCCCTGGCACGAGGGTGATACCGTGGCTGTGCTGCTCGACGCTGCGCGTGCCGCCCACATCACCGGCAGCTGAGCACAGCCGCATCGAGGCCTGGACATGAGAGACATCTGGCTGGACACCGACCCCGGTTTCGATGACTGGATGGCCTGGGCGCTGCTGGAGGCCGACCCTGACGTGCGCTTGCACGGGGTCAGCGTGGTGGCCGGCAATGCGCCCATGCCCACGGTGCTGTCCAACGCGCAGCGCATCCACGCCCTGCACGGCTGGACCACGCCGCTTTTTGCCGGCTGCACACAACCCCTGGTGCAGCCGCAGGTGACGGCTCAGGACGTGCTGGGCGTGGCCGGCATGCGCAGCACCGGCGCCGCGCTGCCCGGCGAAACCAGCACGCTGCAGGCCGGCCATGGCGTGGACGCGCTGATCGACTGCGTGCGCCGCCAGCCCGGCCGCATCACGCTGCTGGCCATCGGCCCGCTGACCAACGTGGCCACCGCGTTTGCGCGGGCCCCCGAGCTGCCGGGCCTGCTGGCCGATCTGGTGCTGATGGGTGGCAGCCAGGGCGCCGGCAACACCACGCCGGTGGCCGAATTCAACATCTACGCCGACCCCGAAGCGGCTGCGCAGGTGTTCCATGCCATGGCGCACGCATCGGCACCCAAGGTGCGCATGTTCGGCATCGAGGTCTGCCGCCAGGTGCAGGTGAACGATGCACAGGTGTCGGCGCTGCGCGCGCTGCCGGGCCCGGCAGCGCGCATCTTCACCGACCATCTGGATGCTTACGTCGACATCGGCCGCAGCCGCGGCCGCCCCGGCACCGCGCTGTACGACCCCACGCCGGTGGCCTGGCTGGCGCACCCCGAATGGTTCAAGCTGCAGCCCGCGCGTGTGGACGTGGAACTGCAGGGCCGCCACACACGCGGCATGACGGTGTGTGAACTGCGCGTGCCGCAGCGTGCACAGGCCAACGCCGAGGTGGCCTTGATGGCCGACGGCCCGCGCGTGCTGGAATGGGCCACGCAGGTGCTGCTGCAGGGCTTGTCATGAACAGCCTGTCTGAAGCCTTCTTCCGCGCGCTGCCCAAGGTGGAGCTGCACTGCCACTTGCTGGGCACGGTGCAGCGCGCCACGCTCACCGAATGGGTGGCGCGTGAAAAGGCGCCCATCAGCGCCGAGGAGATCGCCGCCTTCTACACCCGTGGCGACAAGCCGGTGGGCGTGCTGCGGGTGCTGCGCGCGCTGGAAGCGCAGCTGATGCGCCACCCCGACGACCTGGCCCGCCTGACGCGCGAATACCTGGCTGCAGCCGCCACCCACAACGTGCGTTATGCCGAATTCTTCTGGAACCCCACGGGCACCGTGCGCGACAGCGGCATTGGCTACCGTGAAGGGCTGGCCGCCATTGCGCAAGCCATCGCTGACGCCCAGCAGTCGCACGGCATCGTCGGCCGCCTGATCCCGGCTATCGACCGCGAAGCCAGCCCGCGAGACGCTCTGGAGATGGTGCAGTGGGTAACCGACGAACAGCGTGCCCACCCCCGGCCGGAGGTGGTGGGCATCGGCATCGACTATCGCGAGGTGGACCGTCCACCCGAGCTGTTCAGCGAGGCCTATGCGCTGGCGCGCCGCCAAGGCCTGAAGACCACCGCGCACGCCGGTGAATTCGGCATGCCTTGGACCAACGTGCAGACCTGCGTCGAGCAACTGAGGGTGGACCGCATCGACCACGGCTACACGGTGGTGGACGCACCCGAGTTTGCGCGCCGCTGCGCCGACATCGGCATCGTGTTCACGGTGGTGCCGACCAACTCGTACTACCTGCGCACGTTGGCGCCCGAGCGCTGGGCGCTGGACCACCCGATACGCCGCATGCCGGGCCTGGGCCTGCTCGTCCACCCGAACACCGACGACCCCACCTTGCACCACGTCACGCCCACGCAGGCGTGGCAGAAGATGCACGTCGACTTCGGCTTCGACGCGCCGGCACTGCGGGGTTTCATGCTCAACGGCCTGCAGGCCGCGTGGGTCGACGCGCAGGCGCGCACCCGGTGGACGCTGGAGTTTCAGGCCGCTTTCGACCGCCTTCTCGAAACCCACCAGGGGCCACAGGCGCACTAGAATGCGCGCATTCGCGGGTGTAGTTCAATGGTAGAACGGCAGCTTCCCAAGCTTCATACGAGGGTTCGATTCCCTTCACCCGCTCCATGAACACCACGCCTGCGCTGACCCTGCTTCCCCTGGATGTGGACGCGTCCACGCGGCAAGCCCTGCAGGGGCTGGGCTGGCTGGTGCAGTCGCAGGCCGACCTCAATCCCAACGTGGCCGAAGACGCGGTGCTGGTGCAGGCCGACACGGCTGATGCCCTGCAAGCGTTGGCCCGGCGGCCGGGTTTGTCGGCTTCTGCGCTTGACAGCGCCTGGGTGGTGGTGACGCCGCTGCCCGACCCGGCGCTGGAAACCGAATTGCTGCGCATGGGCGTCGAAGCCATCGTGCCGCCGCTGGACGCGGCTGCGCTGTCGCGCCAGCTGCACCACGCCGTGCAGCGCAAGCGCATGGAACGTGCCGCGCGCACTGCCTACGCCACCGACCTGGCCACCGGCCTGCCGCACCAGTCGCAACTGGTGGAACACATGACGCAACTGCTGGCGCTGCGTGAACGCGAGCCGGCGCCGATGCTGTTGCTGGTGTTGCGCGTGGATGGCCTGGCGCTGGCTGCTGAACGGCTGGGGGCCGAGTCGGCCAATGTGCTGCGCCGCAAGGTGGCCGTGCGACTGCGCAGTGGGCTGCGCGCCAGCGACGTGGTGGCCGCCATCGGCGACGACGGTTTTGGCGTGCTGCTGGGCCGGCTGGAAAAGAAGACCGACGCCGACGGCGTGGCCAGCAAGCTGGTGCGATCGCTGCAGCAGCCGTTCAGCGTGGCCGGCCAGCCTTGCAGCGTCACCGTGACGGTGGGCATGGCGCTGTACCCGGAACATGGCAAGCAGGCCGATGCGCTGCTCAAGCGCGCCAGTGCGCAGGCGGCTTCGGTGGCCAGCCTGGGTGCCGAAGGTTTTGCGTCGCGTGTGCAGCGTGTGGGTGCTGCGGCGGCCAACGACGACACGCCCTGAGGCTGCGGCGAGCGCCGCGAACGCCCCCTGGAGGTGGTGCGGGTGCTGCCGCGCAACGGCGCGCCTCAGGCGCCGCTTCGTGGGCTGCCCGTCAGCCGCGCCACTGCGCCAGCAGCGCGTCGGCCACTTCCAGGCCCTCGGCTTCGGCCTTGCGCCGCAAAGCCTCGCGGCGTGCGCCAGGCAGCCGCACGCCCTCGTCTTTCAGCATCTCGGCCACCAGCACTTCCAGCCGGTCGAGGTAGCTGTCATTGCCGGCCAGCGCGCCAGGGTCGATGACGATGAAGGCCTGCCCGATGCCCGGGCGGTTGCCCTCGTCGACGAAGAAGCTCGATGCTTCGAAGCCGAAGTTGGCGCCAATGACGGCCGTGACCAGCAGTTCCACCACCAGCGCCAGCATCGCACCCTTGGGTGAACTGACGGCGCCCAGCGGCAGCATCGAGCCGGCCAGTGCGGCCTTGGCGTCGGTGGTGGGCTGGCCCTGGGCATCCAGCGCCCAGCCGGCGGGGATGGGCCGACCTTCCTTGGCGGCCAGCATCACCTTGCCACGGGCCACTTCCGACAGGCTCAGGTCGACCATCAAAGGGTCGCGCGTGCCCACGGGCGCGCTGGCATCCTGGCGCCGCGGAAACACCGCGGCCACCGGGTTGGTGCCAAAGATCGGGTGCTTGCCGCCGGCCGCCGGCATCGCTGCGGGCGAATTGGCAAATCCCAGGCCCACCATGCCAGCCGCAGCCACCGCGCGCAGGTGGTCCACCACCACGCCGCAGTGGTGGCTGCGCACGACACCCACCACGGCCACGCCCTGTGCCCGCGCGGTGCTGATGGCCTCATTCACGGCCAGATCGCAGGCCGCAAAGGCCAGGCCCTCTTGCGCGTCCACCACCAGCGTGGCGCCCTTGCGGTGCAGCACCTGGGGCAGCGCCTGGCCGTTGGCGCGGCCGTTGCGCAGGTGGCTGCTGTATTGCGCCACCCGCGACAGGCCATGCCCGCCCTGGCCCTGGCTCTCGGCCAGCACCAGCGCACGCGCGGTGCTGTGGGCCATGGCAGGGTTGGCGCCGGCGCGCTGCAGCGCTGCGGCCACCAGCGCTTGCACTTCGGTCAGCGGCAGCTTCATGCCAGAGCCTCCAGCACCTTCTGCGCAATGAGAAAGCTCACGCGCTCGTTGGCCTCGGCCGTTACGCCGGCAATGTGTGGCGTCAGCACCAGATTCGGGCAGCCCTGGAAATGGGCTGCCGCCGGCATCGGCTCGGTGCCGAACACGTCGATGGCGGCGCCGCCCAGGTGGCCGCTCTTCAGCGCCGCAGCCAGCGCCACTTCGTCGACGATGCCGCCGCGTGCGGTGTTGATCAGCACGGCACCTTTTTTCATTGTCGCGATGCGTGCGGCGTCGAACAGGTTTCGTGTGCTGTCCACCAGCGGCACGTGCAGGCTCACCGCGTCGCTCATCGAGATCACTTCTTCCAGACCTGCACACCGTGCAGTGCCGTCGGCAAAGGCCGGGTGGTCGGCGTCCATCATCGCGTCGAAGGCCATCACCTGCATGCCCAGCCCGCGCGCCAGCTTGGCCGTGAGCTGCCCGATGGAACCGTAGCCCACCAGCCCCAACGTCCTGCCGCCCGCTTCACGCCCGTTGGACAGGGCATTGCGCGGCCACTGGCCGTCGGTCACCGCGGCGGTATGCAGGTAGGCGCCGCGCAGCAGCAGCATCGTGGTGGCCACCACGTATTCGGCCACGCTCAGAGCGTTGGCACCGGTGGCGGGTATCACCGGCAGGCCCCGCTGTTCGCAGCCGGCGACGTCGATGTTGTCCAGGCCCACGCCCAAGCGGCCCACCACCTTGCAACGGGTCAATGCGGCCAGCAAGGCACCGCGCACCTGCGTGCGGTTGCGCACGATCAGACCGTCGGCGCCAGCGGCTTGCGCCAGCAGGCGCGGCGCGTCGTCCACCAGCCCGGGGTCGTACAGCACGTCGTGCGCCGCGCGCAGTTGCGCCACGGCGCGCTCGTCCATGAATTCGGTGATGACGATGCGCATCCGGATTTCCTCTTTTTCTCTTTGCTCCCTCTCCCGTCAAGGGAGAGGGAGCCTGGCTCAAGCGCTTTCGTACAGGCGCGTCAGCACGAACTCGCGGTGTCCCAGCGCTTCAGCCGCGGTCAGGCGGCCATTGGCGGTGCGCAACATGCATTCCAGCAACTGGTCACCCGCTTCGTCGAGTGTGATCTCGCGCTGCAGCAGGCCTGAGCTGTCGACGTCCACGTGTTCGCTCATCAAGCGCACGGTGCGCGGGTTGGCGCAGATCTTGATGACCGGCAGGATGGGGTTGCCGATGACGTTGCCCTGGCCGGTGGGGAAAAAGTGCACCGCATAACCGCTGGCGGCGCACAGGGTCACCATCTCGGCGGCGGCGGATGAACTGTCCATGAACCACAGGCCGGGGTGGGTGGGCATCTCGGCCTTGTCGATCACGCCGTCCACCGTGCAGGTCTTGCCGATCTTCTGGATGTTGCCCAAGGCCTTTTCTTCGATGGTGGTCAGGCCGCCAGCGATGTTGCCCTTGGTCGGCTGGCTGTCCGAGAGGTCGCTGGTCTTGTGGCGGTTGATCACGTCCTGGTAGCGGTTGAACATGAACATGAACTGTTCGCGCACCTTGTCGGTCTTGCAGCGCGCGGCCACGATCTGTTCACCGCCGGTGAGTTCAGTCGTTTCGCCGAAGCACAGGTAGCTGCCCAGCTTGTGCAGCTTGTCGAAGGCGTTGCCCACGGTGGGGTTGGCGCCGCAGCCGCTGGTAGTGTCGCTCTCGCCGCACTTGGTGCTGACCCACAGCTCGCTGATGTTGCACTTCTCGCGCTGCTTCTCGCTGGCCTGCTGCACGAATGCACGTGCAGCCTTGCTCGCCTTCATGATGGTTTCATGGTCGCCATGGCCTTCGATGCCGAAGCCCACCACGGGCTTGCCGGTGGTGGCTATGCCTTCCACCACCTTCTGCGTCCAGCCGTCTTCGATGCCGATGACCACCACCGCCGCCACGTTGGGGTTGCATCCGGTGCCGATGAGGGTGCGGAAGTGCAAATCAAGGTCGGCGCCAAACTGCAGCCGGCCGTAGGGGTGCGGAATGGCTAGCGCGCCCTTGATGTTGTGCGCCACGGCTTCGGCAGCGGCATTGGACAGGTCGTCCAGCGGCAGGATGATGACGTGGTTGCGAATGCCGACGCGGCCGTTTTCGCGGCGGTAGCCGAGGAAGGTGGTTTTCTTGCTGATGACGGACATGTTGATTCTTCCGATCTGTCGATTGTTTTGTTCAACGAGCTGAATGGAGTGGTGCAGGGGGCGTAGCGAGCGGGTCGCAGGCTAGGAGCGACCCGCAGCAAGGTTCCCGCCTTGCGAGCATCGCAATGACGCATGCGGCTCGCCCTGCAGCCCCGTGCGCCGCTCCATCACCAGCGCTTGGTCTTGATGTTGTGGACATGGGCATGTTCGCCCGAGCTGATGGGCTTCACGACCTTGCCCATGTCGATGCCGTATTTGATAACGGTGTCGCCCACCGCCATCTTGCGCAGCGCCACCTTGTGGCCGATGGGGATGTCTTGCTTGGCGGTGACCGAGGTCATCTTGTCCTCGTCCATGATCCAGCCCTTGAGCTTCATGCCGGCGGTGACGCCTTCAACCACCACCACAGCCACGCTGTCGGCGGCGTCGTGCAACACAAAATGAATCATTGAAATGGTCTCCGTTGCAGCCGGTTGCCCGACGGGTGGCGCGCAGTATCAAGGCCGGCTGTGAGGCCTGTCAACCGAGTCATCTATATGACTTGAAGATGCAAGGCTTTCAAGTTCACGCGCTGGCCTGTAGCATGGTTCGATGCCCACCCTCAAAGGCCGTGCCATCGCACCGGTAGCAGCAGCGCAAACCCGCCCCGCGCACAGCGCATCGGGTGTTCGCATGCTCGCGCCAGGTGCCCGCCGCTCGGGTGCCTTGGCCATTGAGGCCATCACGCCCGAAGCCGCTGGCATGCCGCTTTTCCGCGCTGTCAAACGCGCTTTGCTGCGCAGCATCGAAAGTGGCGCCGTGGCGCCCTCGGGCACGCTGCCCAGCGAAACCGACCTGGCGCAGGGTTTCGGTGTTTCCGTGGGCACCGTGCGCCGCGCGGTCGACGACCTGGTGGCCGAGCACATTCTGGTGCGCCGCCAAGGCCGCGGCACCTTCGTGGCCTCACACGGCAGCGACCGTTTTCTGTTCCAGTTCTTTCACGTCGAGCGCAGCGACGGCCTGCGCGAAGCACCCCTGGTCGAATTGGTCAGCTTCGAACGCACGCGGCTCGACGAAGAGGCCGCCGCCGCACTGCACGGCCAGGTGGGCGACGCTGCGTTTCAAGTTGAAAACCGCCTGCGCCTGCAGGCGAAGTCGGTGGTGCACGACCGCCTGGTGATTGCTGCCGCACAGTTCAAGGGCCTGACCGAAAAGCGCTGGCGCGAGCGCCCCAGCACCATCTACCACCTGTACCAGCATGAATTCGGCATCACGGTGGCCCAGGCGCATGAGCGCCTGCGCGCGGTGGGTGCCGACCGCGCCGCAGCGCGGGTGCTGGGCGTGCCGCTGGGCCAGCCGGTGCTGCAGGTGCGGCGCGTGGCGCTGGACCTGAGCGGCAAGCCGGTGGAGTGGCGCGTCAGCACGGTGGTGACCGTGCAGCACGACTACGTGAACCTGTTGTCGCGGCCGGCAGGCAATGCGGGGCAGTGATCGGGGCACCTGGCCTGCCGCGGGCCGCGATGCCCCGCGTGTTGACTGGAGGCAGGGCCAATAAAGAGCGCACCAGCGACAGCGCGAAGACGGCACCCGTGCGGGCCTGCGCATGGCAATGGCTGTGGCAAGTGCCGAGACTGCGGCTGCAGCAGCCTGTCCGCCCGTGGTTGCGCATCAAGCCCGCTGTGCATCCTGCCGGATCATGTCCACTGCCTTCTCGGCCATCATCACCACCGGTGCATGGGTGTTGCCCGACACCAGCGTGGGCATCACCGAGCAGTCGACCACGCGCAGCCCGCCCACGCCGTACACGCGCAGGCGCGCGTCCACCACCGCGCCGGCCGCGGCGTCAGCGCCCATGCTGCACGTGCCGCTGGGGTGGAAGATGGTGGCGCCGTGGTTGCGGCAAAAGTCCAGCAGCGCTGCGTCGTCGTTGGCCTCGGGGCCGGGCTTCACTTCACGTTTGACCAGCGGCTGCATCGCGCGGCTGGTGGCAATGGCGCGGGCCGCCTTTACGGCCGCTACCGCGGTGCGCCGGTCTGTTTCGGTGGCCAGGTAGTTGGGCTGCATTGATGGCGGCTCGAAGGGGTCGCGCGACCGTATGCGCACGCTGCCGCGCGACTCGGGCCGCAACTGGCACACCGAGAAAGTGAAGCCCGAGAACGGGTGCACCCTGCCGCCGGCCATGTCCGCCGACAGCGTGGCCACGTGGAACTGGGTGTCGGGCCGGGAATCGGTGGCCGCGCCTGGCGGCGATGGTGCATCGGGCTGCAAGGCGCGCATGAAGCAGCCGCCCTGGTTGATGCCCACCGCCAGCGGCCCGCTGCGCTTCAGCAGCCACTGCAGGCCCAGGCTCACGCGACCGGCCATGGACAGCAGCTCGTCGTTGGTGGTGGGGCGCGTGCTTTCAAAGGTCAGCCGGAACTGCAGGTGGTCTTGCAGGTTTTCGCCCACGCCCGGCAGGTGGTGCAACACGGGCACGCCGCGCGCTTGCAGCACCTGCTGCGGCCCCAGGCCCGAGAGTTGCAGCAACTGCGGCGACTGCAGCGCGCCGGCCGCCAACAGCACCTCGGCGCGGCAGCGAACCTCCTTGTCCGTACCGTTGTGACGGTAGCGAACGCCCACGGCGCGGCCACCTTCCATCACCAGGCCAGTGGCCTGGGCGCCCGTCTGCACCTGCAGATTGGTGCGTTTACGGGCGGGTGCCAGGTAGGCTTTTGCCGCGCTCCAGCGCCAGCCGCGGTGCGTGTTCAGCTGGTAGTAGCCGGCGCCTTCCTGTTGCGCACCATTGAAATCGTCGGTGGCCGGCACGCCCACTTCCTGCGCGCCAGAGATGAAGGCTTCGATGAGCGGGTCTCGGTCGGCGATGTCCGACACGCGCAACGGCCCGTTGCCGCCGTGGAAGCGGCTGGCGCCGCGCTGGTTGGCCTCTGACCTGATGAAGTAGGGCAGCACGTCGTCATAACCCCAGCCCGGGTTGCCCAGCGCGGCCCAGTGGTCGTAGTCCTGGCGCTGGCCGCGGATGTAGATCAGGCCGTTGATTGAACTGCTGCCGCCCAGCGTCTTGCCGCGCGGCCAGTAGATGCGGCGGCCGTTCATGTTGGGCTCGGCGTCGGTCTGGAAGCACCAGTTGTATTTCTTGCTCCACATCGTCTTGCCGTAGCCGATGGGCAGGTGTATCCACAGCGACTGGTCGGGCGGGCCGGCTTCCAGCAGCAGCACTGTGGTGGCCGGGTCTTCGCTCAACCGGCCGGCCAGCACGCAGCCGGCGGAACCTGCGCCAACCACGATGTAGTCCACAGCGTCCATGGCTACGGACCGGTGTGTGCTGTGCTGCCGCGTGCCACCAGGGCCCAGGGCAGGGCCACAGGCACCGCCGCCTTGGCGTGGCGCAAGGCGTTCAACAATGACTGCGCGGTTTTGGTGCCGATGGCGTGGCGCGGCAGTTGCACGCTGCTCAGCGCGGGGCTCAGTTGCCGGGCGATGGCAAAGTCGCCAAAACCCAGTAAAGCCAGGCGCCCGGGCACCTGCACATCCAGTTGCACAGCCTCCAGCAGTGCGCCACTGGCCAGATGGTCGTTGGCGAAAGCGGCTGCGGTGATGCTGGGCGGGCCCGCCTGCACCAGCTCACGCAGCACCTGGCGGCCCGCGTCAAACGCGTCGCCTGCCGGCGCGACCAGCACCGTCACCTGGCCGCCTGCTTCATGCACCGTGCGGGCGAAAGCCAGGCCGCGTTCATGGGCCCGGTAGTCCTCGGCCACCCCGCTGTCCACATAGGCCACGCGTTGGTGTCCGGCCGCCAGCAGGTGTTGCGCCATCGCACAACCCACATGGTCGTGGTTGAAGCCGATCTGCGTGAATGCGGTGCGCCGTGCACCGGGCTCGGGTGGGTGGTGGTCCCAGATTTCGATCACCGGCGTGCCGGCGGCCTTGGCGTTGGCCAGCAGCTTCAGCGCGCCGGCTGAATGGCGCCGCCCGGTCACCACCACCGCTGCGGGGTGCCAGCCCATCAGCGCGCGCAACTGGTGCTCTTCGCGTTCCAATGAATAGCCGGTGCTGGCAATCAGCAGTTCAAATCCGGCCGCCTGCAGACCGTCGCTCAGGCCCTGTGCTGTCTCCGCAAAGATGGAGTTGGCCAGGTTGGGCAGCAAAGCGGCCACGATGTTGCTGACGCCGCTGGCCAGCAGCCCGGCCTGCTTGTTGGGCACGTAGCCGGTTTTTGTCAGCGCCGCGCGGATGCGCTCGGCAGTGTCGGGCGCCACCACCCCGGGCTCGCGCAAGAAGCGGGAGACGGTGATCGAGGTCACGCCCGCGGCGGCCGCCACGTCTTGCAGCGTCAAACGGCCGTGCCCGCGGCGCGCCTGGCGTTCGACAACCACGGAGGGTGCTTTGGACTTGCGCTCGGGCATCGGTTGCTGTGAAGGACAGGCGAAAAGGGTTGGCGGGAAGGGCGGGCGTAAAGGACTGCAGCGCAGGGCTGGTTCAACCAGTGAACATGACTGTTGCGCGCGACGGTTGAGCACGACAGGCGTGCAGTCACCGCCATGTCGGCTAGGAGCGTGGGGGGGCGATGGTGGGGGGGGGGGTCGCGCGGGGAAACCGCGGGGAGAGGGTTAGGCGGGGGGGCCC